>NZ_JAHYSG010000023.1 GCF_022095675.1 Dactylosporangium sp. AC04546 | reverse complement strand
GCGATGGCCTGGGTCGTCTGCGAGAGGGTGTCGGTGAGCGAGGCCAGCCAGTGCGTCAGCCGCGGCGGCCGGTCCTGCGGCCGCAACTGCAGCGCGGCCAGCAGCGCCTGCACCAGGAACTGCCGGCGGGCGGTGTCGGGGTCGTGCTGCAGCCGCACCGCGATCGCGTTGACGTCGGGCCCATGGTCACCGGCGGTCGGCGGCGTGTCCCGCAGGACCGCGTGGACGGCGGTGGCGAAGAACGCGAACCGGTCGGCCTCGGGCGTCGTCACCGCGCCCGGCGCGAACAGCTCCGGGGCGGCGTACGGGCGGCTCCGGCCGGGCCGGCCCTGCGCGTCGGTGATGCGCGTCAGGCCCAGGTCGACCAGGACGCTGGAGCCGTCCTCGCGGATCACGATGTTGCCGGGCTTGACGTCGCCGTGCGCGACGGGGACGCCGGTCTGCCGGCCGGAGTGCATCTCGTCGAGCGCTCCGGCGGCCGTGGTGAGCAGCCGCAGCCGCTGCGAGATCGACGCCTCCGGATGCTCGTCGACCCACTCCCGGAAGGTCACGCCCTCGACGAGCCGCATGACGAGGTAGCGGTACTGCCCGGCCGGGTCGGCCGGCGGCGCGCCCTCGGCGTCGGTGGGCACGAGCGTGCCGCGGCGGTGCATCGGCGGGCCGAGGAACACGTCGACCAGCCGGACCAGGCCCGGGTGGTCGAGGCTGCGCAGCAGATGTGTGTAGCGGTCCCAGCCGGCCCGGTCGTGCTCGCTGACCGCCGGCGGCAGGACCTTGACGGCGACGAAGCTGCGGCCGCTGTCGGACAGGTGCACGACGGCGCGCCAGACCTGCCCCTCGGCCCCGCCGCCGAGCTGGCTGATGAGCTGATACGAGTCCGGCGACGCCGCCGGACCCACCCAGAAACGATCGTCGTCGTCCATGCCGGCGCCCTTCGTGGGTGTCCTCTGCGGCAACGGTACGAACTTGCGATCCGGCACGGCTGGTACGATCCGGCGCGCTTCGATGCCGATGAGCCGGTGGCCGGCATCGTTGGGGGGAAGCCGCGCTGGCAGGACGGGAGCTGTGGTGTCCGGTCATCGGGTGCGCGTCGTCGAGCGGGTCGCGGGCCGGTTGCAGCTGCGCTTCGAGCGGCGCGTCGAGCCGGGGACGACCCTCGACTTCGGCCGCGGCGGCAGCGTCTCGATCGGCGTCGACCCGCTCGACGACAAGGTGTCGCGGCGGGCCGCGGTCGTCGCCGCCCTGGACCGCGGCTGGCGGATCACGCCGATGAACCGCAGCGGGGTCGTCCTGCACCTGTGGGGGCTGGCGCCGTACCCGGTCCGGCACCCGGAGACCGTCGGCTGGCACCGCGTCGGCGTGCGCGTGCTCGGCACCCCGGGCATGGAGCACTGGATCCTGCTGGAGGACTCGGCGGACTACACCGCCGGCGTGGACTCGGCCACCACCAGCGGGACCGCGGTGAGCACGCCGCCGCAGGAGCTGACCGCCGAGCAGCGCGAGGCGGTCGGGCTGGTCTTCGCGCAGCTGCTGACCTGGCCGCCGACCGTCGACGCGCAGGTACTGCTGATCAAGCAGGCCGCGACGCGGGTGCAGCGCAGCGCGGCCGCCGTCCAGGCCAGGCTCGACGGGGTGCGGGCGAAGGCCCTCGCGCTGGGGCTGGGCCGCATGTCCGAGCTGACCGATCCGGAGTACCTCTACGTCCTCGTCCGGGCCGGATACGTGCCGCTGCGGCCCGAGGACGTCGATCCCCTCCTCGCCTAGCGGATCGGCGCCGTGCCGTCAAGGCCGTTGCGGAACATTCTCGACCTCCACCGGGCCGGCGCGGTTCCGTAGGTGCATGACGAATCCCGGTCCGCACGTTCACAGGCTCGCCCGGCGCGGCCTGTTCGCCACCGACATCGAGGCGTACGGCCGCCGCACCGGACCCGACCAGTATGCCGCGCAGCGCGTCTACGAGCTCGCCCTGCAGCGCGCGGCCGAGCGGGCCGGGCTGCCGCTGGCCCGCTGCCGGCGCCAGCCCGCCGGAGACGGTGAGCTGCTCGTGCTGCCGGGCGGCGTGCACGAGCCCCGGGTCATCGCCGCCCTGCTGCCCAGCCTCGCGGCGCAGCTGGACAGGTACAACGAGCAGCGGTGCCGGCGCCGTCGCGTCCGGCTGCGTGCCGCCGTGCACCACGGCCTGATCCAGCTCGACGGCCCGACCGGCTTCCCCGGCCGCCCCCTCGTGGTGCTGGCGCGCCTGCTGGACTGTGGGCCGCTGCGGGCCGTCCTGCGCGAGCACCCGCAGGTCAGCCTCGCCGCGATCATCTCGGCGGACGTCTACGAGGAGGTCGTGGCCAACCGGTACGGCGGCCTGCGGCCCGGGCTGTTCCGCCCGACCGCCGTGGACCTTCCCGGCTACGAGCGCGCCGGACGGGCCTGGGTCTGCGCGCCCGGGCACGACCTCGGCCGGTCCGCCGCCTGATGTGGCATCTCACCATTGCTGTATCCGTGGCTCGCCTAGTCGAGTTCGAGGGCCGAGGCGAGCAGGCTTCGCGTGTACTCGTGGGACGGGTCTTCGTAGACCTGCTCGGCCGGGCCCTGCTCGACGATCCTGCCGCGGTACATGACGGCGACACGGTCGGCGAGCTGGCGGACCACACCGAGGTCGTGGGAGATGAACAGCATCGTCAGGTGCAGTTCGGTGCGCAGCTCGGCGAGCAGCGCGAGAATCTGGGCCTGCACCGACACGTCCAGCGCGGACACCGCCTCGTCGCAGACCAGCAGCCGCGGCCGCAACGCCAGTGCACGGGCGATCGCCACGCGCTGGCATTGACCGCCGGACAGTTCCGCCGGCCGGCGGCCGGCGAGGGCCGGGTCGACGCCGACCTGTTCCAGCAGTTTCGCGACGTCGTCCGGCGCCGATCCGAACCGGGCGCCCAGGCCCTCGGCGACGATGTCGCCGACGCGCATCCGCGGGTTGAGCGAGGAGCGCGGGTCCTGGAACACCATCTGGACGTTGCGGCGCATCCCGCGGGGCCAGCCGCGGGTGACGTCGGTGCCGTCGAAGACGACCCGGCCGCGGCGGGCGCGTTCGAGGCCGACGATCGTCCGGGCGAGGGTGGACTTGCCGGAGCCGGACTCGCCGACGAGACCGACGGTCTCGCCGGCGGTCACCGTGAGGTCGACGCCGGCCACGGCCTGGATCTCCGGGCGGCGCAGCCCTCGGCCCCCGGGTGCCTTGAAGGTGGTCCAGACCTCCTCGACCGACAGCAGGGTCATGACAGCTCCTCGGCGAAGTGGCAGGCGGAGATCCGGCCCGGCGCGACCTCCCGCAGCGCCGGTGCCTCGGTGCGGCAGCGATCCGCGGCGAGCGGGCAGCGCGGGTGGAAGCGGCATCCCGGTGGCAGGGCGGCCAGGTTCGGCGGGTTTCCGGGAATCGGTGCCACCGGCGCCGTGCGCGTGTGCACCGCCGGCACCGAGCGGACCAGCGCGGCGGTGTACGGGTGCCGGGGCGCGTCGAGCAGGTCCCGGGTGGCGCCGCGCTCGACGACCCGGCCGGCGTACATCACGGCCACGTGCTGGGTCGCGTGCGCCATGACCCGCAGGTCGTGGCTGATCAGCAGGACCGACACGCCGTCCTCGGCCTGAATCTTGGCCAGCAGCCCCAGAATGCGGGCCTGCACCGACACGTCCAGCGCCGTCGTCGGCTCGTCGGCCAGGATCAGGCGCGGCCGCCCGGCGAGTGCCATCGCGATCACGGCCCGCTGGCGCAGCCCGCCCGACAGCTGATGCGGATACGCCCTGGCCCGCTGGGCCGGCTCCGGTACACCGACCCGGTCGAGCAGCTCCACCGCGAGCCGGCCGGCGGCCGCACGGGACAGCCCCTCGCGACGGCGGGCCACCTCGCTGACCTGCCGGCCGATCGGCTGCACCGGGTTGAGCGCCGACAGCGGGTCCTGGAAGACCATCGCGATGTCCTTGCCGCGCAGCGCCCGGCGCCGCGGCTCGGGCAGGCCGACCAGGTCGGTGCCGGCGAACTCGATGGCGCCGGCGGTCACCGACAGGCCGCGCGGCAGGAGTCCCAGCACGGCCGTGGCGGTCATGGTCTTGCCGCTGCCGGACTCGCCCACCACGCCGAGCGTCTGCCCGGCGGGCACGTCGAAGCCGACCCCGTCGAGGATCCGCAGCGGTGCGGCGCCGGGCCGGTCGGCCTGCACGACGAGGTCCCGCACGGCGAGCAGTGTGTCCATCAGTACCCGCCGATCCGGGGCCAGCCGACCTCGACGCCGGCGCGCATCAGGGTGGCGCGGAAGTCGTTGAAGCGGCGCGGTTCGGCGCGCACCTGCCGGGGCGACAGCCGGTGGTCCAGGCAGTACGCGGCGAGCGAGCCGGCCACCTCGCCGATGTTCCATTCCGTCGGGTGCATGCGGTAGCAGCCGTTGGTGATGTGGGTCGTGCCGATGTTCTTCGCCGCCGGCAGCAGGTTCTCGACCCGCACCGGCAGCAGCGCGCCGAGCGGCAGGTGGTACGGGGTCGCGCCGACGTCGATGTACGTCTCGAGGCCCGTCGAGGGGTGCAGGTCGATGCGGTAGGCGCCGACGCCGACGCTGTCCGGATACACCACCGAGCCGCGCTCGCCGCGGACCTCGAGCGACAGATCCTGCTCGACGACGGTGTACTCGGCCTCGATCCGGCGGGACTCGCGGGTGTACGGGGCCTTGGCGAAGCCGTCGCCGGTGCCCAGCACGTCGCCGCGCAGCCGCAGGCCCGGCCAGCCGGTGCTGCCGTCGGGCCGCGGCGCCTCGGTCTGCAGCCAGTACAGCATGCTGAGGCTCAGCTGCCGGGACGAGGCGAGGTGCTTGGCCTTCTCCTCCTCGCTGACGCCGATCAGCGGCCCCAGGAAGTAGTCGATCATCGGCCAGTTGACCAGCGTGACATCGCTGCTGACGAGTCCGTCGGTGAACATGCGCCGTGAGACGATCCGGCGGAAGACCCACAGCTCGCTGTCGCCGGCGCTGCGGCTCTGATCGGCCACGATGTCGCCGTCCGGGCCGGCGTTCGGCACGAACGACCGCGCGTACGGCTGCAGCGTGCGCGGATCCGGTGCGGTGAGCGACACCAGCGGGCCGCCCCAGAACTCCGGGCTGAACGACTGCCAGAAGTCGTACTCGGCGGGTTTCTCGATGGTGTGGTCCTCGCCGGCGCGGTGGTCCAGGGCGAAGCACCAGCTGAAGGCCTGCATGTTGTCCGGCTGGGCCTGCGCCGGGGCGTGCGGCTCGCCGGTGCGCTCCCGTGACTCGAAGCCGGTGACGTGCTCGGTGCCGGTCAGCGGCAACAGGTCGCCGAGCTCGGTGGCGTCGATGATGTACGGTGCCGCGAGCTCGGTCCGGTTGCCGTCGGGGTCCTCGACGAGCACGGCCCGCACCCGGTCTCCGGCGACGTCGGCCGCGATGGGGCGATGCCGGTACAGCACCCGCAACCGGCCCGCGGCGGTCCACGGGGCGAGCATGGCCTCGATGACCGCCGCCGCGACCCGCGGCTCGTGGCACAGCGGGCTGACGGTGCCCTCGCCCGGGTTGAGGTACAGGGCGCTGCGGCCGCGTTCGCTCAGCGGGTACCAGTACCGGTAGTGCTCGCGGATGGCGGTGCGCAGGGCCCGGTACGAGGCGGTGCAGCCGAACTGTTCGATCCACGGATGCTCGTCGGGCGGCACGGCCTGGGCGGTGAGCTGCCCACCCAGCCAGTCGGTCTCCTCGGTGAGCAGCACCGTACGGCCGCGGCGCAGGGCCGCCAACGCGGCGGCCACCCCGCCGAGGCCGCCGCCGACGACGAGGATGTCGGCCTTCATGAGCCCTCCTGGAAGTACGGCGCGTCACCGCGTTCGATCAGGGGGATCAGGCTGAGCAGCGCCCCCCAGGAATGGAACGGTTCGCTGTTGGCCTTGTCGCAGCCTTCGCCGCTGCCGGCGGAGTAGTTCTCGTGCACGTGCCGGGCCTCGTGCCATTCCTTCATCGCCACATCCGCACTGCGCTCGGCGAGCCAGCGCCGCTCCTCGGTCAGGCCCGCCCGCCGCAGGCCCAGGTAGACGAGGAAGTTCATCGGCGGCCAGACCCGGCCCTTCCAGTAGTAGCTGCGGGAGGCCGACTCGGTGTCGGTCCGCGGGGTGGACGGGATCGCCCACCGGCCGCCGAAGTACCGCTCGTCGCGCAGGTACCGCCGGACGGTGCGGGCGGCGCGGCCGTCGGCGCCGATCCCGGCGAGCAGCGGGTAGAAGCTCATCGGCGAGATCTCCCGCGTGTACGCGCCGGTGTCGGTGCGCCGGCTGCGGTAGGACTCGGTGTCCTCCTGCCACAGGGTCCGCTCGACGGAGGCCGCCACCGCGGCGCCGCGGGCCCGCAGCTCGTCGCGTTCGGCGTGGTTGCCGAGGGTCTCGGCGATGTCCGCCAGGGCCGCGCAGTCCATGGCGTACTCGCTGTTGAGTCCGATGTCGTGGGCGCGCAGCAGGCCGGCCTGCGGGTCGTACGGGATGTCGGCGAAGACCGGATGGTCGTCGCAGCCGCTCTCGCAGGTGGCCCCGAAGTGCTGGTTGATCCGCGGGATGTCCTGCGGCGACGGCCACTGCGGCTCGAACGCGGTCGAGCCCAGGCAGAGCAGGTCGCCGTCCCGGCGGACCCGCCACCACCAGCGGTTCCAGCTGAGCAGGCCCGGATAGACCTCCTCGAGGAACCAGCGCTCGCCGAAGGACCGGTACAACTGCAGGGCCACCAGGGCGCCGACCGGCGGCTGTGAGCCGTCGTACGTGCGCCGGCCGGTGCCCTGGGCGACGTTGGGCACGAACCCGTCCGGGGTCAGCGCCCGGGTCATCTCCACCGCGTTGGCGTAGGCGAGGTCGGTGCTGAACAGTCCGGCGAGCAGCGCGTTGAAGTAGTTGTCCCAGCAGAACAGCGCGTACCCGCCGCGCTTGCCGACGTTCCACAGCCGGCTCACGGTGGTCACCACCCGCCGACCGGCCGGTTCGTACACGGTGTTCCAGGCGATCGCGTCGCGGATCAGGTCCCGGTGCTCCGCGTCGGTGCCGGCCGGTGCGGGCCGCAGCCGTTCCCGGCCGGCGGCGACGACCGCCTCGATCTGGGCGAGGTCCCGGGCCTGCCCGGTGCTCACCCCGACCGGCCCGTGCAGGCGCACCGCCAGGTACGGCCCGGTCAGGTCGACGTACGGGTCGTCGACCTGCGCGGCAGTGGTGTGGATCGTCAGCGGCGTGTCCCGGCCGGGCAGCGACGCCTCGAGGACCTCCCCGGCGCGGCGGACCGCGCCGGGAAGGTTCCACAGTGGACCGGCCGACACCGTCAGCGTCGCCGGCTGGGCCTGGTTGGCCCGCGGGGTCACCAGGATCACCAGATCCTCCCCGGCGTGCGCGGTCTCCACGTGCAGTTCGATGCCGCGCCAGCGCACGGTGACCGCGGCGTAGGCGCCGTCGACGGCGTGCGGGCCGAGCGTCACCTCCTCGGCGTCCTCGTCGCGGCGGCCGATCTGCACCTGGTGCAGGGCGTTGCCCCGGTAGTACTCCTTGATGCCGAGCGCGACCGCGAGCCCTTCCGGCAGGAGCACCTGGGTGAGCAGGCTGCGGGTGTCGAAGGTGTTCCAACCGCGGGCCAGGCGCGCCTGGACGTCGTCGTAGCCGCTCACTTGGCGCCGACCGTCGCGGCGGCGAAGTCCGGGTAGCCGCTGGCGTCACGGGTGAACCCGTCGAGCCGCTTGTTCCAGACGTACGCGATCTGCACCGTCATCGGGTACATGCCCACGGCGTCGTCCCAGATGATTTTGCTGGCGGCGGCGTAGTCCGCCTTGCGGGCGTTCTCGTCGGTGCTGGTGCCGGCGGCGGCGAGCAGCTTGTCCAGCTCGGCGTTGCAGTAGCCGGTGCGTTTGGCCGAGCACGGGTAGAGCCGGCCGAGGTTGGACGAGGCGTCGAACCCCGCGGTGCCGAGCTGCTGGAAGTTGATGTCCCAGTTCATGGCCAGCAGATCCTTGATGAAGACCGCCTGTTCCTTCTCCTGCAGGTCGATCTTCACGCCGATCTTCGCCAGGTCGGACACGACGGCCTGGTTGAAGGCGCGGAACTCGGCGTTGGCGAACTGCAGCCGCAGCGGCTTGCCGAAGTCGAAGCCCGCCGTGGTCAGCTCGGCCTTGGCGGCGGCCGGATCGTACGACTTGGGCTGCTGCGGGCTGGAGCCGAACACGGTCGGCGCGACCGGGGCCACCGCGAGTTCGCCGGTCTCCGGGTACAGGTTGGCGATGATGGTCTTGAAGTCGACGGCCTTCCACAGCGCGTTGCGCACCGCCGGGGACGCCAGCGCAGGGATGGAGGCGTTGAACCACATCGTGAACACCTGGTGGCTCGGCACCGCCTCGTGCTTGAGGCCGGCGTCGGCGGTGAGGGTCTTGAGCTGGTCGTCGGGCACGCCCCAGACGAGGTCGACCTCCCCGGTGCGCAGCGCCGTCAGCCGGGCGGAGACGTCCGGGATGGTGCGCACGGTCACGGTCTGGATCTTCGGTTTGCCGCCCCAGTACTTGTCGTTGGCGGTGAGCACGAGGCGCTCTCCCGGGTCGAACGACTTGACCACGTACGGGCCGGAGCCGACCGGCTTCTTGAAGAAGTCCGCGCCGACGGTCTTGGGCAGCACGAAGAAGGTGGCGAGCTTGCTGGGCAGGGCGGCGTCGGGCTTGGCCGCGGTGATGACCACGGTGCCGGCGTCCGGCGCCTCGATCTTGGCGCCGGTGAAGTTGTTCTTGTTGGGGCTGTCGCTGGCGAGCAGCCGCTGGAACGACGCGACCACGTCCTCGGCGGTGAGCGGGGTGCCGTCGGAGAACTGCAGGCCGCTGCGCAGGGTGAAGGTCCAGGTTGTGGCGGTGGCGTCCGGGCTCCACGTGGTGGCGAGGTCGGCGACGATCTTGCCCTTGGCGTCGGGGCGGGTGAGCCGGCCATAGATGGCCTGGCCGGCGAACTCCTTGCCGGCAGAGCCGCCCGCGGCGGTGTGCGGGTCGAGGGAGTCGACCGGGTAGGTGCCGCTGACCACGATCGAGCCCGGTTCGGCGCTGTCGCCGCCTCCGGTGGTCGTGGAGCAGGCGGCCAGGGCGGCGACGGCCAGGACGGCGGCCAGCGCCGATCTCATCAGGGCTTTCGCATGGGCTTTCATGTGTGGCTCCTGTCGGCGGGGGGTCACGAGGTACGGGAGCGGCTGTTGCGCCCGAGCCGCGCGGACAGCTGGTCGCCCAGCAGGCCGACGCTGACCACGAGCAGGAACAGCGCGAATCCGGGGAATGCGGAGATCCACCAGGCGGTGGCGAGGTACTCCTTGCCGTTGGCGACGGTCTGCCCCCACGACGGTGTGCTCGGCGGCAGTCCGATGCCGAGGAAGCTCAGGCCGGCCTCGGCGAGCACGACGAGCGCGAACTCGAGGGTTGCCATCACCACGATCGGCGGCAGGACGAACGGCAGGACGTGCCGTACGAGGATGACCAGGCGGGGCACGCCCATGAGGCGGGCCGCGCTGACCCATTCCCGTTCCTTGATGCTGAGCGTGACGTTGCGGGCCACCCGGGCGAACGGAGTCCAGGCGGTGATGGACAGCGAGAGGATGACGGTGGGCAGGCCGCGAGCGAACAGGCCGGCGACCACGATCGCGAGCAGCACGCCGGGGAAGGTGAGCAGCACGTCGATCAGGCGGGACACCACCACGTCGGACCAGCCGCCGACGAGCCCGGCGAGCGCCCCGACCGTCATGCCGACCAGCGCGGAGAGGGTCACCGCGACGGTGGCGATGAGCAGCGACGTGCGGGCGCCGTACACGATCTGGGCGGCGACGTCGCGGCCGAGCCCGTCGGTGCCTAGCCAGGCCGTGCCGGTCGCGGTGGCCGAGCCCGGCGGCCGCAGCCGGTCGCCCACAGGTGTGGCCACGTGGTCGTAGCCGAGCAGCAGCGGACCGAGCACGGCGACGAGCACGTAGCCGGCGACGATCCCGAGCGGGATCCACAGGGCGGTGCGGCGTGGCCGGCTGCGCCGCAGCTGGGCCAGGCCGAGTGCTTCACTCATGGTGCCTACTCATGTGTTCCCCAACCGGATGCGTGGATCGAGGCGCGCGTTCAGCAGGTCGGCGACCATGTTCAGCAGCACGATGATCCCGGCGATGGTCAGCGCCGCCGCCTGCACCACCGCGTAGTCGCGGCCGGCGACCGAGGAGACGATCAGCGAGCCGAGGCCGGGCCAGGCGAACACGTTCTCCACCACCACCGCGCCGCCGATGAGCGCACCGAACTGCAGGGTGACCACGGTCAGCACCGGGATCAGCGAGTTGCGCAGGGCGTGGCCGATCAGCACCTGCCGGTCGGTGAGTCCTTTGGCGCGGGCGGTGCCGGCGTACGGCTCGTCGAGCTCCTCCACGACGCTGCTGCGGGTCAGGCGGGCCACGATGGCGGTGAACGGCAGCGACAGGGTCACGGCCGGCAGCACCATGTGCGCCGGTGTGCCGACGCCGGAGCTGGGCAGCAGCCGCAGTACCAGCGAGAAGGTCAGGATCAGCATGATGCCGACCCAGAACGTGGGGAACGCCTGCAGGCCGATGGTCAGCGTCGAGGTGATCCGGTCCAGCGCCCCGCCGCGGCGGTAGCCGGCGAGCAGGCCCAGGATCAGCCCGGCGCACACCGCGATCACCGCGGCGGTGGTGGCCAGTTCGACGCTCGCCGGCAACCGGTTGAGCACCGCCTCCATGGCCGGCATGTCCAGCCGGTACGACTCGCCGAAGTCCAGCCGGACGACGTCGAGCAGGTAGGTCAGGTACTGCTCGGGCAGGGACCGGTCCAGGCCGAGCCGGGCGGTCAGCTCGGCCACCTCGGCCGGGTCGGCGTCCGGGCCGAGCAGCACCACCGCCGGCCCGCCCGGGGCCAGCCGGATCATTACGAAGATGAGGCTCGCGGCGCCCCACATGACGACCAATGCGCTGGCCAGGCGCCGTAGCACCATCATGGCCATCGTCGGGTCACCTCCCTGTGCCGAGCTTGTCGATGAGCATCCGCACGGCGGCGCGGCCGAGTGCCTCGCCGCCGCGGCGGCGGGGGATGCAGGTGGCGGGCCGCTCGACGCCGGCGGCGGCCAGGACGTGCGGCGGACCGAGGAACACGAACGGGAACCGGTTGGCGATCAGCCGGCCGGGCGATGTCGACCTGCCGGACCCGGCCTCTCACCGCGACCACCTCGCTCAGCCCTGGCGCACGAAGCGCACGGCGTCGGCGATCACGACACCGTCGGCGGCGTCGGACAACTCGACGCGGCCGTCGATGCCGCCGTGGAAGCGGAACACGCCCAGCGACGTCCACTGCCCGCCGCGTGGGTCCGGCGCCCCGGCGACCTTCTGGTCGACCGGCACCGTGGTGTCGCCGTCGGCGTGGTGCACCACGTACGGTGCGTTGGTGGCCCGGTTCGACGCGGCGGTGTAGGACACCTGCACCTCGTAGCGGTCCTCGGCCGGCAGGGCCGGGCGCCACCGCACGACGGCGCTGCCGGTGCCGGCCGCGTGCGACGCGTAGTTGCTGCCGTAGTAGCCGGCGACGCCGGTGCCGGCCGGCCAGGCGCCGGCGACGACCTGGTAGCCCTGCTCGCCGTTGTCGACGGTGACGCTCTCCCGCACGTCGGCGGCGGCCGGCGCCTCGACCAGGCTCAGCTCGTCGAGGGAGATGAGCGTGCCGCCGCCGCGGCCGGGCCCGGCCAGGGTGAAGCGCACCCGGTGCCGTCCCGGGGCGAGCCGCAGCCGGTCCAGGCGTACCACGTCGTAGCCGTCGCTGCTCTCCGCCGTGGTGTCCAGTGTGGACACCCGCGGGTCCCGACCGTCGACGGTGACGGTCACGGTGCCGCCGGCGACCGGCCGGTAGTAGCGCAGCCACAGCTCGTAGTCCGCACGGCGCAGCACGTCGATCGGATACTCGATGGAGTCACCAGCGGCGGCCGGGGTGTACAGCGCGCGGGCGCCGCCGCGGGCGGTGGGTTCGCGCACCACGGCGACGGTGCCGCCGCGGCGGGTCGCGTACGGGGCGGTGCGGCCCAGGTCGTAGGTGTGCTCGGTGAGCCGGGGGCCGCGGGGGAGGCTGTCGCGGCCCTGGGTGAGCCAGGGCAGGTTGAACCGGGCCACGGCCACCCGGCGGGGGAAGCTGGCGATGTCGCCGTCACAGCCGTAGACCAGCACGATGGTGCCGTCGGAGAGCCGGGCGAGGTCGGAGTAGTAGGAGCGGTTGGGGTTGACGACGCGGCTGTAGCGGTAGCTGACGCCCTCGTCGTAGCTGACCGAGACGGTCATGTTCCACCGCATCGGCGCGTCCGGCCGGCTGAACAGCATCCGGTCGACCTCGCGGCTGCGCGGGCCGCCGGTGTAGCGCACCATGCTCGCGTCGACGGCGTTGAACACCCCGGTCGCACCGTCGAGCTTCGGCGCCGACCAGGTCAGGCCGTGGTCCTCGCTGACGGCGGTGATGCGCTGCCGGTTGCCGCCGGCGGCCGCCCGGCCGTTGATCACGACCGCGCCGTCGCGGCGCTGCACGATGCGGGCCTCGTTGATCGGATAGCCGGTGGAGACGGGGATCTCGCCGGTGGCCGTCCAGGTTCGCCCGTGATCGTCGCTGTAGATGCCGGCCACACCGTAGAAGCGCTGGTCGACGGTGTTGCCGACGATGACGCGGCGGTGCGCCACGTTGAGCAGCAGCCGCCCGGTGTCCAGCTGGATGCCGTGGCCGGGGCCGGGACTGTGCAGCGCCCAGGTGTACGGGAAGGCGTCGAAGAGACCGGCGAGGTGGCGGGGCTCGCCCCAGGTCCGCCCGCCGTCGCGGCTGGAGACGACGTACATCTCGGCGCTGTCGCCGGAGCAGGTGGTGTTCTCCGGCAGCCGCAGCGACAAGTTGTAGAACAGGAACACCTCGCCGGTGACGCGGTCGGCCAGAAAGGCCGGGTTGCCCCAGGACTGCCCGTCGACGGACGCGACGACCGTCTGGGTGGGCTGCCAGGTGTCGCCGCCGTCGGTACTGCGGCGCACCAGCAGGTCGCGGGGGCCGGCGTCGCAGACCTCGTGCCGGCCCTCGGTCGCCACCAGGATCGTGTCGCCCGGCAACACCACGAGGCCGTGCACGTGGTAGTTCTCCAGCGGGTCGACGGTGGAGTCCCACAGCGTGGTCTCGTCGAAGTACGGTTCGTCGGGGCGGTGGCGGCCGCCCTGCGGTGCGGCGAACGCGCTGTGGCCGCCGATGGCGGTGGCGGCAGCGGTGGCGGCCAGCCCGAGCGTGAACGTCCGTCGGCCGATCGTGGTCATGCGGGGTACTCCCATCAGGCGGTGGGGTCGAGAAGGTGGGGGCGCAGCAGCCGCACCGCGTCGGCGAGGGCGCGGGTCTCCTGCGGGGTGCAGGGCGTCAGCGGCGGGGCGACGTACGGCGGGCACAACTCCCAGCGGTGCAGCAGTGCCTTGACCGCCGGGACGCCGGGGCGGATCTGGTGCAGATGCGTGAGGTCGGTGGTCAGCTCCTGCAGCCGGTCCAGTTCGGCGAGGTCGCCGGCCTCGCGGGCGGCGACCATGCCGACGGCGAGGCCGGGGGCGAGGTTGGCGGTGCCGGGCACGATGCCGCCGGCGCCGGCCCGCAGCGCCGCCGCGAGGCCGCGCTCGTCGCCCTGGCTGACGGTGAAGTCGGGGCGGCGCCCGGCCGCGGCGATGAGGTGGTTCAGCAGTGCCGGGTCGCCGGAGGAGTCCTTGACCCCGACGACGTGCGGCAGCGTGACGAGGCCGTCGATGCTGGCCGCGGTGAGCGGGGTGGCGTACCGGGGGGCGTTGTAGGCCACGACCGGCAGGCCGTGCCCGGCGAGGGCCGCGTAATGGGCGACGACCTCGTCGGCGCGATGGCGGAAGTACGTCGGCGGGCTGAGCACCAGCGCGTCGGCGCCGCGGCCGCTGACGTCCTCGGCGCGCCGGCGAACCTCGTCGGTGCCGGCGGCGGTGACGTTGACCAGCACGACGGGGTTGTCGACCAGGTCACGCCAGCGCTCGGCGATGGCGGCGACGTAGCCGGGGATCCGGTCGGCGCGCACCAGCGGCCCCTCGCCGTTGCTGCCGAGCAGCATCAGCCGGCGCACCCCGGCGGCGGCCATCGCGCGCAGCAGCGGCGCGGCAGCCTCCGCGGAGGGCACGCCGGGGCGTGCCATCGGCGTGACCAGCGGCACCACCAGGCCACCGAGCAGGTGCTTCACGAACCCTCCAGCCGTTAACACCGCCGTAATGCGGTGTCCTCACACCTTCGGGGCGGGAGGGGATGGAGATCAACGCCGGTTCGCTACACGATCGTTCACTGCCACTTAACAATCGATCGGGGTGCCCGCCAGTGCCGCGAACTGCCGCATCTGCGGGCTGCGGTCGTCGGCCCGCCACAGCAGCACCCGGTCCACCGGCGGCAGGTCCGGCACCGCGATCGTGGTGACCCGGTCGTCCAGGCCGTAGGTCCTGAACGCCCCGACGGTCAGGTGGACGGCACGCCCGGTGGCCACGAGCCGGACGGTGTCGTGCAGGCTGCGGGAGGTGACGGCACGGCGCAGGGCGCGTCCGCCCGGAGTGGTGGCGGGCACGATCGCGCGCAGCAGCGCCGGGTGGATGGCTTCACCGGTGTGCGTCAGCGGCCAGTCCGGCACCTGCTCGATGCTGATCTCACCGTCGGTGACCAGCGGATGCTCGGCCGCGACGGCCAGCACGTGCGGCTGGCTGTCCAGGATGGCCCCGACGACCAGGCCGGACGGTGCCTCCACCGGGCGCCAGCTGACCAGCATGTCGATGTCGCCCTGGCTGAGCGGCTCGTACGGGTTCTTCAGCGGCACCTCGATGAGGCTGACGGCGCACTCCGGATGCTCGTCCTCGAAGCGCGCGGCGACGGCGGCGAACGTGCCGCCGGCGGTCATGCTGTGGTAGCCGATCCGCAGCTCGCCGCGCAGCGCGGCGGCCTGCTGGCGGGCGGCGGCGATCGCGGCCAGCAGCTGCGCGTGCGCCGGTTCGAGCTGCTCGCGCAGATGCCGGCCGAGCGGGGTGAGCGCGACCCGGCGGCTGGTGCGCTCCAGCAGCTGCCCGCCGATGCGCCGCTCCAGGGTGCGGATGGTCTGGCTGACATGGGAGGTGGTCACGCGCAGCCGCTGCGCGGCCCGCCCGAAGTGCAGTTCGGCGGCGACCGCGAGAAACGCCTCGATCTCGCGCATTTCCACCAGGGAACGGTACCGCCTCGCTCATCCTGTCCAGCCAGATGAACAGCCGCCGCATGCTGGCACCGTGCCCACTGGCCAGCCCGTGCTCGGCCCCGTGGTGACGGTGGGGTCACCGCGGACGGACGTTGTGGTTGCCGGCGAACAGGTTCTCCGGGTCGTACCGGCGCTTGAGCGCGGCGAGCCGCTCGTACGTCCCGGCCGGGTAGACGGCCGCGACGTCCTCCTCGGTGGCCGAGGAGAGGAAGTTCGCGTAGGCGCCGCCGACGTGCGGCGCGAGCCGCGCCCAGATCACCTCCAGGGCCGGGCGGGCGGCCTCGACGACCGGCTCCGGACCCACGGTGGTGGTCACGAACATCAGCTCCGCCCGGCGGTGCGCGTAGGCGGTGGCGTCGGCCGGTACCCGGGCCGCCGCGCCGCCGACCGCGCGGACGGAGATGAACGGCGAACCCGCCGACGCGCCGGTCTCGGCCAGGATCCGCAGTACCTCGGCCACCGACCGCTGGTCGACGAAGGCGCCCCGGGCCAGCATCCGAATGCCCGGCGGCGGGGTCATGCCCTCGACGAGGAGCTCCGCGTACGGCCGCAGCGCGACGTCGTCCGCGATCACCGTGCCGAGCCCGCGAATCGGGTCGATCGCCCGGGCGGCCGCGGCCGGGTCGTCGCCGTCGAAGGCGACCTGGATCTCGACCGGCGCCGCGGGCCCGCCGGCGAACGGGTTGGCGAAGCTGGCGATGGACGTGAGCTCGTCGGGCGCGGTGCGCAGGTGCTCCGCCCAGCCCTGCAGGACGGCGGCCGCCTCCGCGGCCGGGAAGGCCAGCCGGCCGAAGTGCACGTCGGTCGTGCGGTGCGCCGCGAACTCGAACGCGGTCACGATCCCGAAGTTGCCGCCGCCACCGCGGATCGCCCAGAACAGCTCCGGGTGCTCGTCGGCGCCGGCCCGCACGACCTCCCCGTCCGCCGTGACCACCTCCGCGGCCACCACGGCGTCGAGCGCCAGCCCGTACCTGCGGACCTTCCAGCCGATGCCACCGCTCAGCGTCAGCCCGCCGACCCCGACGCTCCGGGTGTCGCCCGAGGAAATCGCCAGGCCGTGCGGCCCCAGCACGTCCGCGACCCGGCCCCAGGTGGCGCCGCCACCGATCCGCACGATGTGCCGCTCGCCGCCGACGACCTCGACGTCCGCGAGCCCGCCGAGGTCGATCACGACGCCGCCGTCATTGGTGCCGAACCCCGCGAACCCGTGCCCGCCGCCGCGCACCGCCAGCGCCAGCCCGGCCGCGGCCGCGAACCGGACGCCGGCCTGGACGTCCCCGACGTCCTTCGGGCGTAGCACGTACCCCGGACTGCCCGACACCAGCACCGAGCGACGGGCGGCCTCGTAGTCCGCTGCGCCGGGCTCGACGATGTCGCCGCCGAACTCCCGCCGCAGTCCTTCCAGTGCTGAGCTCATGTCGCTGTCCCTCCGCGCGTTGGTCCGTACGAAGGCATGACGAACGCTCCGGCACCGTTGTGAGACCCGACGGGTGTGACCTGCGTCTCCAGCCCCGAGCGCCGGCTGCGGTCACCGGCGGCGGCGTGCGAGGTCCGCGAGCGCCGGGACGTCGTGCAGGCGGCCGGCGGCGAGGCTGACCGTGGCCTGGTCGGCGTAGGGGTTGACGGAGAAGCGCAACTGCGGTGTCCGCACCGTGGTCATGCAGCGCATCGCGCCGAGCGCCAGGTAGGTGTCGCCCGGCTGCCACAGCGGGTCGAACGTGGTGTCCCAGCCCCGCACGTCGGGCAGGTCCGAGCCGCTGAGGTCCACGATCAGCACGGTCGGCAGCGCCCGTGCCTGCCGGATCTTGCGTTCGTCGCGCAGCACGCGCGCGGCGACGAACCTGGCCAGGGCCGGCATGCCGCTGAGGTCCCGCACGCCTCGCGGGGTCCGGGAGCTGATCTCGATCCCGAACTCGGGCGTGCCGGTGCCGACCAGCAGGTCGGGGCCGGGGCCGGTGTTGAACCGGAACGGCAGCGCGGCCTCGGCGAGCAGCGACGCGACGACGAGCTCGGCGCGCAGGGGCAGCAGCGGCTCGATCGCGGGCTGGTCCGTCCCGCGGAAGGTGCGGAACAACCGCCGTTTCGCACCGATGCCGCTCGGCTTCGCGGCCTCCAGGATCGCGAGGGTCTCGTCCATCGCGACGAGCACCGGATCGTGCCACCACCGGTGCAGCGGCTCGTCGTGCCGGTCGGCGAAGCTCCAGCGCAGCAGGTGGTCATCGATCCCGTGCAGCCATTGCCGCAGGGTCGGCAGGTCTCCGCCGGCGTCCCGGTCCACACCGTGAACGGTATGCAGCGGCTCCGACCGGCGCCAACGGCTTTCCCGCCACCGCCGGGCCACGCTCCGGCCGCGGGGTCAGGACCCGGGGCCGCGGGCCAGGGACGCGAGGATGATCTCCCGCGCCGCGCGGACCGTGGCCGCGAAGGCGGCCGGGTCCCGGCCGATGCGTTCGGCGCCCGCGCGCATGGCACCGGACAGCAGCTCCACCGCGAGGTGCACGTCGCCGACGTCGCGGAACTCGCCGCGCGCGATGCCGTCCCGGACGACGTTCTCGACCTCGACCACGATCGCGTGGAACGGGTTCTCCGGCCCCTTCGGCACCCCGGCGACCGGCGTTCCCGAGCCCGGCCGGAACATCAGGTGCAGGGCCTGGTCCGTGGACGCCTCCAGGACCGCCTCGACGATCTCCCGCATCCGCTGGGCGGCCGGGTCGGTGGACCGCGCGGCGATCGCGGCCACCCGCGCGACCGCGGGCCGGCTCGCCCGCTCGGTCAGTGCCAGGACCAGTGCGCTCTTGTCGCTGGCGTAGTTGTACAGCGTGTTGCGGGCGAGCCCGGCCCGGGCCGCGATGTGGCCCATGTTGATCGAGTCGTAGTCGCGCTCGTGCAGCAGCTGCCGCATCGCCTCGGCGAGGCCGGCCCACACCATCTCGTGGTGCTGCTCGATGCTGGCTCCCCGGATCCGTGGCATCCGGTCATCCTCCCAGGTTGGCGGCGATGACGCGGTCGAGCGTGCGGTCGGGCAGCATCCGGGCCAGGCGGGTGATCCAGGCGGCATCCCGGCCGATGGTGTACCGGGTACGCGGTCGGCGGGTCGTCACGGCCTTCGCGATGACCCGGGCGGCGGCGTCGGCGGTCAGGCCCGACGCTGTGCCGGAGGCCATCAGCGTGTTGATCGCCTGGACCAGGCCGCTGTAGCGCTCCTCCTGGGCCGGTGTCATCTGAGCGGCCAGCTGGTTCGCCGTCGCGATCCCGCGGGTGGCCATCTCCGTGCGGACGCCGCCGGGCTCGACCACGACCACCTGTACCCCCAGCGGCGCGATCTCGCGGCGGAGCGAGTCGCTGACCGCTTCCAGGGCGAACTTCGCGCCGGCGTACGCACCGTAGGTGGGCAGGGCGACCCGGCCGCCGACCGAGCTGATGTTGACCACGCGGCCCTGGCTGCGCAGCAGCGCCGGCAGGAGCGCCTGTGTGACGGCGATGTGGCCGAACAGGTTGACCTCGAACACCCACCGCCACTGCGCCATCGGCAGCGCTTCGACCGGTCCGTTCACCTGGATGCCGGCGTTGTTGACGAGCGCGTGCAGCGGGCGCGGGTCGCCGGCGACCCGCGCGGCGAGGGCCTCCACCTGCTCGGACCTGGTGATGTCGAGGATGACCGGCTCGACGCCGTCCGATCGGATGGCGTCGGCGTCGCGATCGCGTCGCACACCGGCCAGGACGTGGAATCCCTGGCGGGCCAGTTCGCGCGCGGCTGCCGCGCCCATGCCCGTGGAGGCTCCGGTCACGACGATCAACGCTGGCTGCATCACCACGCCTTTAACGACAATCTGTCGTAAACATTACGACAGGTCGTCGCCAAATCCAGGTCATGCGTCCTTGGTGTGGCGCCGTTCACGGTTCGGGTTCCGCGCGCTGACCGGCCTACCGTGGTTGGTATGACCGAAATCACGAGATTTACGTACCTCCTGGACGACCCGGAAGTCCGCCTGGTGATCTTCGGGCTGTCCCACAGCGGTCACGCGCTCGTCCCGGAGCACCCGGGAGCCGCCCGGCTCCGGGCGCTCGTGGTCCGTATGCTCGACGCGGCCGACGCCGGGCAGCGGAGCAGCTGGCTCTCGGCGGATGTCCACAAGGCCCCGATGACGGTGACCCAGGTGCGGACCACCCTCGGCGACGACGTCATCTCCGAGGTCGGCGCCTACATCCGCGTGGAGTCCGCGCACGCGGCCTGGCAGCTGGCGGCCGTCCTGCCGGCCCTGATGGACGCGATGAGCCCGTCCGGCGCGCTGGTGACGGACGCCGAACTGGCCGAGCAGATCCGGCTGGCCACCGCCGAGGCCGACCGCAGGACCTGCGCGTTCGCGCCGCACGTCTTCTGAGCCGGATGATGCCGGCTGCGTGAGGCGCGTTGCCGGCCCGGTGGCGACCCGCCAGGTGGCGACGCCCCCGTGCATCGTGACGCACGGGGGCCGGCCGGTTGCACGAGGGTGCCCGGTGAGCACGTGGTCGTCGATCCGTTGCCATCACCCCAGCCCCCGTCTTGCTGCGGATGGCGCCGGCCGATCCAGCCCTGGTCGGCGTGCGCGGCCGTGGCGCCACCAGCCACCGCCGTCAGGCACATCGTGCGAATTCCCCGACGCATCACCGGTCCCTTCGTTGACGCCGGCCGGTTCCACCGTGGACGGCCGCGGCCTTGACCGACAGGTCTCCAGGCGCCGGACAAACAACGCCGGACAACCCGGCAACCCCGCGCGCGGCGCTCGCCCCGGTGGATCGATACTTGATCGCGGTCGATGGCCGGCCGGCAGCGCATGGAGGGAGAGGCGTGGGCCGTCCCGAGAAGCCCGTCGATCCGCAGGCCGGGCCCGTGCAGCGGCTGGCCTGGCAGCTGCGCCGCCTGCGGGAGGGCGCCGGGAACCCGAGCTACCGGGTGCTGGCCCGCCGCGCGCACTATTCGGTGAGCACCCTCGCGGACGCCGCGAAGGGCGACCGGCTGCCGTCGCTGGAGGTGACGCTGGCCTACGCCACGGCGTGCGGTGGTGATCCCGCCGAGTGGCAGGCGCTGTGGTCGGCGGCGGCCGAGGCGCCGCCACCGCCACGGGACGAGGAGCAATGCCCGTACCAGGGACTGCGTGCCTTCCAGCCGGAGCAGGCGGAGTGGTTCTTCGGTCGCTCCGCCCTGGTCGACCGGCTCCTGGCCAAGGTCGACCGGCTGCCGCTGGTCGGCGTGTACGGCGCGTCCGGCAGCGGAAAGTCCTCGCTGCTGCGCGCCGGGCTGCTCGGCGCCGTCGCCGCGGACCCGCGGCTCGCGGGCCGGTGGCGCACGATGCTGCTGACGCCGACCGAGCATCCCCTCGAAGCGTTGTCCGACCTGGTTACGAAGTTGTCCGGCGCCGACCGGCAACGCGCGCACGAGGAGCTGGCGGCCGATCCGGCCACCCTGGACATCGCCGTGCGCAACGCCCTCGCCGCCGGCCCGCCGGACACCCGGGTGCTGCTGGTCGTGGACCAGTTCGAGGAGGTGTTCACCCTCTGCGCCGACCGGGAGGAGCGCCGGCAGTTCATCGCCGCCCTGCTGGACGCCACGCAGGGTGCGCAGCGCCGCACCGCCGTCGTGCTCGGCGTGCGCGCCGACTTCCTCGCGCACCTCACGCAGTACACCGGGCTGCTGGACGCGCTGCACGACGAGGCGCACCTGCTCGTCGGGCCGCTGACCGGCGCGGAGCTGCGGGAGGTCGTCACCCGGCCGGCGGCGCGGGCCGGCATCGGCGTGGAGCCGGACCTGCTCAGCACCCTGCTCGCCGACGCCGCCGACGAGCCGGGCGCGCTGCCGCTCGTCTCGCACGTCCTGCTGGAGACGTGGCAGCGACGGGACGGGGCGGCGCTCACCCTCGCCGCGTACCACGCCAGCGGCGGCGTCCGCGGCGCCATCGCGCAGACCGCCGAACGGGTCCACGCCGGGTTCGACGCGGCGGAACGGCAGGCGGCCCGGCGCATCTTCCTGCGGCTCACCGCGCTCGGCGACGGCACCGAGGACACCCGCCGGCCGATCGCCCGCGCCGAGCTCGACGGCGTCGCCGACACCGCCGTCACCGCCCGGGTCCTCGACGAGCTGACCGAGGCGCGCCTCGTCGTGCTCGGCGACGGTACCGTCGAGGTCGCCCACGAGGCGCTGATCCGGGCCTGGCCCCGGCTGCACCGCTGGCTGACCGACGACCGCGCCGGGCTGGTCGCCCACCGGCGGCTCACCGACGCCGCGCACACGTGGGCGTCGCTGCGGCGGGATCCCGGCGCCCTGTTGCGGGGCGTCCAGCTCGCCGCCGCCCGCGGCCTCGCCGAGGACCGCCCCGGCGAGCTCAACGACCTGGAGTCGGCGTTCCTGCGCGCCAGCGACGCCCTCGCCGAGGCCGAACAGCTCGGCGCCCGGCGCCAGGCGCGGCTGCTCAAGCGGCTCGTCGCGGGCATGGCCGGGCTGCTGGTCCTCGCGCTGCTCGGCGGCGGCGTCGCGGTCCGGCAACGGCAGGACGCCCGGCGCCAGCAGCTGGCGGCGCTGGCCGAGGAGGTGTCGCTGCGGGCCCGGTCACTGCTGCCGACCGACCCCGAGCTGGCCGGTCTCCTCGCCGCCGAGGCCGAGCGCCTGCACCCGGGCGTCGAGACGCGGGGGAGCGTGCTGAGCGCGGCCGTGGCGCCACGGCGCACCGAGCTCAACGCCGGCGGACCGTCCGTGTACGGCGTCGCGTTCAACCCGGACCACACGCTGCTGGCCGCCGCGGCGGGCGACGGCACGGTCGGCCTGTGGGACCCGGTCCGCGGCACGCGGGTCGCCACCCTCTCCGGCCACACCGGCCGGGCCGCGGGCGTCGCCTTCAACGGTGACGGGACCCGCCTCGCCTCCATCGGCATCGACGGGGCCAAGGGCAGCGTCATCGTCTGGGACACCGCGACCCGGCAGGCGGTCAGCCGGTACGAGGAGACCAACCCGGGCTCCAGCATCGCGTTCAGTGCCGGCGGTACCCTGCTCGCCACGGCCACCACGGCCGGCGGCATCGCGGTGCGCGACCTGCGGACCGGGATCCGCACGGTGTTCGCCGGTCAGGCCAGACCCGTCACGTCCCTGACCTTCAGCGCCGACGGGAAGCTGCTCGCCTCCGCCGACGGGCACGACGACCCGAAGGTCTGGGACGTGGCCGCGGGCACGGTCGTCGCCGAGCTGGCCGCCGAGCACGTCGTCTCCGTCGCGTTCGGCGCCACCGGGCACGTCCTGGCGAGCTCCGCCGACGACCACGGCGTCCACCTGTGGGACCTCGCCGGCGGGCACCCCGCGCCGCTGCCGCCGCTGCCGCTGGCGGGCCGCTACGCGTGGACAGCCTCCGCCCCGGCCGGGGACAGGATCGCCGTCGCCGACGAGAACGGCGCCGTCACCGTCTGGGACCACCGCCGCGGCGTGCCGCTGCAGACGTTCCAGGACCGGGGCCGCACCGAGACGGTCTCCGTCGTGCTCAGCCCGGACGGCACGTTCCTGGCCTCCGCCGGCTTCAACGGCACCATCGTCGTGCACGACCTCGCCGCCCAGCCGTTCGGCGGGTTCACCGCCCAGGTCAAGGACGTGAAGGCCAGCCCCGACGGCACCCTCGTCGCCTCGGCCGGCAGCGACGGGACGGTCCGGCTGTGGGACGGCACGGGGCAGCCGGCCGGCACGCTCGGCGGCCACCCCGACGAGGTCCAGGCCGTCGCGTTCAGCCCCGACGGGCACCGGCTCGCCACCGTCACCCGCACCAACCTCGTCACGATCTGGGACCTCGGGCGGCGGCAACCCGTGGCGCCGCCGCTGACCGCGAACGGCGCGGGGGTCTCCACCGACATCGCCTTCGACGCCACCGGCACCGTGCTCGCCGCCGCCACGCTCGGCCACTCACTGTGGAACGTGCAGGACCTCGACCGGCCCGCCGACATCACCGCGCGGTTCGCTCAGCGCATCGTCACCTCGCTCGCCTTCACCCCGGACGGCGGCCGCCTGCTCGGCGCGAGCGCCGGCGGCTACGTCAACGTCTGGGACGTCGGCACCGGGCGGCAGCTGAGCCGGTTCGGCACCGGCCAGAGCGCCGTGCAGGACATCGCGGTCAGCCCCGACGGCACCGTCATGGCGACCGCCGGCGACAGCCGCACCGTCAAACTGTGGGACGTCGCCTCCGGCCAGGAGCTGACCACCCTCGTCGGGCACACCGCGCCGGTGCAGGTCCTCGCGTTCAGCCGGGACGGCCGCCGGCTCGCCTCGGCCGGCGACGACCACACCGTCGTCGTGTGGGACCTCGCCGCCCGCCGGCCGCTCGTCACACTCACCGGTCACGGGGCGCGGGTCCGCGGGCTCGCCTTCACCGCCGCCGGAGCCCTGGTCTCCGGCGCCGAGGACGGCCGGATCATCAGCTGGTCCTTCGACGTCGACGCCGCCCGGACCCGGCTCTGCGCCGGCCGCGGCCTCACAGCTCAGGAGTGGGCGACCCACCTGCCGTCGGTACCGTACCGGCCGTCCTGCGGCACTCCGGCCGACGGCTGACGCCGGCCGTTCACGGCACAGTGAAAGTCCCGGACCTCGCTCGGAGGTCCGGGACTCGGTCGGCGGGGCTCAGGCCTTGACGAGCTCCTGTTCGGGGACCGCGAACCCTGCGCTGGCCGGGGTGCGGACCGCGTGGATCAGGCCGGCGGCGCCGAGCAGGAACAGCAGGCCCGCGGCGAGGTAGGCGACCAGTGCGGCCTGGCCGGCCTTGGCGCCGAACTCGCTGAAGCCGTACGAGGTGAGCAGCATGCCCCGCAGGCTCTCGCCCTTGAAGACCGTCTCGCGCTGGCCGTTGACGTCGGTGAGCTGCTTCTGCAGGTCAGCGGCGGCGGGGTCGTCCTTGGGCAGGGCGGCGATCTTCGCCTTCAGCTCGGTCTGCACGTCACCCAGCTGCGAGTACGTCTTGCCACCGGCGATCGACTGCAGGTGCAGGCCGATGAACTCGTTGGCGTAGCACTCGGCCTGCTTGCCGGTGGTCAGCTGCTGGCCGGCGTACTGCACGAGGCAGGCCGACTTGCGTTCCTCGGCGGTGAGGGTGTCGGCGGTCTTGAAGGTGATCTGCTGCTGGCTGAGCTGGGTCTTGACGTAGTCGTTGGCGAAGTTGGCGTTGCTGGTCAGGACGAGACCGGCGACCAGCAGCAGCCCGGCCAGGACGACGAGGCCGAAACCGACGATGAGGTCGAGCGTCTTGCGCTTCATGGGTGCCCTCCGGGGCTCTGTGGTCCGCCGCTTGTCTTTGGTGACCACAGCGTCCCGCACAGGGGCGTCCACCAGGCAGAGCACAACCACCCGACTCCGTCGGGACCTCCGGCCCGGACCTGCCCGGGACCTCCGGCACCCACCCGGCTCGGCGCGCCCGGCGGCAGCCCGCCACCGGCGGACACCGGCTCGATCTGCGGGACCGTCACGGTGTCCGGCGGTGGCGCGGTGCCGGGCGCGACCGTGACCCTCACGCCCGGCGGGGTGTCGGCGACGACGAGCGCCGCCGGCACGTACACCTTCACCGGCCCGGGCAACGGGACGTACACCGTCGCCACCGACCACGACGGGCAGTCCGCCTCCAGGTCCGTCACGGTCAGCGGTGGGGGACCGGCGACCTGACGCAACGCCCGGCCCGAGCGTCGATCCGTTGCTCGGGCCGGGCGTCATCCGGCGGCACGGCGGTGGCTGGGAGACGCAGCCACCGCCGTGGGCCTTGGTCGGAAACGGTCAGCCGCGCAGGTTGGCCATGCCGGCCGCGCTGATCCTGGCGAACCGCAGGGACTGTCCGGGGTCGGCGTTGCCGCCAGGGGCGTTGTCCTGCTCGTAGTTCGAGTTGTGGAAGCCCTTGGCGCCGATGTTGCTGTAGAACCCCGTGTAGTTGATGTCGCTGCGGGGGTCGCCGAACGGGATCCACGAGTAGCCGTCGCCCACGCCGGGGGCCTGGCCGGTGGAGTCGCCGTCCTTGGCGTGGAACAGCGCGTACCGCTTGGTCTGCTTGGCGACCTGGGCGGTCGGGTCGAAGATGTCCTCGACGCGGTTGCCCTCCCAGTCGTAGCGCCAGCGGTGCTGGTGCTGCGCGACGTGGGCCCAGTAGACGTCCATCTCGATGACGACGAGGTCGGGGTTGGTGACATCGAGGTAGTGCTGCATGAGCCGCTTGCCCGACTCACCGCGGACCTGGGTCGGCGCGATCGGCTCACCGGTGATGCGGTGCTGCGTGACGGTGACCATCGGACCGTCCTGCAGGAAGTTGTACGCCGGCGAGTGGTTGTGGGTGTACATCTGGATGCCCCACTGCCCCACGCTGATCTCGTTGAGCGCCGACCACTTCTCGCCCGCGAGGGTCCACGGCTCGATGTTGCGGTTGTTGGCGCTCGTCGGGTCGCTGCCGGTGCCCATGTACGGCATGCCGAGGATCGCCGCGAACTCCAGCTCGGCCTGCAGCCGGTTGTAGTCCTGGGTGGTCATCGCGCCGCCGGCGCTGCCCGGGCCGTTCCAGGTGTTCGGGACGAACCCGTGGTTGCCGATCGCCTGCAGGCCGTAGGCGTCGAGGAAGCCGCGCAGGGTGCGGGCGTACGCCAGGTAGGCCGCGCGCGCCTCCGGCGTGGTCACGCCGCCCGGGGCCGGGTTCGGCGCGGCGCCGCCCGGGTTCGCGGCGTTCTGGCCGTAGCCGGCGAACTCGATCTGCTTGAAGCCGGCCTTGGCCAGGAACTCGAACAGCTCCACCCAGCCGCCCGGGAGCGGCACCAGCGGCCCGAGGTCGGTCGGGTCCTTCGGGAAGTTCGGGCCGCCCAGGTAGCCCATCGTCGGCGCCACGCCGAGCGCGGCGCTCGCGGCGATGCCGATCCGGGTCGGGACGTCACGCTGGCTGTACGTGATGGTGCCGAGCTTGCCGCCGGGGATGAGCCGGCCGTTGGCCGCGAACGCCGACGAGGGGGAGAAGACGGAGGCCGGGCCGAGCGGGGTGAACGCGGCGGCCGCCGTGAGGCCGGCACCGGCCAATAACCGGCGGCGGCTGATCTTTCCGGACATGCTGTTGCTCCTTCTGGTGGTTGTGCCGGTGGTTCAGACCGGGGCGGGGTGCGGCGGTACTGCGGGGTGACGCACCCCGCCCCGGCGGGTGGTGCTAGGGCGCGCTCACGCCCTGGCCGCCGAACTCCACCCAGTTCAGGTTGAAGTAGTTGTTCGTCGGCCCGCCCGCGACGGGTCGGAACACCAGGTAGATCCGGTGTGCCCCGCCGGGGTTGGTGATCGGGAAGGTCTGGCTGGCGTAGGTGGTCGCGTTCGCGGTGGGCGCGATCGTGACCGTGGTCAGGACCGGCCCGTCGACCGCGTCCAGGCGGACCTCGACGGACCCGGTACCGGCCGCGCCGCTGCCACCCGACGTGCGGAACGTCAGCGAGTTGATGTTCGCGAGGTCGACCGTGCCGTTGAGGGCGATCCAGTCACCGTTGCCGAGGCTGCCGCGTTGCAGCCCGCCGCCGGTGTCGGCGGTCGCCGCCGTGTTCGTGCCGGACTGGTCGACGGCGAACTCGAGCTCCTGCTTCTTCTGCCGGATGGTCGTCTGGTCGACCGTGGTCAGCGCCGGGATGCCGCCCGGACCACCCAGGTCCGTGTACGAGGCACTGATCACGCCGAACACGTTGCCGCCGTGTGAGACGTCCTCGGCGGACGTGGGCAGCGTCCCGGAGCAGCCGGTGACGGACTCCTCCGCGTGGCCGTGGCTGTCGTGCCCGAGCACGAACGTCACCTCGACCCGGGAGCAGTCGATGGCACCGTCCTGCGGGTCGGTGACCGTGACGTTGAACGGGATCGAGTCGCCGAAGGCGAACAGGCCACCCTCGATCGGCACGGTGACCTTCACCGTCGGTGAGGTGTTGCCGACGGTGATCGTCGTGTTGGCCGAGGCGGTCTTGCCGCTGGAGTCCGTGACGGTCAGCCGGGCCGTGTACACCCCGTTGGTGGTGTACGTGAACGTCGGGTTCGGGTCGACCGAGTCGGTCGTGCCGTTGCCGTCGAAGTCCCAGGCGAACTTGATGGAGTCGCTCGGGTCCGGGTCGTTCGAGCCTTCGCTGGAGAACGCGACGGTCAGCGGCCCGACGCCGTCGGTCGGGGTGGCCGACAGCTTCGCGACCGGTGCCCGCGTGCCCTTGACGTAGCTGAACTTCACCAGCGCGGCGTCGGGGTTGATGTTGAAGAAGCCGTCACCGTAGGTCAGCAGGTAGAAGTTGCCGTCCTTGCCCCACATCATGTCCATGGGGTTGTCGCACAGGAACGGCCGGGCGGGCGTGGTCGGCCCCGCGCCACAGCTGAGCAGGTCGTTGATCTTGAAGACCTGCCCGGACGAGTCCAGGCGGATCTCCCGCAGGTAGTCGCGGGTGAACTCGCCGAAGAAGATGGACTGGTCGTAGTACGCCGGGAACTTCGTCGGGTTGGGGTTGTTCGGGTCGTAGTCGTACTTGGCCGCGCCGTGCGGCCCGACGCCGCCGGTGCCGAGCTCCGGGAACAGCTGCGGGCACTTGCCGGCCGGGGTCTGCATGTAGTAGGCCGCGCAGGGCGTGCCGAGCGGGTTGGCCGCGTTGTTGTCCTGGAACGAGTACCACATGTCCGGCTGAGCGATCGGCGGCGAGTACGTCAGGCCGGTGTTCCACCGCGACGTGTTGGCCGGACCGCGCTCCGGGTTGTTGCACTCGAACGCCTGCGGCGGGTTGTCCAGCGGCGTCGAGGTGTTGAAGTTCCACCGGTAGTACGGCAGGGTCGGCGAGTAGCACAGCGGCCAGCCGTAGTTGGCCGGCTTCCGCACGATCTCCATCCGGCCGGTGCCCGCCGGGCCGCGGTTGACCTGCGGCGTCGACGAGTCGGGCGAGTAGTCGGTGATGTAGGCGACGCCGTCCTTGTCCACCGTGATGCGGAACGGGTTGCGGAAGCCCATGGCGTAGATCTCGGGCCGGGTCTTGCCGCCGCCCTCCTCGTTGCCGGTGAACAGGTTGCCGGCCGGGATGGTGTACGAGCCGTCACCCTGGACCTTGATGCGCAGGACCTTGCCGCGCAGGTCGTTGGTGTTCAGCGCCGAGCGCCGGGCGTCGACGAACTGGGCGTTGTACTGCCCGGTCGTGGTGAGCATGTCGTTGAACGGCGCGAAGCCACCGGAGTTGCCGCCACCCGCCGGGGTGTCGTCGCCGGTCACCATCCACAGGTTGTTGTCCTTGTCGAAGGTGATGTCGCCGGCCACGTGGCAGCAGGCCCCGCGGTCGACCGGCACCTTCATGATCTTCTGCTCGGACGCCACGTCGAGGGTCGGGGTCGGCCCGTCGACGAACTTGAACCGCGACAGCTGGAAGTAGCCCTTCCACGGGTCCCAGACGCTCGGGTCGGCGCCGGTGGTCGGCGCGTTCGCGGTCGGCGTGGTCTGCGGGTACGGCGCGTCCATGGTCAGCGGCGAGTAGTACAGGTAGACCCAGTGGTTGTTGGCGAAGTCGTTGTCGATCGCCGGGCCGTACATGCCGTCCTCGCTGGCCATGTACACCGGGATCTGCGCCAGCAGGTGGGTGGTGTTGTTCGCCGGGTCGTGCAGGCGGACGCCGCCGCGGCGGTCGGTCTGCACGACGCGGCCGTCGGGGAGCACGTCGAAGCCGATCGGCTCGCTGACGTTCGGCGGCGCGGCGATGTAGTCCATCTGGTAGTTGGCCAGGATGGTCGCGCCGCAGTCGCCGTCGGTCATGCCGGCGGCCCACTGGATCGCGCCGCCGAGGTGCGCCCGCATGTCCTGCGTGCCGAAGCTGGCGGGGGTATCGCCGAGCCCGGTGTAGAAGGAGCGGCCGCCCTTGTAGTCCTTGCACCAGGTGATCGGGTGGTCGTAGCCCATGGTGCCGCCGGCGTAGGTGTTCTCGTCGACGGTTGCGAGCACGTGCGAGAAGCCGCGCACGTTGGACGTGAAGTTGTACCACTGGTCGGTGCGGTTCCACGACTCCGGCAGGACCTTCGACGCCGGGTGGACGCGGTCGGCGACCTTGATCCTGGCCGGCGTGACGGCGGACGAGCCAGCCGCGCGGGTACCGAGGACGTCGGTGAGGAACGACCAGTCGGTTTCGGTCTCGATCGCCGAGTGGACGCCGACGAAGCCGCCGCCGTCGGTGTAGTAGTCCTCGAATGCGGCCTGCTGGGCCGCGTCGAGCACGTCGCCGTAGGTGTTGAGGAAGACCACGACGCGGTACTGCTTGAGATGCGCCTGGTCGAACTTGCCGGCGTCATCGGTGTCCACGACCGTGAACCGCAACTGGTTGCCCAGCTGCTTGATCGCGGCGACGCCCGCCGCGGTCGACGGGCTCTTCGCACCGGCGGCCTTGGTGAAGACCAGCACCTTGAACTGGCTGCCGTTGCTCTCCGGGGCAGGTGCGGCGAGCGCCGGCGCGGACGCCGACGCCGTTGCGACCAGCAGTGATGCGCTGAGGGCGAGCAGGCCGGCGGACGCGGTGCGGCGACGGCCTGAAGCGTTGAACATGAAACCTCCTCCGCGGGGTGTAGCCGGACGCGCGGGCCGCCGATGACGCGAAGCAGCAGCCGTTGGCGGACACGTCCGACCGGGGAACGGATTGGTGAGGGTGCGCACGCCCGGAGGGAAGGCGTACGGCAAGAGTCGATCGCTCGGGTGGGGCAATACGGCGACGTCGCACCGAGCTGCGCCCAGTGCTCGCCGGGATCCCGTGGAACGGGGCGAGCGACTGGCTCGGGTCAACGCATAGCCGTCACCTTATACGGCGAAACTTTCGAAAGAAAGGTCTCCACCGACAGAAGTTGAGCGTGAAACTACGAAACTTCTGTTAGGAATATGGAAAGTTCGCCCGATCTCGACAGAAGCTATCGAGCGCAGGCTACGCATGATGAAGGAGCGAAACAGGAGCCGCCCGCGTTACACACCGGCGGCGATGTGCGGCGGAGCTCTCGCTAGCCCTGGTCGGCAGCCGCCGGAGCGAGGGGCGACAGCGGGCGCCAGTGCAGCGGGGTCGACAGGACCATCGTGCTCGACGGCTGGCCGTACGGGGCCAAACGATCAATCGTGGACTCGAAGTCCTCCATCGACGCCGTCACGACCTTCAGGATCGAGCAGGCGTCGCCGGTCACGCGGTGGACCTCCAGCACCTCCGGCCACTGCAGCACGTCGGGATCGCGCAGCACGCACCGCGGGCCGTAGCACGACATCCTGATCAGCGCGACGACGTGCCGGCCGGCCTTGGTCAGGTCGACGTGCGCGTGGTAGCCGGTGATCACCCCGGCGGTCTCCAGCCGACGGACGCGCTCGGCGACCGCCGGGGGTGAGAGGTGGACCCGGCGGGACAGTTCGGAGTATGAAAGCCGGGCGTCATCCTGCAGTTCGCGCAGCAGCGCCCAGTCCATGCTGTCCACGGACACCTTCCGTTCGAAAAGTCGATCTGGCCGTACAGTTTCCATCCCCTACGTGAGCAGCGTAAACGACCGTTGGTCCACTATTTCGTACAGGTGGGTCGCGGTAGAAGGATTGGGGTGTGAGCGGTCCGATCCTCGACTTTCCCGATCAGGTCCCATACGACGCATATGTCCACGCCAGCACGCTGCACTCGCTGCAGCAGCCGCTGACCAAGGACCCCGGCGAGATGTCGTTCCTCATGGTCAGCCAGGTGATGGAGCTGTGGTTCGGGCTGGCGTGCCACGAGCTGCGCGACACCCAGCGGCTCCTGCGTGAGGACGACGTGTGGGGCGCCCTCGCCCCGCTGCGCCGGGTCAAGCTGCACCTGGAAGGGCTCATCGCCGCCTGGAACGGGCTGCGCTGGATGACGCCGTCCGACTTCAACCGGTTCCGTGCGCAGCTCGGCGAGGCGTCGGGCTTCCAGTCGGCGATGTACCGCCACCTGGAGTTCCTGCTCGGGCTCAAGAGCGAGACGGTGATCCGGCCGTTCAAGCGCCAGGCCGACCTGTACCAGGACCTGATGGCCTCCCTGGCCGCGCCGAGCGTGTGGGACGACGTCACCGCGATGCTGGTCCGGCGCGGCTTCGAGATCCCGGTCGAGGTGGCCGAGCGCGACCACGCCCGCGAGTACGAGCCGTCGCCGGAGGTCGAGCGGGCCTGGGTGGAGATCTACCGCGACGACCGCGCCGACAACCCGCTCTACGCGCTCGGCGAGGCGCTGACCGACGTCGCGGAGGCGTTCGGCGACTGGCGCTACAAGCACCTGACCGCGGTGCAACGGACCATGGGCAACCGGCCCGGCAGCGGCGGCTCCTCCGGCGCGGCCTGGCTGACCCGCAGCATGGCGCGGGTCGTCTTCGCCGAGCTGTGGTCGGCCCGGACGGTGATCTGATGCGGCTCGAAGCAGAGGCCCGGCGGCTCGACGCCGGCGACCCGGGGCATCGGGAGCTGTTCCTCGTGCCGCCCGCCGAGGGCGGCGACTACCCGGAGACGGCGTACCTGGCCGGCAACTCGCTCGGCCTGCAGCCCCGCGCCGTGCGGGCCGAGCTGGTGCAGGAGCTCGACGCGTGGGCCCGGCTCGGCGTCGAGGGGCACCTGGAGGCCGAGCGGCCCTGGCTGCCGTACCACGAGCTGCTGCGCGAGCCGGCCGCCCGCCTGGTCGGCGCGCTGCCGGCCGAGACGGTGGTGATGAACTCGCTGACCGTCAACCTGCACCTGCTGATGGTCTCGTTCTACCGGCCGCAGGGCGCGCGCACGCTGATCGTCGTGGAGGACACGGCGTTCCCGTCGGACAGCTACGCGGTGCGCAGCCAGGCCGCCTTCCACGGCCTCGACCCGGACGCGACGGTGGTGCGCACGAACGACCCGCTGGCGGCGATCAGCGAGCACGGCGACCGCATCGCGCTGGTCCTGCTGGGCGGGGTCAACTACCTCACCGGCGAGCTGATGGACATCCCGGGCATCACGGCGGCGGGGCACGCGGCCGGCGCGGTCGTCGGGTGGGACCTGGCGCACGCGGCCGGCAACGTCCCGCTGCGGCTGCACGACTGGGGCGTCGACTTCGCCGCGTGGTGCTCGTACAAGTACCTCAACAGCGGGCCGGGAGCAGTGGCCGGCGCGTTCGTGCACGAGCGGCACACCCGCGGCGACCTGCCCCGGTTCGAGGGCTGGTGGAGCACCGATCCGGCGACCCGGTTCGAGATGGCGCCGGTGTCCCGGCCGCCGCGGACCGCCGACGCGTGGCAGGTGTCCAACCCGCCGATCCTCGCGATGAGCCCGGTGCGCACGTCCCTGGAGCTGTTCGACACGGTGGGCATGCCGGCCCTGCGGGCCCGCAGCGAGCGGCTCACCGCCTACCTGCAGTCGCTGCTGGACCCGATCGGCGTCGAGGTCGTGACGCCGCGCGACCCGGCCCGGCGCGGCTGCCAGCTGTCGCTGCGGGTGGCCGACGCCGGCGGGTTGAGCAAGAGCCTGCGGCACCGGCACGGCGTCATCGCCGACAGCCGCGAGCCCGACATCGTGCGGCTCGCGCCGGTGCCGCTGTACTCGACGTACCACGACTGCTGGCGGGCCGCCGCCGCGATCGCGCACGAGGTGGGGGCATGACGGACGTCGCTGTGATCGGGGCCGGGCTCACCGGCAGCCTGCTCGCCTGCTTCCTGGCCCGGCGCGGGCACACCGTGACCGTGTACGAGCGGCGCGCCGACCCGCGCACCACCGCGGCGGAGCGCGGCCGGTCGATCAACCTGGCGCTGTCGGAGCGGGGCATCGACGCGCTGCGCCGCATCGGCCTGGACCAGCGGGTGCTCGTCGACGCGCTGCCGATGCGCGGCCGGATGATCCACCCGGTCGCCGGGGAGCTGGACTTCCAGCAGTACAGCGTGGACGGGCAGCGGGCGATCAACTCGATCAGCCGGGGCCTGCTCAACAACGCGCTGCTCGACGCGGCCGCCGCGACCCGCGGGGTCAGCATCGTCTTCGAGCACCGGCTGACCGGTCTCGACCCGCTGGTGTTCGCGACGCCGGACGGCGAGGTGCGGGCGGGCGCCGACGTCGTCATCGGCGCCGACGGGGCCGGCAGCGCGGTGCGCGGCCAGCTGCTCGGCATGGGGCTGCTGGACGAGACGGTCGACTTCCTCGACTACGGCTACAAGGAGCTGACGATCGCGGCGGGCCCCGACGGCGACTTCGCCCTGGACCCGGGTGCGCTGCACATCTGGCCGCGCGGCACGTCGATGATGATCGCGCTGCCGAATCCCGACCGGACATTCACCTGCACGCTGTTCTGGCCCAACGGCGGCACGTCGAGCTTCGCCTCGCTGGGCAGCCCGGCCGCGATCGAGCGGCATTTCCGGGCGGTCTACCCGGACGTGGTACCGCTGATGCCCAACCTGGTCGACGACTACCGGCTCAACCCGGTCGGCCTGCTCGGCACGGTCCGCTGCGGGCCGTGGCAGGCGGCGACGCCGGGCGGCCCGGTCGGCCTGATCGGTGACGCCGCCCACGCGATCGTGCCGTTCTACGGGCAGGGCGCCAACTGCGGGTTCGAGGACTGCGTCGTGCTCGACCGGGTGCTCGACGAGACCGGCGACGACTTCGCCGCCGCGCTGCCGCTGTTCGAGGCCCGCCGCCGCGACGACGTCGAGGCGATCGCGACGATGGCGCTCAACAACTTCGTGGAGATGCGGGACAAGGTGGCCTCGCCGGTGTTCCAGCTCGGCAAGAAGATCGAGCACGCGCTGGAACGCGCGCTGCCCGGCCGGTACGTCTCCCGCTACGAGCTGGTCTCGTTCAGCACCACGCCCTACGCGCAGGTGCGCGACCGGGTCCGGCGGCAGCACCAGGTGCTCGGGGCGGCCGGCGCGCTCGCGCTCGGCGCGCTCGCCGCCGCCATGGTCAAGGGGTGGCGGCGATGACCCTGCGGCACTTCGTCGGCGGGCGGTTCGTCGCCACCGACCGGACGTTCCCGAAGCTCAGCCCGGTCACCGGCGAGCTGGTCACCGAGGTGTGCGAGGCGGACCGCGCCACCGTGGACGCCGCGGTGGCCGCGGCGCGGGCGGCGGTGCGCGGCCCGTGGGGGCGCACCAGCGAGCTGGAGCGCGCCGCCGTCCTGCGGCGCGTCGCCGACGAGCTGGAGCGGCGCTTCGACGACCTGGTCGCCGCCGAGGTCGCCGACACCGGCAAGCCGGTCGGCCAGGCCCGCACGCTCGACATCCCGCGCGGAGCGGCCAACTTCCGGGCGTTCGCCGACATCGTCGCCGCGGCGCCGGCCGAGTCGTTCATGACCGCCACCCCGGCCGGCGGGCGCGCCCTCAACTACGCGGTGCGCAAGCCGGTCGGCGTCGTCGCGATCGTCGTGCCGTGGAACCTGCCGCTGCTGCTGCTGACCTGGAAGGTGGCCCCGGCGCTCGCCTGCGGCAACGCGGTCGTGGTCAAGCCCTCCGAGGAGACGCCGTCCTCGGCGACGGTGCTCGCCGAGGTGATGGCCGCCGCCGGCGTGCCCGACGGCGTCTTCAACCTCGTGCACGGCTTCGGGCCGGACTCGGCGGGGGAGTTCCTCACCCGCCACCCGGGCGTGGACGCCATCACGTTCACCGGCGAGTCCGCGACCGGCTCGGCGATCATGCGGGCCGCCGCCGACGGGGTGAAGGCCGTCTCGTTCGAGCTCGGCGGGAAGAACGCCGGCCTGGTGTTCGCCGACACCGACCTCGACGCGGCCGTCGCCGGCTCGGTGCGCTCCAGCTTCACCAACGGCGGCCAGGTGTGCCTGTGCACCGAGCGGCTGTACGTGCAGCGGCCGGTCTTCGACGAGTTCGTCACCCGGCTGGGCAAGGCGGCGTCCGACCTGGCGTGGGGGTGGCCGCAGGACGAGGGCACCGGCACGATGCCGCTGATCTCCGGGCAGCACCGCGGGAAGGTGCTCGGCTACTACGACCTCGCCCGCACGGAGGGCGCCACGGTGGTGACCGGCGGCGGGGTGCCGGTGTTCGACGACGCCCGCGACGGCGGCGCGTACGTCCAGCCGACCGTGCTCGTCGGCCTCCCGCCGGACGCCCGCACCAACCGCGAGGAGATCTTCGGGCCGGTCTGCCACGTGGCGCCGTTCGACACCGAGGAGGAGGCGTTCGCGCTGGCCAACGACAGCGACTACGGCCTCGCCGCGACCGTGTGGACCCGCGACGTCGGCCGGGCGCACCGGGCCGGCCTCGCGCTGGACGCAGGGCTGGTCTGGGTCAACACCTGGTTCCTGCGCGACCTGCGCTCGCCGTTCGGCGGGGTCAAGGCCTCCGGCATCGGCCGCGAGGGCGGCACCCACTCGCTCAACTTCTACTCCGAGCTCACCAACGTCTGCGTGGACCTTACATGACCGATGTGCAGAAGGCGGCCGAGGCGCTGCTGGCCGCCTACGAGACCGGCACCCCGATCCCGCCGCTGCGCGGGACGGTGCTGCCGGAGGGCGACGTCGCCACCGCGTACGCCGTGCAGCGGGCCCAGGCCGAGCGCTGGGAGGCGGCCGGGCGGCGGCCGGTCGGCGCGAAGGTCGGCCTGACCTCGCCGGCCGTGCAGAGCATGTTCGGCGTCTTCCAGCCGGACTTCGGCGTGCTGTACGCCGACATGGCCGTTCCCGACGGCACCCCCATCCCGGCCGGCCGGCTGCTCCAGCCGCGCGTGGAGGTCGAGGTCGCGTTCGTGCTCGGCCGCGACCTGCCGCACGAGCAGGTCACCGTCGTCGACGTCATCCGGGCCACCGAGTACCTGCTGCCGGCGATCGAGGTGGTCGACTCGCGCATCGCCGGCTGGGACATCTCCATCGTGGACACCGTGGCCGACAACGCCTCCAGCGGCCTGTTCGTGCTCGGCACCGCGCCGCGCCGCCTGGCCGACGTCGACCTGCGGCTGTGCGGGGCCGTGCTGGAGCACGCCGGCGAGCCGGTGTCGGTCGGTGCGGGCGCCGCCTGCCTCGGCAACCCGGTGCACGCGGTCGCCTGGCTGGCCACCACGCTGGCCGCCGCCGGCCGCCCGCTGCGCGCCGGTGATCTCGTGCTGTCCGGCGCGCTCGGCCCGATGGTGCCGGTGCCCGTGACGGCCGCGGGACCGGTGTACGAGGCGCGGGTCTCCGGGCTCGGGTCGGTCCGGGCCGTCTTCGAAGGGAGCACGCGATGACCGTCGAAAGGACCGTCGGCGTGGCGGTCGTGCGGGTCGACCGGGAGACGCTCTCGCTGGGCTACGCCGGGGTCTACTCCAGCTTCCTGCGCCACGCCGAGCGGGCCTCGGAGCGCTTCGGCGTGGACGTGCGCGACATCCTGGTGGAGCTGGGCCGCCGGCGGATGGTCGGCGGCCAGGAGGTCATGATCGTCGACGTCGCCCTCGATCTGGTGAAGGAGCGCGGATGAACTTCGCAGAGCGGCTCGATGAGGCCGAGCGGACCCGCACGGCGATCCCCCAGGTGGTCTCGCAGAGCGGCGCCGACGCCGGCGAGGCGTACCGCATCCAGGAGGCGCTCGTGGCGCTGCGGGTGGGCCGCGGCGAGCGGCTCGTCGGCCTCAAGCTGGGCCTGACCAGCCGGGCCAAGATGGCGCAGGTGGGCGTCGACCAGGTGATCTGGGGCCGGCTCACCGACGCGATGCGGATCGAGGACGGCGGCACGGTCGACGCCGGCCGGTACATCCACCCCCGGGTCGAGCCCGAGGTTGCGTTCCGCCTCGACGCGACCGGCGCGGCCACCGCCGTCGCACCCGCGCTGGAGCTGATCGACTCACGCTATGCCGACTTCAAGTTCGCGCTGCCCGACGTGATCGCCGACAACACCTCGGCGGCCGCGTTCGTCGTCGGCGCCTGGCAGCCGCTGCCGGCCGGTCTGGACAACCTGGGCGTGCTGCTGGAGGTCGACGGGCGGGTCACCCAGATCGGCTCCACGGCCGCCATCCTGGGCGACCCCCGCCGGGCCGTCACGGCCGCCGCCACCCTGGCCGCCTCGGCGGGTGTACCGCTGGAGGACGGCTGGGTGCTGCTCGCCGGCGCAGCGACGGCGGCGGTGCCGCTGGCGCCCGGCGCACACGTGCGCGCGGTCGTCGAGGGCCTGGGCACCGCCTCCCTGCGGGCACTGTCGTGATCGTCGAGGGCGCGGCCCGGCCGCGTGGCCGGTTCCCGCACGTGAAGGTCGCGGGTGGGTTCGCGTTCGTCTCCGGCACGTCGTCGCGACGGCCCGACAACACCATCGCCGGCGCGTCGGTGGACGCGATGGGCACGACGAGCCTCGACATCCGCGAGCAGACGCGGGCCGTGCTGCGCAACATCGACGGCATCCTCGCCGCGATCGGCGCGTCGCTCGCCGACGTGGTGCAGGTGACCACGTACCTGGTGAACATGAACGACTTCGGCGGCTACAACGAGGTCTACGGCGAGTTCTTCGACGAGACCGGGCCGGCCCGCACGACCGTGGCGGTACACCAGCTGCCGCATCCGCACCTGCTGATCGAGATCCAGGCCGTCGCGCTGATCCCCCGTGGAGGTGGAGATGACTGACATGTCCCCGGTGAGCTTTCCCGACTGGCTCGCCGAGAACCAGCACCTGCTCAAGCCGCCCGTCGGCAACAAGCAGCTGTTCCCGGCCGGGTCGGACTTCATCGTGATGGTCGTCGGGGGGCCCAACCAGCGCACCGACTTCCACGTCGACCCGTACGAGGAGTTCTTCTACCAGATCAAGGGCAACATGCACCTCGACGTCATGACGCCCGACGGCCCCGACACGGTGCACATCAAGGAGGGCGGCATGTGGCTGCTGCCCGGCAACATGCCCCACTCGCCGCAGCGCGAGGCCGGCTCGATCGGCCTCGTGGTGGAGCGGGTGCGCGAGGAGGGGACCCTGGAGAAGTTCCAGTGGTACTGCCCGTCGTGCGGGAACAAGGTGCACGAGGTCGAGCTGCAGGTGCGCGACATCGTGGTCGACCTGCCGCCCGTGTTCCAGGCGTTCTACGAGGACGAGCAGGCGCGGACCTGCACGCGGTGCGGCACCGTCCACCCGGGTAAGGGATGAGGGCCGACGTCCACACCCACCTGGTGCCGTTCGGCTGGCCGGACCTCGCGGCCGAGTGCGGCGGCACCGGGTGGCCGTGGCTGCGCGTCGACTCCGAGCGCGCGGCAATGATCATGGTGGGGTCCACCGAGTTCCGCCCGATCGGCCCGTCGGCGTGGGACGCGCCGACGCGCCTGTCGGACATGGACGCCGACGGCGTCGACCTGCAGGTGATCTCCCCGACGCCGGTGTTCTTCTCCTACGAGCGCCCGGCCGGCCAGGCGGTCAAGGTCGCCCGGATCTTCAACGACCTGACGCTGAAGCTGGCCGCCGAGGGCTCGGGCCGGTTCGTGCCGTTCTGCCAGGTGCCGCTGCAGGACCCGGACGCGGCCTGCGCCGAGCTCGACCGCTGCCTGGCCAACGGGCATGTCGGTGTCGAGATCGGCAACCACGTCGGCGAGCGTGACCTCGACGATCCGGGCATCGTGTCGTTCCTGCAGCACTGCGCGGCGGTCGGCGCGCCGGTGTTCGTGCACCCGTGGGACATGCCGGCCGGTCCGCGCCTGGACCGGTGGATGGCCCGCTGGCTGACCGGCATGCCGGCCGAGACCCACCTGTCGATCGTGGCGATGATCCTCGGCGGGGTCTTCGACGCGGTACCGCCGTCGCTGCGGATCTGCTTCGCGCACGGCGGCGGCAGCTTCGCCTTCTGGCTCGGCCGTGCCGAGAACGCCTGGCACCGCCGCGGCGACGTGGTCCGGGGCCGCTCGGCCCACCCGCCGTCGCACTACGTCGATCGCTTCTCGGTCGACTCCGTCGTCTTCGACCCGGCCGCGCTGCGGCTGCTGGTCGAGACGCTGGGGGAGGACCGGGTCATGGTCGGCAGCGACTACCCGTATCCCCTGGGCGAGCGCCCGGTCGGTGCGGTGGTCGACCGGGCCGGTTTCCTGGGCGAGGCACAGCGCGCGAAGCTGCTGGGCGGCAACGCACTGCGGTTCCTCGGACGGTCAACCGGTGGGCCCCGCCCGGTCGAGGGCGACCACGCCGTCGACGAGTGTGCGGCTGGAGGCGCCGGGAGCGGGGCCGTACCTGGGTCGTGACGTCGGCAGGGCCCGGTAGCCCACCACCTGCCAGCCCGGTGCCTCCAGCGGGGCCAGTGAGTTCAGCCCGAAGAGTGTGAGCCCGCCGGGGACGCGCTGGGCGAGGGTCTGCATCTGCTCGGCGGAGCCTTCGCTGACGATGTCGGCGAGCCAGCGCACGACGGCGGGCCGGTTCGCGAGCGTGGTGGCCAACGCCGTGACCGCCGCGGTCGGCAGGTACACCAGCAGGCCCTCGGTGAGCACGATGACCTCGCCGGATCGTCCCGTCTCGTCCACCACGGCGGTCACCGCGGTCTCGTCGCGGGCGTCCAGCCCGACCCGGCGTACCGGACAGCTGGGCTGCTGACCGTCGAGGGTCCGGTTCTTGAGCTCGACGACGGCTGGGTCGTCGGCCTCGACCAGCTCGCGGCATCCGGACAGCCGCATCCGGTAGGGCCGCGTGCAGAAGCCGGCGCCGAGGTTCACCACCGCGGCGCCCGGCCACCGGTCCAGCGCCTCGGCCAGCATCCGGTCGATGAGGACGGTACGGCCGACAACCTCGTCCAATCCGGCGTCGGCGAGCGTCGCGACCTGTGCGGCCGCACCGCCGGGCGTGAACAGTCCGGCGAGCGGGTCCGACAGCCGCGGACGGGGCCGGCGGCTCTCCGCCGCCCGGCAGGCCGCCGCGGCGTACGCGGTGGCCTGCACGGTCCGGTCGACGACGGGGTTCATTCCCAGCGGAACAGCCTGGCGGCGCCGGCGGCGCAGATGACGATGGTGCCGCCCAGCACCGCGAGGGCGACGCCGATCGAGTCACCACGGTCGAGCCAGGCCCACTGCAGCGACTCGATCGCGTACGTCAACGGAAGGGCGTCACTGATCTTCCGCATCCAGTCGGGCATCAGCTCGAGCGGGACGGTGGCGCCGGTCAGGAAGATCATCGGGAAGTAGACCAGGTTGGCGATGACCAGCGCCGTCTGCTCGCTGCGTGCGATCGAGGCGATGAGCAGGCCGATGCCGAACATGGCGGCGCCGGACAGCAGCGCGATACCGGCGAACGCGAGCGGCCGGGCCGGTGCGTGCAGCCCGAACACGAGTGAGCCGACGACGATGAGCAGGACGATGCCCAGCACGCAGATGGCGATGTTGATCAGCAGTTGTGCGGTGAGGAACGCGGTGGGCCGGGCGGGGGTGGCCCGGAGCCGGCGCAGGAACCCGCGGGAGCGGTACTCGACCATGCCGAGCGGGAAGCTCATCAGCCCGGCGACGGCGAGGACGAGGCCTACGTAGGCGGGGACGGACACGTCGACGGTGCCGAGGCCGTCCCACAGATCCGACGGGTCGTTGCCGTAGATGCCGCCGAAGATGCCCAGCACCATGACCGGGAACGCGAGGCCGAAGAACAGCGGCGGGAAGTTGCGCAGCATCCGCTTCGACTCGAAGGCCAGCACACTAGGAAACATTCACGTTGTCCGCTTCGCTCGTGGCCGGTCCGGCGGCCTGTCCGGTCAGGTTCAGGTACGCGTCGTCGAGTGAGGGCGGCAGCACCCGCGGCGTGCGGCCCTGGTCGGCCAGCAGGCGGTCCACCTCCGCCCGGCGCGTCGGTCGCACGTCCAGGAGCAGCCGCTGCCCGGCCTGCTGCACCCGCACACCGGTCCCGAGCGCGGTGAGGGTGTCGCGCAGCTCACGATCACCACCGGATCCGTCGAGCACGAGCCGGGCCGTGTCGCCGGCGTGGTCGCGGATCAGCTCGGTGGGCGTGCCGGCGGCGACGACGCGGCCCTTGAGCAGCACGTTGACCCGGTCACAGAGGTACTCGACCTCCTCCATGTGATGGGAGGTGATCACGATGGTGAGACCCTCGTCGTTGCGGCGGCGCAGCTCGTCCCAGACCACGCGCCGGGCGGCGGGGTCCAGCCCGTTGGTGAGCTCGTCGAGGAAGACGACCTGCGGGTTGTTCAGCAGCGCCAGGACCAGCGACAGACGCTGCTGCTGGCCGCCGGACAACTTGACGACCTGGCTTCGCCGCTGCTCGCTCAGGCCGTACCGGTCGAGCAGTTCGCGGTGGTCCGCCGGGTCGGGGTAGAACGACGCGAAGAGCCGGCACATCTCGTCGACGGTGGCGCGGGGCGGGTAGACCAGCTGCTGGAGCTGGACGCCGGCGATGCGGGTCATCCGGGTCCGGTCGGCGGCGGGGTCGAAGCCGCCGACGCGGATCGTGCCGGTGGCGGGCTTGCGCAGCCCTTCCACGCACTCCAGCAATGAGGTCTTGCCGGCGCCGTTGGGACCGACCAGTCCCACGACCTGGCCTTTGGCGGCACTCAGGTCGACGCCGTCGACGGCCGTCAGGTCACCGTAGCGCACGGTGATGTTCCGGGCGTCGACGAATGGTTCGGCTGCTTGTTCAGTCACCGGTATCGGGCCTCCTCATCGGGGCACTGCGGCCGCGACGGGTGCGGCCCGGCGCGCGCTGGTCTGGGTGTAGTAGGCGGCGAACGAGGCGTGCACCACGATCGCCGGAAGCACGCTGCCTTCGACGGCCACCAGCAGCCCGCACACCACCGCGAGCACCGCGCTGGACAGTGCGAGCACGGTGGCCTGCAGCGCTGTCTCGGTGAGCAGCACCTGGCCGGCGGTGAACACCGCGCCGCTGATCGCGATCGCCGCCCAGACCGGTGCGCCGGCGGCCAGCAGGCCGCCGAGGAACACGCCGCGGAAGAAGAACTCCTCGACCGCGGCACTGGCCGCCGGGACTGCGTAGCGCCACAGCCGGGGCAGCGCCAGGATCTCGGTGATCCAGCGGACGCCGGTGACCGCGCCGGGCACGTCGATGCGGGGTCGCAGGGCGTAGAGGGTGGACATCGCGAACGCGGTCAGTGCGCTGGCGCCGACGGCGGTGAGCAGCAGCAGGCCGACGCCGTTCGGCGTGACGTGCCAGCCGACCAGGCCGGCCAGGCTCACGTCGCCGGCGTACATGACGACGACCGATGCCAGCACGCCACCGGCCAGGTAGATCAGGGTGCCCAGGATCGGGAACACGTATCTGCCGGGGAGCCCGGTGCGGCCGGCGACCGCCATGCGGACGCGCTGGCGGGTGCGGTTGCGCCGGAAGGGCAGGCGGTACAGGGCGAGCCAGACCGCGGTGGTGACGGTGGCGGTCGCGGCGAACACCGCCGCGTCGCGGGTCACGCGTTGTCCCTGCGCGGCAGCACGGTGAGCACCACGATGTTCTGGACCACGTGTGCCACCAGCGGCACCAGCACGTTGTGGCCGCCGAGCAGGTAGAGCAGTCCGAAGCCGACGCCGGTGAGGGTCTTCTGCGCGACGGTCATGGCGCCGAAGTACAGGTGGTTGAGGCCGTAGACGACGGCGGTGACCGCGAGCGCCGCCGCGGCCGGCCAGCCCAGGACCTGGTCCAGCAGGTGCAGCCCCACGCCGCGGAACAGCACCTCCTCCGCGGCGGCGGCGCCGACCGCGGCGAGCACCACCCAGACCGACCGGCCGCCCGCGAGACGATGCAGCGCGATGCGGGCGAGCCGCCGGTGCCGGATCGCCAGCAGGCCGGCGCCGGCGGCCCACTCCAGCGCCGGCGCGACCGCCCCGAAGGCGACCGCGGCGGCGTACCAGCGCCAGTCGACGGGCGAGGTGAGCTCCCACCGCATGGGCGCCAGCGTGGCCACCAGCGCCGCCATCGCGATCAGTGCGACGGCGAAGACCACCTGGCCGGTCACGGCGCGGTCGAGACGGCGCGGCGCCCAGCCGGGCGCGCCGGTGCCGCCGACCACGCCGGCGAGGGTCAGCCGGAACGCCTGCGCGGGGAACGCCGAGCAGAGCAGGACCAGGACACTAAGGCAGAGGGTGCGGGTGGTCATTCGTCACTCCGCCGTGCGCGACCATGCGCGGATGGGCCTTGGGCGGCATCCCCGGCAGGCACATGCTCAGCAGTTCGGGGATGAGGACGCGGACCACCTTCCAGTCGGTGTCGGCCAGCTCCGGCGGGGTGATGTCGAGGTACGTCGCCCAGCGGCTCACCCCGGCCACCATCTCGATGAGCGACTCGAGCGTCGACGGCCCGGACAGCGGGGCGATCTCCGACAGCTTCACCGAGCCGCTGAACCGCTCGGCGACGATGGCGCGCTTGCGGTCCGCGTCCTGCGGGCCGGCGTAGAACAGCACGTTGGAGTCGAGGTCCAGGTACGGCGAGGTGTTCGTCGCCGCGTGCACCGCGGTCGTGTCGAAGATGGCGCTGTACATGCCCAGGCCGAGGATGGCCGCGCTCTCCATCGCCCCGCGCAGCAGCGCCGAGCGCGGGTCCGCGTCGCCCTGCACCCCGAAGCTGAGCATCGGCAGCGCGTCGGTCTTGCGGTCCATGTACACACCGATGGTCGGCAACGGCAGATCGGGCCGCGTCAGGTGGATCGCCTTGACCCGGTAGTCGGAGTCCGGCCCGAGCCGCATCGTGTCCAGCACCCGCAGCGCGTCCTCGTCGTCGATGACGACCGCCGGGGACGGATTCGGGGTGTACCAGTTGAGGATGAACGAGTCGATCTGCACGGCCTCGATCAGCGCGTTGCGCAGCGCGTTCTCCAGGCTCACGTGCGCGGCCGTGCCGGTGGAGAACGACGGCGTGAACAGCAGGTCCCCGTGCGTGGCCGAGGTGGTGAAGCCGAGGAAGAACAGCTGCGCCGGGACCCAGAGGTCCTCGCCCGGCCGGGTCAGCGCCGGGCAGCGCACCCATGCGATGACGTCGTCCTCGGTGGGCGGCCGGTCGGCGTACCGGTGCAGCCGTGAGCTGAGGACGCGCTGCTGTTCCGGGTCAAGAATGCCCAGGTATTCGAGCGGAAGGCACTCGCCCTCCTGGGACAGTTCGCGACGTGTGGCGTACCGGAAGTCGTGGTCGAACATGCGGATGGCGACCATCGCACCGTACCGCTCGACGCTCTCGCCCATCATCTTGATCATGGCCTCTTCCTGGTAGAGGCCGTAACCGCTCAGGTGGTACTGCACCTGAAGGTGCGGGTCGTCCATGATCAGACGGTGGTAGTGCGGCATGGTCGCGGTCATGGCGCGCATCTGCGGCTCGCCCGGGATGTCGGCGACGGCGACGAAGAACCCGGGCATGATGCCGGTCTGGTTCGCGCCCAGGTGCCGGTATCGCCGCAGGAGCCGCGTCATCGGCGGGTAGTGCGTCAGGCTGGTCACTGCAGCACCCCACCCACGATCCGGTCCACGGCCGCCCGGCTGTTGAAGTTGATCTCGCGCACGCGCTGGCGGGACACCCTGCCGCAGCCCGGGCAGGCGGGCATGCGCAGCAGGTCCTGTGTCTGGATCTCCAACGTGGGCAGGTGCACGCTGAGCACCCGGCCCGACAGCCGCGACACCCCAACCGCCGCGTGCAGGTAGCCCTCGGTCAGCGCCATCGTGGTCAGCAGGCTCATCATCGGCGCGTCCGCCGCGCGCGGCGCCGCGGCGCCGACCGGCGAGCGGGCGAAGTCGTGGTAGGACACATGGTCCTCCAGCCGCGCCAGCGCCCGCTGCTCGAAGCACTCGAAGCAGCCGGTGTGCGGGGACTTCATGCCCACCACGGACACGAACGGCCCGTCGATGAACGCACACACCCAGGGCACGTCACGGCTCTCGAGCACGCGGTTGATGTTGCGCAGCAGCGGCAACGACGGCCGCTGCAGGCACGTCACCAGCGCCGCCGAACCGGTCAGCGCCGGGATCAGGTCGGTCACGGCCTGCTCGGTGGCCAGCCCGTCGATGCGGGAGGTGAGGTCGACGGTCGACAGGCGCTCCACCGTCTCGGGCGCGAGCGGCGTCAGCCGCAGCCGCATCCCCGCCGCCAGGTGCTCGGCCTGTGCCGTCGCCGCGGCGGAGTCCGACAGGAAGGCGACCTCGCCGCTCGGCGGCTCACCGTCCCCGGGGTAGGGCGACACCATCCGGCCCAGCAGCGCGGCGGTCACCGCGTCCTGGCTGTCGCGGTCACTGGCGGGCACGAACAGTCCGGCCTGTCCCAGGTCGGCGAAGAGGCGCTCGATGTTGGCCGACTCGATCGGCAGCAGCCCCGGATCCAGGTGATCGGCGACGCGAACCGGCCCGGTCGCCGCGGCGCGCAGCGCGGCGCGGACGGTGGCCGCCACCGCCGGGGACTCGCGGCTGACGTCGATCACCGCTTCCTCGAAGTTCCACACCCCGGTGCGGATGCGGAACCGCCCGGCGCCGTCCTCGACCAGGCGCGCCGTGCTCGCCAGCCGGTAGCTGTCCGCCATGTGCTCGTCTTCGCTCACTGACTACTCTCCCTGCCCGACCATGGTGACGTGCACGACGTGGCTGGTCAGGCCGTCCAGGTCCAGCATCTTCTCGATGATCTGCTTGTCGTAGCCGCCCTGGTCGCATCCGGCCAGGCCGAGCGCGGTCCGGGCCAGGTGCAGGTTCTGCAGGATCGCGCCGACTTCGATGAGCCCGAACACCACACCGCCGTCGCCGTACTTGCGCGAGTTGTCGTAGAGGTTGTACACGAAGGTCAGCGCGAACCCGCTGCGCTCCACGTCCAGGTCGGGCGAGCGCAGCACCTGCGCCGCGGACAGCTGCGGATGCGGCGCGACCGGCGAGAGCCCGTGGGCGTGCGGCAGGTACTCGTACGCGCCCGGTGCGAGCCCCGCGACGTTGAAGGCGTGGATGTACAACGTCACCGGATACAGCCCGCCGCCCGACGCGACGGTGCGCAGCCGGATCACGCCGTGCGGGTCGGCCGGATTGCCGTAGGGCAGGCTTCCGGTGCTGCCCTGGCAGTGGAACAGCAACGCCGACAGGTCGGCCATCGAGATCGGCTCGCCGGTGAACGCGCGCGTGCTGCGCCGCTCGGTGACCACGGCGGTCAGGCCCGTGCGGATGGGTTTCGCGGCCGGCAGCCCGATGACGTCACGCAGATCCTCTTCGAGGTCGGCGTGGCAGGACGACAGGACCGCGTCCGCCTCGTAGAACCGGCCGATGCCCATCTGGAAGCCCAGCCGGGCGTTGTCCGTGCGGTAGTTGAGGAGCAGCTCCTCACCGGCGAAGGCGTCATCCCCGGTCGCCCATCGACCCCGCACCACAGAGTCTGGAGTGCGGACGACCGTGGATGACGAATAGATCGACACGATCGTGTGCTGCATCGCGAAGCTGCCGACCGCCCGGAGGTAGTCGTGGTCCTTGAGCGCTTCCTCGACTTCTTCCCTGGTGCGGCGGTAGGGCATCTCACTCCGATACGAATGCGCGGGAGGTGACCGGCTAGGGCCGGATCACCAGGAGCAGCAGCTGGTGCAGCAGCAGTTGCCGCCGCCGCAGGTGGTGGAGGCGCCCGGAGCGACCGTGACGGTCAGGCCGCCGGTGGCCGTGGTGCCGATCTGGCCGGAGAAGCTGAGCATGGCTGGTTCCCTTCACTGGTTGGCGTGGTGTGGGTTGGCCACTACCACGAGCAGCAGCTGGTGCAGCAGCAGTTGCCGCCGCCGCACGTGGTGGAGGCGCCCGGAGCGACCGTGACGGTCAGGCCGCCGGTCGCCGTGGTGCCGATCTGGCCGGAGAAGCTGAGCATGTGATTCACCTCCCGACGACGAGATTTGCAACGGCCGATCACTCGGATCGGCCGTCGCGGCGCACACTAGCATAGGTATTGTGGGGTATCCACCATCGCTTTCCCTGCCCTCTGTGCGCGATATGCACCGCTGGACCTATGGCTGACTCCGGATCCAACGAATTCATTCGGCGTACACGATTTCGTGGCGATCCGGCGCCGGCGATGAGTGCTGGGCATAGCGTGTCCGGAGCGGAAGCCGTCTGCATTCTGCGGCGGCGACGGAGAGGTGACTCGAGCAGTGCAGCCACCGGCCGCGCAGAGCGGACCGCGGAGAGCGGACAAGGATAAGGACGCAGTCCCGTCCCGCGTGCTCCATGGCACGCACCGAATTGTCCAGCTCGGCACGGCATCCGAGCCAATCTATCTCCGACCAACAGTCTGCACGGCCTCCCGGTCGCACGCAAGACCCAGCGGCGTTGCGGCGGTGGGCGGGTCGCGAGGCGTGCACGGTCGGCCGCCGGATCGCCGGCCGCCGTTCACCGGCAGGACACCGGCGCCGATCGGGCCTGGTCGGGCCGCTCGTCGCGGCCGGCTACCTCGGCCACCGGCGTAATGGGCTTCGATCCGCTGCGTCGCCTCGGCCTTGGTCGCTTTGCGCACGCCCGCGGAGCGCATATTCGTGAGCGCCTTCCAAGGAAATTCGGACGCGGCAGTCGAGCGACCTGCGGCCGCATCCTCCAAAGATGCCCTGTAATAGATGTATCTATTGACCGTCAGTGATTTTGCTGCACCGAAGAAAGGACCACTACGGGTATGTCGGGTCGTTGAGGACATCCGAAATGGTGTCCGTAACCCGGGCGTAACCAGGGTGATGTCCGGAGCGCGGCGTCGGTGGCGTTCTGTTCGTGGATGCGGTCAGGGAAGAAAAGGATGGGTCTGGCGGATTCGGTCGGTGACGGTGGCCGGGCAGCAGGCGGTCGAAGAAGCTGGTCCGTTCCTCGGCGCCGAGCGATGGCGGTACGGGGCCGGTCCCCGGGCGATTACGGGGTTGGGGGCGGCGGGGCCATGAAAGGAGGCGGAAAAGAATGGTGAGGTAGTTCTCGACGCTCCATGGCACCGGGGAAGACCTCACCCGCCGTTGGCGCGGTGACGGCCGCCGTCGCCGGCACAGCGCGCGAAGCGTTGGGGCGCCCACGCACTGCGGCTCCTCGGACGCTGGCGGGCGACCGCGAACCCGCCGGCCGCTGTCCAGGGCCGCTCAGACCGCGGTTTCGTGCTTGTGAAATCCCGTGAACAAAGCTGCTCCGAGGCATCCCCCGTACGGCCGGACAGTGCCGCCATGAGCAGTATCTTTCCTGTTCACTGCGGGACGCATCTTGTTCACTGAACTCGTGCCTGATAGAACATCGGGCAGGTCGGGCTAACAGAGGAGTGAACATGGCAGACTCTCCCCTTCTCTCCCGCCGCTCCGTATTCCAGCTCGGCGGCGTGGGCGCGCTTCTGCTCGCCACCGGCGCCTGCGCGAGCGGCAGCAAGAACAACCCTTCGTCGTCAGCCCCCGGCGGCGCCAAGTCGACCCTCAAGATCGCGGTGTCCAGCTACATCAGCAGCTGGGACCAGGACTTCGTCGGCTTCGACCTGACCGCCCTGATGCTGTACAAGAACGTCTTCCCATACATGATCGACTACGGCGTGAAGACCGTCGGCGGCAGCCGGATCCTCGACACCGAGAACGTCATGCCGACGTTCGCCGAGTCCTTCGAGCCGGACGCCGAGAAGAAGGTGTGGACGCTCAAGCTGCGCAAGGGCTTCAAGTTCCCCAGCGGCAACGAGCTCAAGGCCGCCGACGTGAAGTGGTCGAAGGACCGGGCGTTCGCCGCCAAGTCCAACGTCGCCGGCATCTACCGCACGATCGGTCTCACCAAGCCCGAGCAGGTCGTCGTGGTCGACGACTACACGGTCGAGTTCCACCAGGACTTCCCGAGCGCGCTGACCAAGCAGATCCAGGCCATCTCGCTGTACGTCTTCGACTCCGTCGAGGCGAAGAAGCACGCCACCGACGCGGACCCGTGGGCCAAGGAGTGGTTCGCCAAGAACCCGCCCAGCGGCGGCTACTTCAACGTCACCAAGGCCACCCAGGGCCAGGAGATCGAGCTCACCGCGAACGACGCCTACCCCGGCCCGGACCCGGCCAAGACCAAGACGATCCGCATCTCGGTCGTGCCGGCCGCCGCCAACCAGCGGCTGCAGCTGCAGGCCGGCGACATCGACGTGGCGCTGGGCGCGAGCCCGCGCGACATCAAGGACCTCAAGAGCGCCTCCGGCATCGCGGTGCTCTCGGCGGCCAGCAACTCACAGGTCGCCATCCAGATGTCGACGACCACCGCGCCGTTCGACGACGTCAACGTGCGCAAGGCGCTGGCCTACGCCACGCCGTACGAGCAGATCATCAAGAACGTGTACGGCGGCGACGCCCGGCCGACGAAGAGCGTCGTGCCGCTGGACATGCCGGGATACTCCGAGAAGGGGTACCCGTACACGTACGACATCGACAAGGCCAAGGCGGCGCTCGCCGCGTCAGGCAAGACGTCGATCACCTCGGAGCTGGTCTTCCAGACCGACAACGACGAGCAGCAGCAGATCGCTGTGCTGGTGCAGAGCGAGGCCCGCAAGGCCGGCATCGAGCTCAAGCTGACCCCGCTCGACCCGGCGACGCTCGCCGACCGGCGCGGCAAGAAGAACATCCCGCTGCAGATCACGTCCGGCCAGCTGTGGGTCAACGACGTGGAGTACATGCTGGCGACGAGCTTCGTGCAGGGCGCCGCGCTCAACTACTCCAACTACACCAACCCGAAGATCGAGCAGATCTACCAGCAGTCGCACACCACCGTGGACACCGGCGCGCGCAACCAGCTCTGGGCACAGGTGCAGGACACCATGGCCGAGGACGTGCCGTGGGTGGTGATCTGCCAGCCGAACTTCAACCTGCCGGTGCGCGAGTCGGTGTCCGGCTGGGTGCAGCCGATGGACGGCCTGGCCCGCCTGCGCTACCTGGGGACGTCGGCGTAGATGCGCGTGCTCCGGTTCGTCGCCCGCCGGCTGCTCCAGCTCATTCCGGTCCTGCTCGGGGTGGTCGTGCTGACATTCCTGCTGGTCCGGGTGCTGCCCGGCGACCCGATCCGGACCATTCTCGGGCCCAACGCGACCGCCGCCGACGAGGCGGCGGCGCGGGCCCGATTCGGCCTCGACCGGCCGCTGTGGCGCCAGTTCACCGACTACCTCGGCGGCCTGTTCACCGGGGACTTCGGCACGTCCATCCAGAGTGGACAGCCGGTCGGGGGTGAGATGGCGCTGCGGATCGGCCCAACCATGGAGCTGGTCGTGCTGGCGGTGGCGATCGCCGTGGTGATCGCCACCGTCGTCGGCCTGTGGTCGGCCCGGCACGCGAACCGGGCCGGCGACCACGGCATCCGGGTGCTCGCGCTGATCGGCAACTCGATGCCGGAGTTCTGGCTCGGCCTCGTGCTGATCCTCGTCGGCTACGCCGGTCTGGGCTGGTTCCCGGCGCCCAGCGGCCGCGTCGACCCGGACACCGACCTCACCCCGATCACCGGCGCCGACGCGCTCGACGCCCTGCTGACCGGCAACATGCCGGCGCTGACCTCGGCGCTGTGGCACCTGGCGCTGCCGGTGCTCACGCTCGTCATCGTGATCATGGCCCCGCTGCTGCGCAGCGTGCGCGCGTCGGCCCTGGAGGTGCTGCGCTCCGAGCCGTACGCGGCGGCCGAGGCCCACGGGCTGCCCGGCCGGCTGCTGCGCCGCGGCTACCTGGTGCGGGCGGCGCTGGTGCGCCTGCCGTCGCTGGCCGCCCTCGTCTTCGGCTTCTCCATCGGCTCGACGGTGCTCATCGAGTACGTCTACTCCTGGCAGGGCTTCGGCCAGTGGGCGCTGCGCGGGCTGCTCTACCGCGACTACCCGGTGGTGCAGGCCTCGGTGCTGGTGATCGCGTTCTGCTACGTCGTGGTGTTCCTGATCGCCGACGTCGTGCACGCCATGCTCGACCCGAGGGTGAGGATCTGATGTCGCTGCTGCGCACCGGCCGGCGCCGGGAGAACCGCGACGGCCGCTTCGGCACCGTCCTGGTGGCGACCGGTGCCGGGATCCTGGCCGTCGTGGCGCTGGCCGTGCTGCTGGGCCCGCTGCTCACCGGGTGGGGGCCGAACGAGATCGACGCGGACTCCCCGACCCTCGCCGAGCCCGGCGGCGCGCACCTGTTCGGCACCGACGTCAACGGCATGGACGTGTGGAGCCGGCTGCTGTACGCGGGCCGCGTCGACCTCGGCATCGCGATCGCCGCGGTCGCCGTCGCGGTCCTGCTGGGCAGCACCCTCGGCGTGGTCGCCGGCTACTTCGGCGGCTGGCTCGACGACGTCCTGATGCGCCTGACCGACATCTTCCAGGCGTTCCCCACGTTCATCCTCGCCCTCGCCGTCGCCGCCCTGCTGGGCAGCGGGCCGGTCAACCTGACCGTGGCGATCGCGCTGGTGAACGCGCCCGCCTACGCCCGCCTGGTGCGCGCCGAGGTCCGCACGATCCGCGACCTGACCTACGTTGACGCCGCGCGGACCTCCGGCGCCTCGACGATCGGGCTGCTGTGGCGGCACGTGCTGCCCAACAGCATCACGCCGGTGCGGGTGATCGCCCCGCTCAACTGCGGCTGGGCGATGCTCACCCTGGCCGGCCTGTCGTTCCTCGGGCTGGGTATCCCGGTGCCCGACGCCGAGTGGGGCGCCATGATCAGCCTCGGCACCGGCGACGTGGTCGCCGGTCGGTGGTGGACCTCGGTGCCACCCGGCATCGCACTGCTCGTCTGCGTCCTGGGCTTCAGCCTCCTCGGCGAGGGCCTGCAGGAGCGCGCCGACCGGGTCCGACGGTGAGGAGCCGCACGTGAGCCTGCTTTCGATCGACAACCTCTCCGTCGTCATCGGCGGCCGCGTCGCCGCGCTCAGCAACGTCTCGTTCACCGTCGACGCCGGCGAGGTCGTCGGGCTGGTCGGGGAGAGCGGCGGCGGCAAGAGCATGGCCGGCCGGGCGATCGTCGGCATGCTGCCCACCGGCTCGGTGGCGACCGGCCGGGTCGGCTTCGACGGCGTCGACGTGCTGAGCATGTCCGCCGAGCGGCTGGCCCACCACCGCGGCCACGGCGCCGCGATGTGCTTCCAGAACCCGCGCGGCGCGCTCAGCCCGACCCGGACCGCGGGGCGGCAGCTGGTCGACCGGCTTCGCACCCACCAGGACCTGGACGGCGAGCGGGCCCGCGACTCGGCGCTGCGGCTGTTCGAGGCGGTCGGCATCCGCAGCGCCCGCCGCCGCCTCGGCGCCTATCCGCACGAGCTGTCCGGCGGCATGGCCCAGCGGGTGATGATCTCGCTCGCCACCGGGTGCGCGCCGCGGCTGCTCATCGCCGACGAGCCGACCACGGGCCTCGACGTCACGCTGACCGCCGAAATCCTGCGCCAGTTCCGCCACGCCGCCGACACCGACGGGCGCGGCGTGCTGCTGGTCTCCCACGACATCAACGCGATCGCGGCCGTGTGCGACCGCATCGTGGTCCTCTACGCCGGCACCGTCGTCGAGACCGGCCCGGCCCGGCAGGTGCTGACCGCGCCGGCGCACCCGTACACCCGGGCGCTGCTGCGCTCGGTACCCGACCTCGACGGCCGGCCCGTGGTGGTGACGCCGGGCGCGATGCCGCTGCTGCGCGAGGCCCCGGCCGCGTGCCCCTTCGCGCCGCGCTGCGCGCACGCCGAGGACGACTGCCGGGCCTCCCGCCCGCAGCCGGTACAGCAGGGCCGGCAGTGGACGGCGGCCTGCTTCCACCCGCTGCACGACGCCGTCGAGACGGGGCAGGCGACCGACGTCACGGTCGGCGCGTCCGCCCGGCGGGCCACCTCTGTCGAGGGTGCCGAGCCGGTGCTCGTCGTGGACGACGCGCACGTGGTCTACAAGAGCCGGTTCGGCCGGGGCGGGCACCACGCGCTGCGCGGGGTCAGCCTCACCGTCGCCAAGGGCGAGCGGATCGGCGTCGTCGGCGAGAGCGGGTGCGGCAAGTCCACCCTCGCCCGGCTCATCGTGGGGCTCGCCGAGCCGACCCGCGGCAGCGTCACGGCCGCCCGCAGCTCGCTGGTCTTCCAGGACCCGGTCGGCTCGCTCAGCCCGCGCCGGACCGTCGAGGACGCGATCGGCGAGCCGCTGCGCGCGCTCGGCGTCCCCGCGGCCGAGCGGGCCCGCCGGGCGGCCGCCGTGCTCGACCGGATGGAGCTGGACCGCTCGATCCTCGCCCGCCGGCCGCACGAGCTCAGCGGCGGCCAGGCGCAGCGGGTCGGCATCGCCCGCGCGCTCGTCGCCGAGCCGGACCTGATCGTCTTCGACGAGCCGACGTCGGCGCTGGACGTGACCGTGCAGGCGCAGATCCTCGCGGTGATCGACGAGGTCGCCGCGGACCGCTCGCACGGCTCGGTGTTCATCTCGCACGACCTCGCCACCATCCGCGGGTTCGCCGACCGGGTCGTCGTGCTCTACCTCGGCCGGATCGTCGAGGAGGGGCCGGTCGAGGAGGTCTTCGCGCGGCCGCGGCACCCGTACACGCGGGCGCTGCTGTCGCGCGGCGTGGCGCTCGTCCGCGACCTGGAGGAGGCCGACGCGACGGCCGGGTGCGCGCTCGCGGCCCGGTGCCCGTTCGTCACCGACCGGTGCCGCGGCGAGGACCAGCAGTTGCAGCAGTACGGGGAGAGCCGGGCCGCCTGCTGGCGGGTGCCGGAGATTGGGGAGTTGGTGTGAGCCTCAGGCTGGCCGTCGACATCGGCGGCACCTTCGTCGACGCGATGGAGCTGGACACCCGGACCAACCAGGTGCGCTTCCGCAAGGCGTCGACGACCCCGGCCCGCCCGGCCGACGGCGTGCTCGCCGCGGTGGCCGCGCTCGGCACGGACCTGTCCGAGGTCGAGCTGTTCATCCACGGCACGACGCTGGGCCTCAACGCGGTGCTGGAGCGCCGCGGCGCGGCGACCGGCATCATCACCAACGAGGGCTTCCGGGACGTGTTCCTGATCGGGCGGGGCAACGTCCCCTCCGACCACATGTACGACTTCCAGTACGAGCGCCCGCCGAGCCTGGTGAAGCGCCGGCACACGGCGGGGGTCAAGGGGCGCCTGGACTACAAGGGCCGCGTGGTCGAGGACCTCGACGCCGGCTCGGTGCTGGCCGCGGCCCGCGAGCTGGTCGAGGTCCAGGGTGTGCGCTCGATCGCCATCTGCTTCCTGCACGCGTTCCTCGACCCGTCGCACGAGCGCGCCGCGGCGGCCCTCATCCGTGAGCGCTACCCCGACGTCAGCCTCTCGCTGTCGACCGACATCGCGCGGGAGTACCGCGAGTACGAGCGCACCAGCACCACCGTGCTGGAGGCGTACATCCGCCCGATCTTCGAGCGCTACGTCGACGAGCTGGAGCGGGGGCTGGCCGATGGCGGCTTCGCCGGGCGCTTCCTCATCATGCGCTCCGGCGGCGGGTCGATGACCAGCGAGGCGGCCAAGCGCTCGCCCACCCACACCGTCCTCAGCGGACCGGCCGGCGGCATCGTCGGCGCCGCGTACCTCGCCGGCGCGCTGGGCCGCGACAGCCTCCTCACCTTCGACATCGGGGGCACCTCGCTCGACGCCTGCGTCATCGAGCAGGGCAGCGCGGTCGCGGCCCACGAGGCGCAGCTGGAGCACTTCCCGCTGCTGATCCCGACGTACGACATCCGCACCATCGGCGCCGGCGGCGGCTCGATCGCCTGGCTCGACCGGGGGCTGCTCAAGGTCGGCCCGCAGAGCGCCGGCGCCGACCCGGGCCCGGTCTGCTACGGCCGCGGCGGCACCCGCCCGACGGTCACCGACGCGGCCGTCGCGCTCGGCTACGTCGACCCCGACCGGTTCCTCGGCGGCGAGATGGGGCTGCAGGCCGACGCGGCCCGCAAGGCCCTCGACGAGCAGGTGGCCGGGCCGCTCGGGCTGCCGGTCGAGGCCGCGGCCGCGGGCATCTTCGACGTGCTGCTCGCACGCACCGTCGGCGCGGTCCGGCAGATCACCGTCGAGCGCGGCCGCGACCCGCGGCAGTTCTCGCTGCTGGCCTTCGGCGGCGCCGGGCCGCTGCTGGCGCCGCTGCTCGCCCGGGAGATGGGCATCGCCGAGGTCATCGTGCCGTTCGCGCCGTCGGGCTTCTCGGCGTGGGGCATGCTCAGCGCCGACATCGAGGACAACTTCAGCCGGACCCTGATGACGCCGCTCGACGAGGTCGAGCCGGCCGCGGTCGAGGCGACGTTCGCCGAGGTCGAGGCCGAGGCGCTGGCGTCGCTGAGCGCGCAGGGCGTGCCCGCGGAGCTGGCGGTGCTGCAGCGGCAGCTGGAGCTGCGCTACCTCGGGCAGGAGCACAGCCTGACGGTCACGATCGGACGCGGCACCCTCGACCCCGACGGCGTGCGGGCCGCCTTCCAGGAGCTGCACACCGCGCGGTACGGCCACGCGATGGCCAACCGCCTGCAGATCCTCAACCTGCGGCTGCGCGCGGTCGGCCGCACGGCGAGCCCGGCGCTGGTCGAGCCGCCGCCGGGCGACGGCGATCCGGCCCGGGCCCTGCTCGGGCGCCGGGACGCGTTCGACTTCGGCGCCCGTGCGGTCGTGCCGTTCGACGTCTACGACCGGGCGCTGCTCGCGCCGGGCGACGCGTTCGACGGCCCGGCGCTGGTCGACGAGGGCACGTCGACGACGGTGGTCCCCTCGGGCCAGCGGGTGTCGGTCGACGCGCACGGCTACCTGCTGGTGCGTGCGCGATGACCCAGCTCGATGGCGCCACCACCGAGGTCGTGCGCTCCTACCTGCTCGCCGCGGCCGAGGAGATGCGCGCGACGCTCATCCGCACCTCGTTCAACCCGGTCGTCTACGAGGTCCACGACTTCGGGCTCTCGCTGTACGACGCCGACCTGCGCCTGGTGGCCGAGGCGACCGGGCTGACGTTCTTCCTCGGCGCCAACGACTTCTCGCTCGCCAAGGGCGTGGAGTACGTCGGGCGGGAGAACCTGCACCCCGGCGACGTCGTGCTGCTCAACTACCCGTACTGGAACGCCGCGCACGCCTACGACGCGACCCTGTTCGCCCCGGTGTTCGAGCCGGACGGGCCGCTGCTGGGCTTCCTCTGCGTCCGCGCGCACTGGATGGACCTCGGTGCCAAGGACCCGGGCTACGTGCTCGACTCGACCGACGTACACCAGGAAGGCATCCTCTTCCCGGGCACCAAGGTCGTGTCGCGCGGCGAGCCGGTCCGCGAGATCCACGAGCTGATCCGGTTCAACTCGCGCATGCCCGACGAGGTGATGGGCGACCTGCACGCCCAGATCGCCGCACTGCGCACCGGCGAGCGCCGGCTGCTGGAGATCGTCGAGAAGTTCGGCCGGCCGACCGTCGAGGCGACCGTCGAGCGGATGATCGCCGACGGCGCCGCCCGCACCCGCTCGGCCCTGGCCGCGCTGCCGCAGGGCTCCTGGACCGCTGAGGACGTGCTCGACGACGACGGCATCACCGACGAGCCGATCCACATGAAGGTGACCGTCACGATCGCCGACGGCGCGTTCACGGTCGACTTCGCCGGGTCGTCGCCGGCCGTGGCCGGGCCGGTCAACATGCCCTACGGCGCGACCGAGGCGATCTGCAAGGTCATCCTCAAGTCGCTGACGTCGGCCGACCAGCCCTCCAACGCCGGCACCGTCGCGCCGCTGGTGGTGAAGGCCGAGCCCGGCACGCTGTTCCACGCCGTCTACCCGCAGCCGACGTTCACGCTCTGGACCGGCATCGTCGCGGTCGAGCTGATCCTCAAGGCGCTCGCCCAGGGCATGCCCGACCGGCTGCCGGCCTCGTCGGGCGGCGACGTGCCCGGGTTCATGATGGTCGGCATCCACCCCGACACCGGCGCGCTGTTCGCGGTCTCCAACAACGAGCCCGTCGGCTGGGGCGGCACGGCGCACCACGACGGCATGAACGCCGCCACCCACGTCTCCGGCAGCACCGGGCGGATCACGCCGATCGAGGTGCTGGAGGCGAAGACCGGCATGTTCTTCGAGCGGATGGAGATCCGCACCGACTCGGGCGGGGCCGGCCGGTTCCGCGGCGGGGCCGGCCTGCACCGGGACATCCGGTTCGTCACGCCGGGGGAGTTCCTGTCGGTCATCAAGAAGACCAAGGCCCGGCCGTGGGCGCTGGAGGGCGGGCTGTCCCCGGAGGCGAACCGGGTGATCCTCTTCCCCGGTACCGACCGGGAGCAGGCGGTCAGCACCAAGCGCACCGTCGTCGCCGTCGGCGACCGGGTCACGCTGCTGACCGCCGGTGGCGGCGGGCACGGCGACCCGCGCGAGCGCGACCCGGACCTGGTCCGCGAGGACGTCGCCGAGGGGTACGTGTCGGCGGAGCAGGCCCGCGAGGTGTACGGGGTCTCCGGGTTCGCCGAGGCCTCCGGGTTCGCCGAGGTCTCCGGGTTCGCCGAGGTCTCCGGGGTCAACGGGGTAGAGGATGCCTGAGGTCGACGGCGCCACCGCCGAGGTGGTGCGCAGCTACCTCGTGGCCGCGGCCGAGGAGATGCGTGCCGCGCTCGTGCGCACCGCGTTCAACCCGGTCATCTACGAGGTCCACGACTTCGGCATCTCGATCTACGACGCCGACCTGCGCCTGGTCGCCGAGTCGACGGGGCTGTCACGCTTCCTCGGCGCCAACGACTACTCGATCCGCAAGGGCGTGGAGTACGTCGGCCGGGACACGCTGCGGCCGGGCGACATCGTGCTGCTCAACTATCCGTACTGGAACGCCGCGCACGCCTACGATGCGACGCTGTTCGCGCCCGTGTTCGTCGACGACGCGCTCGTGGCCTTCCTCTGCGTCCGGGCCCACTGGATGGACCTCGGCGCCAAGGACCCCGGCTACGTGCTCGACTCCACCGACGTGCACCAGGAGGGCCTGCTGTTCCCGGGCACCCGCGTGTTCGCCGGCGGCGAGCCGGTCCGGGAGATCCACGAGCTGATCCGCTTCAACTCGCGCATGCCCGACGCGGTGCTCGGCGACCTGCACGCCCAGGTGGCGTGCCTGCGCACCGGCGAGCGGCGGGTCGCCGAGCTGTTCGGCACCTACGGGCGGGCGACGGTGGGCGCGGTGGTCGACGCCGTCGTCGCCGCCGCCGAACAGTCCGCCCGGGAGGCCGTCGACGCTCTGCCGCAGGGCTCGTGGACGGCCGAGGACTGGCTCGACGACGACGGGATCACCGACGACCCGATCCTGATGCGGGTCACCGTGACGATCGCCGGCGGCACGTTCACCGTCGACTTCGCCGGCTCCTCGCCGGCCGTGCCGGGCCCGGTCAACCTGCCCCTCGGCGCGACGATCGCCACCTGCCGGGTGGCGTTCAAGGCGATCACCACGCCGACCGAGCAGACGAACGCCGGCCACTTCGCGCCGCTGGTCGTCCGCGCCGAGCCGGGCACCCTCTTCCACGCCGTCTACCCGGCCGCGACGTTCACCCAGTGGACCGGCACCGTCGCGCTGGAGCTGATCTACAAGGCGCTGGCGCAGGGCATGGGCGGCCGGCTGCCGGCCTCGTCGGGCGGCGACGTGCCCGGGTTCATGATGGTCGGCGTCCACCCGGACACCGGAGCGCTGTTCGCGGTGTCGAACAACGAGCCGGTCGGCTGGGGCGGGGCGCCCGGGCACGACGGCATCGGGCCGGCCAACCACCCGTGCCAGACCCAGGCCCGGATCACGCCGGTCGAGGTCCTGGAGGCCAGGACCGGCATGTTCTTCGAGCGGATGGAGATCCGCACCGACTCGGGCGGGGCCGGCCGGTTCCGCGGCGGACCCGGGCTGCGCCGGGACATCCGGTTCGTGACCCCGGGCGAGTTCCTGTCGGTGATCAAGAAGACGAAGTCCCGGCCCTGGGCGAGCGACGGCGGCGCGGCCCCGGAGGCGAACCGCGTCGTGCTCTTCCCCGGTACCGCGCGGGAGCGCGCCGTGAGCACCAAGCGCACGACCGTCGCGGCCGGCGACCGGGTGACGGTGCTGACCGCCGGCGGCGGGGGGCACGGCGACCCCGCCCTGCGCCATCCGGACGCGGTCCGTGCGGACGTGGCCGACGGCTACGTCTCCGCCGACGCCGCCCGCACGATCTACGGAGTGGAACCATGAGCCTGCTGCTGGAGAACTGCACGGTCGTCGACGGGCGAATCCAGCCGGTCGAGGACGCCGCCGTCTGGGTGGTCGGCGAGCGGATCGCCGCCGTCGGCCCCCGCGAGCGGGTGCTGGCCGAGGCCGGCGGCGACGCGACCCGCATCGACCTCGACGGCGCCTGGCTCACCCCGGGGCTGACCAACATGCACACCCACCTGTCGCTCACCCTGCCGGGCGCGGCCGGCGACCGGCTCAAGCAGATGGGCCCGCACGAGCTCGCGCTGTACATGGCCGACGGCGCCCGCCGTACCCTCCACTGTGGAGTGACGACGGTCCGGTGCGTCGCCGAGAAGGACCACGCCGACTTTGCGTTGCGCCGCTCGATCGAGGCCGGCCGCACGCCCGGACCGCGGATCTTCACCGCCGGTCGCGCCCTGGTGTGCACCGGCGGCCACGGCCACGAGAGCAGCGACACCCTGGAGTGCGACGGCGTCGACGGGTTCCGGCGCGGGGTACGCCAGCAGGTCAGGGCAGGCGCCGACCTGATCAAGGTGATGATCTCCGGCGGTATCGCCGGCCAGCACGAGTCGATCGACACCCGCCAGCTGCACCCCGACGAGCTGGCGGCGGTGCTGAAGACCGCGCACGACTGGGGGCGGCGGGTCACCGCCCACGCCGGCCCGGCGCCGGTCATCACCGAGGCGGTCGAACTGGGCCTCGACTGTGTCGAGCACGGCTACGAGCTGACCGCGGAACTGGCCGCGCTCATGGCCGAGCGCGGCACCGCCCTCGTGCCGACCCTGCTCGTCACCCGGTGCAAGGCGTTCTTCGACGAGCTGGGCGTCCCGGAGTGGATGCAGCAGCGGTCGCTGGGCGCGGGGGAGCGGCACCTCAAGAGCTACGAGCTGGCCGTCGCCGCCGGGGTGGAGGTACTGCTGGGCAGCGACATGCCGCCGTTCTGGCAGTTCGAGGGCACCAGCGCGACCGTCCGCGAGCTGGAGCACATGTCCTCCGTCATCGGCCCCGAGCGGGCGCTCTACGCCGGCACGCTCGGGCCGGTGCGCTGGCTGCGGGCCGAGCAGGACCTGGGCACGGTCGAGCCGGGCAAGTTCGCGGACCTGATCGCGATGGACGACGACCCGATGGCGCACACCTCGGCGTTCCGGGGCGTGCGGTGGGTGATGAAAGGAGGCGCCGTGGTGCGCGACGACCGGGCCGGGGTGCGGCCGTGACCGACTGCGTGGAGATCGCCGCCGCGATCGACGACATGTACGCCGCCTTCCTCGCCGGCGACCGGGGCCGCTTCGACGCCCACCTCGACCCCGACGTCACCACCTGGGAGACGCATCTGCCCGGACCGCTGCGCACCCGGGCCGAGCTGGACGAGTACCGTGACCGCCGTGACGCCGCGGGCCGGCGGCCCGTGCTGGCCGAGCTGGTCGCCCGCGCCAAGCGCATCGACGTGTGGGGCGACGTCGGCGTGGCGCGCTACGAGCTGCACGCCCGCGTCGAGGACGGGCAGCCGGAGCAGGTGTCGGTCACGCGGGTCACCGACGTGCTGCGCCGCACCGGTGACGGCTGGCGGATCGTCCATCACCACGCGGAGCTGGTGCGGCCGTGAAGCGCCTCGTCGCCTGTCGCGACGGCGAGCCGATCGACGTGCTCGCCGTCGCCGACGTGCCGGACGACCCGGAGCCCGGCCCGGGCCGGGTGACCGTCGCGGTCGAGGCGGTCGGCCTCAACTTCCTCGACGTCATGCTGTGCCGCGGGACCTACCCGGTGCGGCCGGAGCCGCCGGTCACGCCCGGCGTCGAGTTCAGCGGCACGGTACTGAGCGGGCCGGACGCCGGCCGCGCGGTGCTCGGCTGCCCGGCGCTGCCGCACGGCGCCCTCGGCGAGACCGTCACCATCGACGCGAACCTGCTCGTGCCGCGGCCCGCCGCGCTCGACCCGGTGACCGCCGCCGGGCTCCCGGTGACCTACCAGACCGCGTGGTTCAGCCTGGAGCGCGCCGGGGTGTCCGCCGGGGACACCGTGCTGGTGCACGCCGGGGCTGGCGGGGTCGGCGTCGCGGCCACCCAGCTCGCCCTCGCCCGCGGCGCCCGGGTGATCTGCACCGCCGGCGGCCCGGCGAAGGCCGAGCTGTGCCGCGCCAACGGTGCCGACGTCGCGATCGACTACCACGCCGAGGACTTCGTCGCGGCCGTCGACGCCGCGACCGGCGGAGCGGGCGTGGACGTCGTCGTCGACCCGGTCGGCGGCGACGTCTTCGCCCGCTCGCTGGACTGCCTCGCGTTCGAGGGACGCATCGTCGCCGTGGGCGCCGCGGCCGGGCCGCCGCCGCCGGTCGACCCGATGCGCCTGGTCGCCCGCAACGCGACGCTCGTCGGCCTCTCGTGGGGCTCGGCCTATCCGTGGCAGCGGCCGGCCGAGGTCGCCGCCGCCTACGCGGCGCTGTTCGCGCTGTGCGCCTCGGGCGCCGTCCGGCCACCGGTCAACCGGGTCGAGCCGCTGGAAGGGGCGCCCGCCGCCCTGCAGGACCTGGCCGCCGGGCGGACCACCGGCAAGATCGTCGTGCGGATCGGAGCGTGAGGAAATGTCCGAAGACAACGACATGGAGATCTACGACCTGAGGGTCACCGTCGATCACATCGAGGGCCGCTCGGTCTGCGGGATGGCGGTCGGCGACTGCTTCGAGCTCGAGAACAGCGCCCACCTGCGGCTGCCCGACGGCAAGCACTTCTGCGTCTACGCCCTGGCCGCCGTCCTGCCGTTCCTGGCGGCCAAGCAGCGGGCGCTGCCGGCCGGCGACTGGCTGGAGCGCGACACCCTGTTCTGCTGCCCCGATCCGGAGGAGCGCCTGGTGATGCGGGTCGAGCGCACCCGGCGGCGCGGGATGCGATCGGCCGACCTCACGTGAGCCCCCGGGCAAGGGCCGCCGTCGAGATAGGCCTGGGCATCCAGAGCGACAAGCGGCCCGGCGACTACGCCCGCCTGGCCCGGGCGGCCGAGGCGCACGGCTTCGACGTGCTGAGCGTCTTCGGCGACCTCATGTTCCAGCCGCCGATCTTCCCGCTGCTGGAGATGGCCGGCGCGACCTCCCGGGTGCGGCTCGGCGCGGCCTGCCTCAACCCGTACTCGATGGCCCCCTACGAGATCGCCGGCCAGATCGCCGCGCTCGACCTCGCCTCGGCCGGCCGCGCCTACCTCGGGCTGGCCCGGGGCACCTGGCTCGGCGCGGTCGGGATCGACCAGCCCCGCCCGATCGCCGCGCTCGGCGAGGCGGCCGAGGTGGTTTACCGGCTGCTCGGCGGATGGACCGACGGCTTCGACGGCCGGGTGTTCCGGCTCGCGCCGGGCGTCGCCCTGCGCTACCCGACCCAGCGCCCCGACCCGCCACTGCTGATCGGTGCGTGGGGGCCGCAGGGCGCGGCGCTCGCCGGCCGGATCGCCGCCGAGATCAAGGTCGGCGGCAGCGCCAACCCGGCGATGGTCGGCGTGGTGCGCGAGCGGCTGCGGGCGGGCACCGAACCGGCCGGCCGGTCGGTGGCCGACGTGCGGATCGTGCTCGGCGCGGTGACCGTGGTCGACCGTGACGGGGCCGCCGCCCGGGCCCGGGCCCGCACCGAGGTCGCGATGTACCTCGCGGTGGTCGCCGAGCTCGACCCGACCGCGGGCGTGCCGGCGGATCTCGTCCGCCGGGTCGCCGAGCTGGTCGACCGGGGCGAGCACGAGGCCGCCGGCCGGCTCGTGCCCGACGACGTGCTCGACCTGTTCGCGTTCTCCGGCACGCCGGAGCAGGTCGCGGCCCAGGCCCAGGCGCTCATCGACGCCGGCGCCGGGCGGGTGGAGTTCGGCACGCCGCACGGGCTGACCGACGACGGCGGCGTGGACCTGCTGGGCGCCGCGGTGCTGCCCCTGCTGCGACGGGAGGCGGCGTGAACGTCGACGTGCTCGTGGGCCCGGACCTGGTCGCCGACCTCGACCTGGTGCGCGACCTGGCCGCGGCCGAGTTCGCCGCGCTCGGCGTGGACGGCGCCGTCCGCGAGGCACCTGACCTCGCGGCGGCGCTGGAGGATGCGACCGGCGCCGTCGTCGCGCTGCCCGGGCCCACGGCACCGGCCCGGCGGCTGATGACGGCGCCGGGCCGACACGCCCCGCGCACCGTGTGGCTCGACCTGACCGCGACCGGGCCACAGCCCGTCGCGGCCGGCTCGGAGCACCACCAGGGGCGCGAGATCTGGGGCGTCACCTGGGCCGTCCGCCGGGCCGTGCACCGGCTGCGGCACCCGGCCCGGCGCATCGCCTACGGTCCGGACGCGGAGCAGTGGGGCGAGCTGCGGCTGCCGGCCGGTACCGGCCCGGCGCCCGTCGCCGTGCTGCTGCACGGCGGCTTCTGGCGTTCGGTCTGGGGCGCCGACCTCATGGACGCGATGGCGATCGACCTGGCCGGGCGCGGCTTCGCCGCGTGGAACCTCGAGTACCGGCGCCCGGACCGCCACGGCTGGGCCGCCACGACCGCCGACGTGGCCGCGGGCCTGGCCTTCGCGGGCGCCACCGATGCCCGGGTCGACCCGTCGCGGCTGGTGCTGTTCGGGCACTCCGCCGGCGGGCAGCTCGCGGTGCGGGCGGCGGCCGACGCGCCCGGGGCGGTCTCGGTGGTCGTGTCGCAGGCGGGCGTGCTCGACCTGGCCGAGGGGCAGCGGCGCGGGATCGGCACCGGGGCGGTCGCCGCGGCGCTGCGCGGCGACGAGGCCGCGCTGGCGGCGGCGGACCCGCTGCTGCGCCTGCCGCTGGGCGTGCCGGTGGTCGTGGCGCAGGGCCGGGCCGACGGCCTGGACCTCGTCGACATGTCCCGCCGCTACGCCCGGGCCGCGCTGGCCGCCGGCGACCGGGTGGTCCGGCTAGAACTGGCGGCCGACCACTTCGACGTGATCGACCCGCGCACGCCGGCCTGGGCGGCCACGATGGACGCGGTCACCGAATTTTTGATGTGAGAGTGAACAACGATCTTCAGAACAGGCGCGGGGTCACCACCGAGACCACGGTGGTGACCTCGTCCGTGTCGTTGTAGAGCCGGTGCGGAGTGCTGGAACGCAGGTGCAGGCTGTCGCCCGGGTAGAGCCGGTGCTCGACCCCGTTGACCTCGTAGAGCAGTTCGCCCGACACCACGTAGGCGAACTCCTCGCCGGCGTGCCCGTAGGCCTCCTCGCGGCGCCCGCCGGGGGCGATGTGCACGACCATGGGCTCGAGCACCAGGTGCGGGCCGCGGTCGGAGAGCATGCGGTAGGTGGTCTGGCCGGAGACGTACTCCGTCGCGCCGTTCTGGGCGCGGGTCAACGTGAAATGGTCCGGCAGGTCGTCGGTCGGGGCCGGCGGCGGCGCCGCCTGGTCCTCCTCGTGGAAGAACTCGGCGACCGGGCGGTCCAGCGCCGCGGCGACGCCGTTGAGGGCGGTCAGGCCGATCGCCGAGATGCCCCGCTCGACCTGGGAGAGGAACCCGATGGACAGGCCGGACTGGGTGGCCAGGCCGCGCAGCGTGAGCCCGCGCTCCTTGCGGAACTGGCGCATCCGCGCACCGACCAGCGCTTGCCCGTTGCTCTCGACGCGGTCCTGCTTTGCCGTCGCGCGCACCCTCGAACCTCCCGCCGAAACTTGTTCGATCCTATCGAACTTGCTCCGGTGGTGAGGACCCCCGAAGGTCCCCGATCCTCGGTCATCCGCGCCACAGTTCCGGCGTTCTCACACGCTTCTCACGCGCTTGCGCGGCACGGTCGCTGCGGCGGCCGGCGAACAGACCCGCGTCCGGGCCTGCTCAACCAGCCGGCCGGTGGCTACCGACCAGGGCGCAGCGCGGTGGCGCTCACTGGTCCTGTCCCTGGTCGTGCGGAACGGTGACCGTGACGGTGCAGCCGGCCGCGCGCCCGATCTCGTCGTGGCCGCGATAGGTCAGCGTGTAGACCCGGTCGCCGCCGTTGCCGGCGCGTTCGGCACGCAGCTGTCCGGTCAGCGACGGCTGCCCGGGGGCGAACCCCGCGACGTCCGCCGCGTCGCCACCGGTGACCTCGACGAGCTGGAACGCGCGTGGTCCGAGGACGCCGTCCGGGAGGTCGACGCGGACGTTGACGTCGACCATGCGGTGATTCGGTGGCCACAGCCGCGGCTGGTCGACGGTGCAGTCCAGCTGCCGCTCGGGCAGCGGTTCGTCCAGTGTGGCCACCGCGTGCCCGATGGTGGCGGTGAGCCGCCCACCGGCCTCGTAGTACATGTGGACGGTGGTGCCGTCGAAGTAGAAGGTCGGTGCCGCGGAGCGGCCCAGGTCCGGCGCGGCCGCCATCGAGTCGTGCACGACGCCGAGGTGGATCTCCTGGTCGAAGTCGTCGCCGACGTCCACCGCGTGCATGTTCCCGTCGGCGGCGTGGAAGATCACCAAGTTGCGACCCTGCCAGCGCAGGTAGAACGGGCCCGAGGCGTTGGGGCCCTCGTCGCCCTGCGGGACGACGATCGGCTGCGGCTGGATCGTCCAGGTCCGGGCGTCGGTGGAGACGGCCCAGCGGATGCGCCGCGACACCGGACCGGTCGGGCCCGGGGGCGCGGCGGTCGGGTTGTCCATGAACAGCATCAGATACCGGCTGCCGAGCCGCGGAATCGACTGTTCGAAGACGCGGGCGTACGAGGTCTCTCCGCCGGTGGTGGCGTCGCGCTGGACTGCCGTGCCGCCGTACTCGAAGTGGATGCCGTCGTCGGACGTGGCGTACCGGGTGATCGAGTTCTCGCCGTGGAAGTAGAGGAACAGCTTCTGCTCGCCTTCGATCCAGACGGCGTGCGGCGAGGAGATGTGGCTGACCGTGCCGTAGTACGGCGGCCAGCTGTTGGCGATCAGCGGGTTGCCCGGGTACTCGGTCCAGGGGCCGTTGATGGAGTCGGCGTAGGCAAGGGAGATGCCGCCCGGCCGCTCGTGCGGCGCGTAGTACAGGTAGTAGGCGCCGAGCGGGTTGGCGAAGTAGTCGGCGGCCCGGATGACGCTGGGGAAGATGAACTCGTTCGTCGGGTTGTACGTCAGCTGGCTCTTGTCGAACGCCGTGCCGACGTAGCTGAAGGTGGGGAAGCTGAACGGCGTGGTCGCGGCCGGCGAGGCGGTCGCGGCCGGGGTCGCGGCGAGGGCGGCGGTGACGAGTCCGGTGGCCGCGGCGCAGGCGGTACGCATGACGAGGCGCTGAGATGTCACAGAGTTTTCTCCCTTGGTGGGCGGCGGTCGCCGTCGCGCGGCGGGCGCACGACGGGCACGACAGGCCGCCCGGGTGATGAACGGCGAACGGTGCGGAGAGGCGAGGAGTGCGGCGGTGGGACCGGCAGGTCCACAATGGACGGCGGGTGCCGGCGAACACTCCGCACCGGGCGGGCGTGTTACGGCTTGTCATCGCATCGTGGAGGGCACGCTGCGGGGAGTCAAGACGATAATACGTATTATCTAGGTACACCGGGCGGCGGCATGTTCGCCTGGGACCCTCACCGGCGTGTGCGGTGTGGCCCGGCGGTCTTGGTGATCGCCGGTGAGGATGCCCTCGGTGGTCCTGCTTTCAGGACCTCGGCCCGGGGCTGTGCCGGCTCCGGCTGCCGCTCCAGGAAGCGCAGCAGTTCGACCGGGAACGGCAGTACCACCGTGGAGTTCTTCTCGGCGGCCACCTCGACCACGGTCTCCAGCAGTCGCAGTTGCAGCGCGGTCGGGGTCTGACCCATCGTGGCCGCGGCGTCGGCGAGCTTGCGCGACGCCTGCAGTTCGCCGTCGGCGGTGATGACCCGGGCGCGCCGTTCCCGTTCGGCCTCGGCCTGCCGGGACATCGAGCGCTTCATCGACTCGGGCAGCGAGACGTCCTTGATCTCCACGCGGTCGATGTGCACGCCCCAGTCGACCGCCGGGCTGTCGATCATGATTTCCAGGCCCTGGTTGAGCCGCTCGCGGTTGGTCAGCAACTCGTCGAGGTCGCTCTTGCCGATGATGGAACGCAGCGACGTCTGCGCCACCTGGAGGACGGCGAACATGTAGTCCTGCACGTTCACCGTGGCCCGGATGGGGTCGATGACCCGGAAGTAGACCACCGCGTCCACCTTGACGGTGACGTTGTCGCGGGTGATGCCGTCCTGCGCCGGCACCGGCATCGTGATGATCTGCAGGTTGACCTTCTGCATCCGGTCGATGGCGGGCATGATCATCGCCAGGCCGGGCCCGCGGGTCGCCTCGCGCAGGCGCCCGAACCGGAAGATCAGACCGCGTTCGTACTGGCGGACGATCCGGGTGCTGGCCAGCAACCCGGCGACCGCGATGATCAACAGAAAGACCAGTAGCACGCCCATGACAGCTCACGCAGCCTTCGATGTTCTCCAATCCAGGCTAACGCGGCCGGACCTCGTCGGGATCACCCCGTGACGTTCGAGTACCCGATCACGCGCGTCGACGGCCATGCTGACGGCGGGCACCTGGTCCCGTGCCAGGTGTCAAGGTTCTCGTCGCGGCCACTCCGGCGCTCAGTAGGGTGCCCACCGTGACCACCCACACCCACCACGACGGCCCCGCCGAGCCATCCGGCGCGCCGTCGGCCGAGCAGCTGCGTCACGAGCTCGTCGACCGGCTCGTCCGCGACGGCACCGCCCGCACCGACCGCGTCATCGCCGCGCTGCGCGGCGTGCCACGTGAGCTGTTCGTGCCCGACGTGCCCGTCCAACGCGCCGACGCCGACGACGCCGACGGCCAACCCACGATCGTCGCCGCCATGCTCGAACACCTCGACCTGCGGCCGGGCCACAACGTCTTCGAAGCCGGCGCCGGCACCGGTTACACAGCCGCCCTCATGGCCGCCGTCGTCGGCGAGCACGGCCACGTCACCACCCTCGACGCCGACCCGGACCTCGTCGGCGCCGCCCGGGCCCACCTCGCCGCCGCCGGCGTCACCAACGCCGACGTCCTCCTCGCCGACGCGGCCCTCGGTCACGCCCCCGACGCCCCATACGACCGGGCGATCGCCACCGTCGGCGCCTACGACGTCCCCACCGCCTGGCTGGACCAGCTCGCCCCCGGCGGCCGGCTCCTCGTCCCGCTGCGCCTGCGTGGCACCACGACCCGCCGCATCGCCTTCGAGCGTGACCACGACGGCTGGCGCGCCGTGAACAGCGATCCCGCCGAGTTCATGCCCCTGTGCGGCGTCGGCGCCGACGGCGACCAGCGCATCCACCTCACCGACGACCACACCGTCCAGCTGTGGGTCCACCAGGACCAGACCGCCGACCCGGCCGCTCTCGCCGGCGTGTTCGGCACCACAGGGCACGAGCGGTGGACCGGAGTGCTGTTCGCGGGCGAGGCCCCGCTCGCCTGGATGGACCTGTGGCTGGCCTGCACCCTCGACAACGCGCTCATGCGCATGGACGTGGCCCTGCCCGCCGCCCGCCGCGGCCTCGTCGCACCGTCGTTCAGCTGGGGCTCCATGGCCACCGTCCGCGGCGCCGACCTCGCCTACCTCACCATGCGACCGGCGTCGTTCTTCCCGGACGGCATCAAGCTGTACGAGGTCGGCGTCATCGGCCACGGCCCCGGCGGCGACACCCTCGCCGACGAGGCCGCCGAGCGGATCCGGCACTGGAACACGTATTTCCGGGACAGGACCGTCACCTTCACCATGCCCAGCGCCGTGCCGGTGACCGACCCGGCCGCCGGGCGGTTCGTCCTGCCCCGCGAGCACCACCCGATCGTCGTGACCTGGACCTGACCACGGACCCGCCCGGACCGCGGCTGGTCACCGGCCGTGCGCTCATGGGACGCCGTCGCCCTCGTCGGGCACGACCGCGCCTTCCCGGTCACGTTGTGGTTCATCAGGGCCGGGTGGACGTTCGTCGCGGAGGAGGGCGTCCGGGGCGGACTCCGTACGGGCGGCGCCCACACTCGCGGCCGTCACACACGCGATCGCCAGCAGTTGCACGGGCGTGAGCCACTCGCTGAGCAGGACCGCGGCGGCGAGGGCGGCGGCGGCCGGCTCCAGGCTCATGAGGACGCCGAACACCCGGGGCGTCATGGTGCGCAGCGCCACCATCTCGAGGCTGTAGGGGACCACCGAACTCAGCAGGCCGACCAGCGCCCCCAGCATCAGCAGACGGGGCTCGAGCAGCCGCCCGCCGGCCTCCACCACCGCGAACGGGGCGATCGCGAGCGTAGCGGCGGTGGTGGCCAGGGCCAGCCCCTCGACGCCGGCCCAGCGGCGCCCGGTGGCCGCTGTCGACACGACGTACAGCGCCCAGCAGCCGCCGGCGAGCAGCGCCAGAGCGAACCCGACCGCGTCGACCCTGGTGGGGCCGGCGCCGAACAGGACGATACCGCCGGCGGCCAGGCCCACCCACGCCAGGTCGCGGGGCCGCCGGCTGCCGACCGCGGCCAGCAGCAGCGGACCGGCGAACTCGATGCTGACCGCGACGCCGAGCGGGATGCGGGCGAACGACTCGTAGAAGGCCCAGTTCATCGCGCCGAGCGCGAAGCCCAGCGCCAGCACCGGCCACCAGTCGGCGCGCGCCCGGCCGCCCAGCCGCGGCCGGGCAACGGCGAGCAGGACCACGGACGTGGTGACCAGCCGGAGGAACACCATCCCCACCGGGGGGATCTCGCCGAACTGGCCCTTGGAGACCACCGCACCGAACTGCACCGAGAGGATGCCGACCAGCACGAGCCAGATCGGCGACAGGCGATGCACGCTGGCCACACCCCATGCTGCGGCCGCACGCCCAACCGTGCAACTCGACCCATGGCGCCGCACTAGATAACAAAGGTTGACCGATGAACCAATCGCTCATACAGTCGTGGGAGGTGGCGCCAGAGGAGGACCGCGTGAAGGTGTTGACGATTCGGCCGGAGGTGGTCGTGGTCGATCTGCCGGCCACGGCCGAGGATCCGTTCGACCAGTGGGTGGTCGAGGCCACCGTCGATCTGTTCGGCAGGCTTCGCGACCGCGTCCATGGTGACGAGCCACCGGATCGTCTGGTCGTCGCGGTGGTCGAGCCCGACCACTGCGGCCCGGCCGACAGGCCCGCGCTCGACGCCGCGGTCGCGGCGGTACGCGGCGGCGTGCTGTCGCTCGCGGTGGAGATTCCCGCCGTCCGGTGGGCGATCGTCCTGCTCCGCAAGGCTCAGGCCGATGGCCTCGAAGCGGTCCTCGCCTACCTGGACGGCGCGGACGCCGCGTATGTGACCGCCGCGACCCTCGACCTGCGTGGAGGCGTCGCATGAGACTGCTGGTGACGGGCGCCGCGGGCGGGATCGGCGCGGCGGTGGTCCGGCTCGCGATCGAGGCCGGCCATGACGTGCTCGGCCATGACCTCGGCTGGCACGAGCACCCGGACGGCGCCGAGACCGTCGCGGGTGACCTCACCGACCCGGCGCACCTCGCCGCGCTGGCCGAGCGGGCCGAGAGCTTCGGTCTCGACGCGGTCGTCGCGTCGCACGGCATCCAGGGTGCCGGTGCGTTGCGGGACCTCGATGCGGCGAGGGTGCGGGCGATCCTGCTCGTCAACGCCGGCACGGTTCCCCGGCTGTTCGCCGCCACCCGGCCGGCGCTCGCGCGGCGGCAGGGCCGCTTCGTCGTGACGACCTCGCAGGCCGCGCTGCGCGCCGAGCCGGACAACAGTGCCTACTGCGCCGCGAAGTGGGCGGCGCAGGCGTGGGTGGCCGCGCAGGCGATGATCGAGGGCCCGACCGGGGTTGCCGTGCGCGCCCTGTGCCCGGGCCGCACCGAGACCCCGCTGTTGGTGCGGGCGACCGAGGAGGTCGCCGCGGCCCAGGGAATCTCGGTCGAGGCGTACACCGCATCCGTCGTGGAACACATCCCGTTGCGGCGGTACGCCACGACGCGGGAGACGGCGGCCGCGGCGCTCTTCCTTGCCGAGCCGGGGATCCGGCCGGCGGTCCTGGCCAATACGGGGGGCGAGGTCCCGTGGTGATCCGGGCGCCGGGCTAAGCTAGTGGCCATGTATTGGTCGACCGGTCACGCTTTGGCCGCACCGTGAAACCCGCACCGTTGCCGCAGTTCTCGCTCTCGGTCCGGGAGTCGGTGGAGGCCGAGCTGACCCGCAAGCTCCTCGACTATCTGCTGTCGGGGTCGCTGCACCCGGGGCAGCGGATCCCGCCGGAGCGGGCCCTCGCCGAGGCGCTGGGCGTCGGTCGCGCGGCGATCCGCAACTCGATCAAGGCACTCGTGCTGCTGGGCCTGCTCGATCAGCGGCAAGGCGACGGCACCTACCTGTCCCGCACCGAGTCGGACCTGCTGCCGAAGGTGATCGAGTGGGGGCTGCTGCTCGGCCAGCATCGCATCGCCGACATCATGGAGCTGCGCCAGCATCTCGAGGTGATCCTGGCCGTTCTCGCGGCCGAGCGCCGGACACCGGAGCAGCTCGAGGAGATGCGGGGCCACATCACCGAGATGGAAGCCGCGGCGACCGACTACGAGCGGTATGTCGAAGCCGACATCGCCTTCCACCTCGCGATGGCCCGCGCGTCGGGCAACGAGGTGATGGCCGGAGTCCTCTCCAACGCCCAGTCGTTGCTGCGGGTCTGGGCGACCCGCGTCATCCGTGCCGCCGACGAGACGGAGACGTCGCTGGCGATGCACATTCCGGTGCTGGATGCCATCGAGGCGCAGGAACCGGAGAAGGCCCGCGCCGCGATGACAGCGTTGATGGAGCGAGCGGCCCGCCGCCTGCGACGGTCGCTGCCGCAGGCCGAGGCGGATTGAGCAGCAGCCGCTACCAGAGCGTCTGGCCGCCGTCCAGGACGAGGTTGTGGCCGGTCATGTAGTCCGAGGCGGGGCTGGCGAGGTAGACGACCGCGGCCTGGAGGTCGTCCACCTCGCCCAGCCGGCCCAGCGGGATGTTCGACACCCAGGTCGCCACGAGCGGTGCCAGCGCGGGGGACTGCTCGATCAGCGCCGTGCGGATGATGCCGGGCGAGATGGCGTTGACGCGCACGCCACGGTCGGCCCACTCCGCGGCGAGCGAGCGGGTCAGGTGGACCACACCGGCCTTCGCGGTGTTGTACGCGGCCTGCTTCTGCGGATGCGGCACGATGAGTGACGCCATCGACGCGGTGTTGATGATCTTTCCGTAGCCGGCGGCCAGCATGTGCCGTGCCTCGGCCTGGCAACACAGGAAGACGCCGCGAAGGTTCACCGCGTGCGTCTCGTCCCACTCGGCGAGGCTGGTCTCCTCGGCTGCGGAGTTCCGGTTCAGGCCGGCGTTGTTGACGGCGATGTCCAGCCGGCCCCACGTGTGCACCACCTGGTCCACGAAGGACCGGACGTCGTCCGGCCGGCTCACGTCACCGGCCAGCGCCAGGGACTCGACGCCCTTCGCGGCGAGCTCGTCGGCCACCGCCTGTGCCCGGTCCTTGTCGAGGTCGACGATGGCGACGCGGGCACCCGCCTCGCCGAGCGCGTGCGCGAACGCCCGCCCGATGCCCTGCCCGGCCCCCGTGACCAGCGCGGCGCGCCGGTCGACGCGGAGCCGGTCCAGGATGCCGCTGCCGGTGGGTGCCGCCACGTCCTGGTGGCGCGGGGATTGGTCGGTCACGGGTGAACCTCCTGAACGGTGGGTGATGCCGGATGACGGGGAGCCGGTGCCGTGCCGGTCTCGCCGGCCGGAGCGGTGAGGATCTGACGGAACTGGTCACGCAGCAGTGCGACGGCGGAGAACAACACGATCTGCGCGCCGCGGCGCCGCCACTGGGTCGCTTCCCGGACGTCGCCGGCGAGCACGCACAGCGCGACGCCGGGTGTGACGCCGACGGCCTGCACGATCGCGTCGACGGCCGCGACCACGTCCTGGTGCGTCGGCTGGTCGGCGTGACCGAGCGACAGCGACAGGTCGTTGGGGCCGAACCAGACGGCATCGACGCCGTCGGTACCGGCGATCGCGCGGGACTGCGGGACGGCGTCGCCGTCCTCGATCTGCACGATGATCAATGTCTCCCGGGCGGACCGGAGGAGGTGCTCCGCGGTGCCGCCGGTGCCGTGGTTTCCGGCGCGGGTGCTGGTCGCCAGCCCGCGCTCCCCGCGGGGCGGATAGTGCGCGGAGCGTACGGCGGCCGCGGCCGCCTCCGGCGAGCCCACGTGCGGGACGATCACGCCGCAGGCCCCGGCGTCGAGCGCGTGCTGGATCGGCACGGGGTTGTTCGTGGCGACCCGGACGATCGCCGGGATGCCCACGGCGTCGGACGCCCGCAGGTGGTGTTCGAGCTCGACGCCGTCGGCCGGGCCGTGCTCGGTGTCGAGCACGACGAGGTCCAGCCCGCAGTGCCCGGCCAGCTCGATCGTGGCGGGCGCGGGCATCTTGACGAGAATGCCGGTCAGCTCGTCACCGCGGCGCAGCCGGTCGGCGAGCGCCGGTTTCAGTGCCATGTTGGGCTTCATCGCTGCGGGTTCTCCTCGGCTCACGCGGGTGGACGTTCGATCAGAGGGTTGGTCAGATCCAGGACGTGGCTCAACGCGTCCGCGTCGCCGACGTTGCCCGGGAAGACGACGTACGGCCGATAGGGCAGGAGGCTGGCCGGATCGAGCTGCCAGACCGAGACGCCGTGCCGGGTCAGCGGTCCGACGTTGCGCGCGGATGTCGCCCGCAGCGCCCGGGTGGCGACGTCGGCGGAGGTGATGCCCCCTTTTGCGACCACCCAGCCGGGTGTGGCGTGCCGGCAGGCCGACTCGACGATCGCGCACAGTCCGGCCGAGACCCGGGTGGCCAGGGCCAGGCTCGCGTCCGCGGTCGCCGCGGTCCGCCGGGCCCGGGTGGTCTGCAGCAGGACGGTCCGGCCCGCCGCGAGGTGGTCGGCGGCGCGCTCGGCCGATCCGCCGGACGACCCCTCGAGCAGGTCGTCGATGTCGGCCTCCACCGTGCGCAGCCCGTGCCGTGCCGCCGCGACCTCGACCTGCCGCCGGGTCAGCGCGGAGTGCGATCCCACCACGACCAGGCCCGGCCCGTCCGGCCGCATCGCCAGCAGGCCGACTCGTGTGGTCTCGGGCCGCGGCTCGTGCCGGCCGGCCCTCGCTCGGACGAAGGAGGGTCCACATCGGACGATGTAGGTGCGGCCGTCGAGCTCGGCCCGCTGGAGCGCGGCCGCGAAGCGATCCAGGTCGCCGTCGCTGACGGCGTTGACGACGAACGTCGTCCCGGGCCGGGCGTGGCTCAGCCGCGACACCACCGTTGCCGGCCGGGTGCGGATCAGCTCGACGTCCACCGACTCGATCGGCCCGGTGGCGTCGCCCCGGGCGGCGACCCACGCACGCAGGTCGGACTCGGCGAAGCCGAATGTGGCGTCCGCCGCGAACTCGGTCTCGGCGACCGGGACGCACATGTCCGCACCGCACACCCAGTGCACGTCACCACGCGTGAGCCGGCCGGCCTGCGGGAAGGCCGGCACGAGCACGACGCCGTGGACGGCCGTCCCCGCCGCGGCGAGGGCCGCGCGGACCGTCTCGGTCTCCAGCCTGTAGTGGCCCCGGAGCGTCGAATCACCGCGCAGGAGCACCCGCAGGTCGCGCCCGTGGGATCGGGCGGCGTCCGCGGCGGTCCGGACCAGGTGGTTCAGCAGCGGCGTCACGTCGCCGGCGGGCCGGGCCCGGGTGTTGGTCAGCACGACGGTCATCGCGTCGGTGGCGGCCGCCGCGCGGACGGCGGTGGTGTCCCGGGGATCCAGCAGCACGTTCACCTCGGCGACGCACTGGGTGCCGGTCGGGTCGTCGTCCAGGACGAGAAGCCAGGTGTACCGCCCGCGGTTGCCTTCGGCGACGGTGTCGCGTGTGCCGGCGTCCGGCTCGTCCGCGGGCAGGCCGGCGAGAACGCGGTCCCTGGGCACCGGCCCGGCGGGGGACTTACGCACGGTGGCCGGTCGGCTCGGCGGGCCGGTTCCACCCGCGGCCCACGTCGCCGGGCGCCTCCCAGCCTGCGGCCGTGACGATCAGGGTGTCCTCGAGCTTGATGAAGCCGGCCTCGCCGCTCTCGATCCAGGTCTCGATCGAGAGGACCTGGCCCGCGCGCAACGGCACGTCCCCGTGGTCGGCGGGATAGGGCACCGGGCCGGTGCTCGTCAGGCGGGGAGCCTCGTGGGTGATCAGCCCCATCCCGTGTGCCACGAACCGCAGCTGAGGTCCGTGCGGCAGGGCGGCGATCGCCTGTTCCGCGGCGGTGAAGATCGCGCTGCCGAGCGCGCCCGCGCGGACCGGTGCCCGGGCCGCCATCTGCACCGCTTCGATCTGTTCGAGCAGGTCCGCCATGAGCGGGGTCGGGTCCCCGGCCACCGCCATCCGCGCCAGATCACCGATGTAGCCCTGGTACATGCCGCCGGAGTCCAGCGAGAGCGTCTCGCCCTCCCGCCAGACCTGGTCGGACGGCGCCCGGTTCATGTTCGTGCCGACGGCGGCGAGGCAGTAGTCGAAGACCATGCCGCGGTCGGTCTGCTCCCGGCGGAACCGCTCCACGATCTCCGCCTTGGTCTGGCCCGGACGGGACGCCTGGAACGTGGCCAGCATCGCGTCGATGATGCCTTCCGACGCGCGGCGGACGAGGTCCAGCTCTGCCGGGCTCTTGACCGCGCGCAGCTCCTCCAGCAGGCGCAGCCCGTCCACGAAACGCGCGTCGGGCAATTCGGCGCGCAGAGTCTCCCAGGCATCGGCGGGCAGGAACGCCAGCTCCACCGCGACGGTCGCCCGGTCGAGACCGCGCTTGCGCAGCGCCGCGGCCACGGCGCGCGCGGTGTCGGGGCCGCTCCACGAGACGTTTCGCACCTCGGGCACCCAGAGGCCGGCGACGTCGGTGCCCCAGTCCTCGTTGGCGGCGCCCACGTAGAACGTGTCCTCGGCCGCGCCTCGCCGGTAGCCGAGCGCGGGAAGGTAGCGGCCCAGGCCGATAGCGTCCATGTTCGCGAAGAAGAAGTATCGATAGCCGCCGAGCAGGTGCTGCACGGCGTGCTTGGTGGTTGCCACGACCACGTCGACGCCCGCCTTCTCCAGCAGGTCGTCGAGCTCGGTGGTGTTGAACGGGACCATCGGACCTCCCTGATCTCACTGCGACGATAGGACGCCACCCAATATTGGTCAACCTGTTGACCAATCGGCGCGCCGGCGCGTACATTTCGGCCCTGTTACGTCCGGGTTGCCGCGTCGCTGACCGCGGACATCGATCGAGGGGGCCGGCGGCACCACGGATTCCACGAGCATCGAAGGAGCTGATCGTGTCGACATACGCATCCGAGAACCCACCGGGCCGATTAGGTCGTCGTGGCCTGCTGCGCTCCGGACTGGCCGTCGCCGTAGCGGGCCTCACCGGCCCCGCGCTGGCATCGTGCGCCGACGCGCGCCCGCCGCGGGCGTCGGCGGACGCCGGGCCGCAGACCGGCAAACTCAAGCGCTACGACCCGTCCGCGCCGCCCGGCAGCGCACCGAAGCTGCCACGCCGCTTCGGTATCCCCGGCAACTTCGACGCGGTGATCGCCATCCAGCTGACCGAGGGGATCACCAACGCCTGCAAGGCGAAGGGGATCGAATGCGTCACCGCCATCGCCAACGGGGACACCGCCAAGTTCCGCTCCCAGGCCGAAACCATGTTCGCCCAGGGGATGGCGGCCTGGTTCCTGTACCCGCCCTACCTCAGCGGCTCCGAGGACCTGACCGCCAAGGCCGTGCAGACCGGTGTCATGAGCGTCGCCCAGCAGGCCAACTCCCATGTCTTCCCGGTCGTGAACTACCGGCAGGTCGGCCGCAGCCAGGGTGCCGCGGCGGTGGCCTACATGCGGCAGCACAACGGCGGCGATGCGCAGGTCCTCCTCCTCAACGACGGCCTGCTCACCGACTCGGCCCGCGCCATCGACGCGGGCATCAAGGAGGAGCTGAAGACCGCCGGCGGGAAGGTCCGCATCGTCAGCGAGACCAGCGTCGACTACACCGTCAAGGCCGGCGCTGACGCCATGGCCACGCTCCTGCAGGCACATCCCGGGATCAACGTCGTCCTCGGTCACTCCGCACCCGTCCTCGGCGCGGTCTCCGTGTTCGAGGCGAAGGGCCGGGGCAACGAGACGACCCTCTACGCCTCCGGCACCGAAGGCGGCGACGACATCCTGAAGAAGATCGAGCAGGGCGGCACGATCTTTCGCGCGACCTGGTCGCAGCCCTGGCCCCTGTACGGGCACGCGTTCGGTGTCTACACCGACCTGTGGCTGCAGGGCCGGTCGGTTCCCCGGCTGGTGACCGCACCGGCCACGGGCCTGCCCGCCCTGGACAGCCCGGAGGTCGTCCGCAGCTGGCGGACCGCGATGGCCGATCCCAAGACCACGTTCGAGACGAATGTCGAGGCCTACATGAGCACGTGGGGGAACGTCAACTACGACACCCGCACGGTTGTCTGGAACGCGGCTGTCACGGACCCCGACGCGGTGATCGACCGTGAATGAGCGCACCCAGACCGGCACGGTGACGCCGGACGCGGGGGACCTCGCCCCCGCCGGGCCGGCGGTCCTCGTCGCTCCCGCCGCTTCGATCGATCCGACGTCCCGCCTCGGCTGGTGGCGACGGCGTACCGCGACCATGCCCGGCGAGGCGAGCGGCCGGCTCGGCCTGGCCGTGCTCGCGGTGGCGCTGTTCGTGTACTTCTCCACCAGCGCGGAGAACTTCTTCCAGGCCGGCAGCATCGCCACGATGGGGCTCACGATGGCCTCCGTCCTGATCGTGGTCACCGGCACGATGGCGCTGCTCATCGGGGGTACCGTCGACATCTCGATCGGGACGATGTACTCGCTGGTGGCCGTGATCGCCGGCCAGATCGCCACGGCCACGTACAGCACGCCGCTCACCCTGCTCGCCGGCCCGCTCGTCGGCGCCCTGCTGGGACTGGCGAACGGGGTGATGGTGCGACTGCTGAAGATCTCCCCGCTCATCGTCACCATCGCGACGATGATCGCCTTCGGGGGCCTGGCCAAGGTGGTCACCGGGGGCCTGGCCGTCTCGGACTTTCCGCCGTCGCTGATGCGCCTCGGCCGGACAGCCGTGGTCGGGCAGGTCTCCGTGCAGGTGGTCGTCGCGCTGGTCATCTTCGCCGTCGGCGGCTTCGTGCTCGTGCGCACCAGGGCCGGCCTGCGGGTGTACGCCATGGGCGGCGACAGCCGGGCCGCCTCGGCCGCCGGGGTCGCGGTCGGGCGCACCACGGTCGCGCTGTTCACCCTCAACGGCGCGCTGGTCGGCGTCGCCGCGACGCTGACGATCGCCCGTCTCGGCACCGTCGATCCGCTGACCGGACAGGGCTTCGAGTTCGCCGTCCTCACCGCTGCGATCCTCGGTGGTGTGGCCTTCGCCGGCGGGTCGGGGCGTCCGCTCGGGGTGATGATCGGCGTGGCGACCATCGGCATCCTGCAGGCCGGACTCATCTTCATCGGGCTGCGCGACTACTGGCAGGAGGTGGCGACCGGAGCCGTCCTCGTCGCGGCCCTGGCCGCCGACCAGTTGCTCGAGCGGACCCGCGACACGGGCGGCCTGCTCGCCGCCGTGCGGCGCGCTCGCGGGCGCCCCGTGCCGGAGGCCGCCGGGGAGAACGGCGACGACGGTGCGGCAGCCGCCTCGCTGGGCCGGCTCTCCCGCAAGGGTCCTCTCGGCGCGACCGTCCTGGCGGCGCGGGGGCTGCGGCGTGACTTCGGATCGGTCCAGGCGTTGCGCGGCGTCGACATCGAGGTGCGTGCCGGTGAGGTGCTCTGCCTGCTCGGCGACAACGGGGCGGGCAAGTCCACGCTCATCAAGATCCTCTCGGGGGCCGACCGCGCCGACGCGGGCACCGTCGAGTTCCTCGGCGAGCCGGTCACGTACAGCGGCACCCGGCAGGCCAGGGAGGCCGGGATCCGGACCGTGTACCAGGATCTCGCGCTCGTGCCGACGCTGAGCGTCGTGCACAACTTCGTGCTGGGCGACGAGCCGACGCGCCGGATCGCCGGCGTCGTGCCGGTGCGCGACGAGGCCGGCGCCGCCCGCCGTACCGCCGCCGGCCTCGCCGAGCTGGGCATCCGGGTGCCCGATCCGTACACCACCGTCCGCCGCCTCTCGGGCGGGCAGCGGCAGGCGGTTGCCATCGCCCGAGCCATCGTCGGGGGAGCCCGCCTGGTCATTCTCGACGAGCCGACCGCGGCCCTGGGCGTCCGGCAGACCCGCTACGTCCTGGAGGCGGTGCGGCGCCTGGCCGACAACGGCACCGCGGTCATCCTCATCACCCACGACATCAAGACGGTCTTCGCGGTCGCGGACTCGGTGGCGGTACTGCGGCTCGGCCGCGTCGTCCACAGTGGACCCATCGACGACGTCGCGGAGCACTCGCTCGTCCGGCTGATGGCCGGCCTGTAGGGAGGCATGGATGCGACAGGAACCATCGAGCGGTACGTGTGAGCCCGGCTTCACTACGGTCCGGGCGGTGTTCGACGACGTGCTGCTGCGGCACCCGGGCGGCGCCGCGCTGTGTGTGTACCGGGACGGGAAGGCAGTGGTGGACCTGTGGGGCGGTGAGGCTGCCCCGGGGGTACCGTGGTCGGCCGACACCGCCTGCGTGATCTGGTCGGTCACCAAGGCGCTGACCGCTCTGGCCGTCCAGCAGCTCGTCGAGCGCGGCGTCGTGGACCTCGCCGCGCCGGTGTGCAGGTACTGGCCGGAGTTCGCGGCCCGGGGCAAGGACGCTGTCACCGTCCACCACGTGCTGACCCATACCGCCGGCCTGCCGTGGTGGCCGGGCCACGAGCGGCTGGTGCGGATGGGCGACGCCGAGGGCTGGGACCGCACCGACGAGATCGCGGACGCGTTGGCCGGCAGTGTCCTGCAATGGCAGCCGGGCGCGTTGCTGGGCTACCACGCCTTCACCTACGGCTGGTTGCTGGGGGAGGTGATCCGGCGGGCCACCGGGCGCGACGTCACCGCGCACGTGGCCGAGGAGATCGCCCGGCCGCTCGCCGCGCGTGTGGCGATCGGCCTTCCGGGCGAATGGGAGAAGGACGCCGCGGAGTTGCTGCCTCCCCGGCGACCCGCCGACCCGGCGGAAGCCACGCGCTTCGCCGACCGCTGGCACCCGGGCACCCCGCAGGGTCACGCGCTGCTCGGCGCCGGGCCCGAGGCCGGATACCTCGTCGCCACCACCGCGAACTCGGCGGCGTTCCGCCGGGGCGAGGTGCCGGGTGCCAACGGCTTCGCCTCCGCCCGTGGCATCGCCCGCGTGTTCGCCGCCCTGGCCCAGGGAGGGACGCTCGACGGCGCCGCCGTGACCTCCCCGGATGGGCTGCAGCGCCACACGGCCGTCCACGCCGAGGGCTACGACGTCGTGGCCGGTGGCCCGGCCCGGCGAGCGCTGGGCTACGCGCGTCCCGTGCCGACGGAGATGTTCAGCCCGTACGATCGCGCCTTCGGCCACGGCGGGCTCGGCGGGCAGCTCGGCTTCGCGGACCCGGACCGGCGGCTCTCGTTCGCGTTCCTCAGCAACTATCCACAGTGGTCGGACGGGCTCGATCCGCGCCTGCTCCGGCTGGTCGGATCGGTCTACGACGCCGTCTGGCGGCTCCCGTGACGCCCACCGGTACCTGGGACGGCCTGCACCCGCAGGCCAGGGCGCTGCTCGAACGGTTCATCCGGGAGGATCCGCCGATCAGCACCACCCCGCTCGACGAGCTCCGGCGACCCGCCGCGGGCGCGGACGACGTGCGGGGCGGGGCCGAGCCCGTCGCCGACGTCCGCGACCTGCTGATCGCCTCCCCACACGGCTCCGGGTCCGTGCCGGTACGTCTCTACCGGCCGGCCCCGGGACCCCTCCCCATACTGTGCTACTTCCACGGCGGCGGTTTCGTCTTCGAGGACCTGGACTCGTACGACCCGTTCTGCCGGGCCCTCGCCAACGCGAGCGGCTGCCTGGTGGCCTCGGTCGGTTACCGGCTCGCGCCCGAACACCCCTATCCGGCCGGGCTGATCGACTGCTACACCGCCACCGCGTCGCTCGCCGCGAACCCCGGCGCCGTCGGCGCGCGGCCCGGGCCCGTCGCGGTCGGCGGCGACAGCGCCGGCGGAAACCTCGCCGCCGCCGTGGCGCTGATGGCCCGCGACCGGCGGGGCCCCGCCATCGCCCACCAGATCCTCATCTACCCGTTCCTGGACCCGGCCTGTGCCGAGCCCTCCCACACCCGGATCCCATGGCCCGCCACTGACGACCTGCTGTGGTGCTGGGACCAGTACCTGCCGGCCGCCGCCACCCGCGCCGACCCGTACGCGGCGCCGCTGTCAGCCGGCGACCACCGGGACCTGCCGCCGGCCTTCGTCCTGACCGCGCAGTTCGATCCGCTGCGGGACGAGGGCGCCGCCTACGCCGAACGACTGCGGGCGGCCGGCGTTGCGACGCGGTACGAATGCTGGCCCGGACAGCTCCACGGCTTCCTGATGCACGCCGGCGCCCTCGACGACGCCGCCGAGGCCCGCCGGCGGGTCGGCGCGGCGCTACGCCAGGCGATGCTGCCGTGACCGTGCCCGTGGTCCGTGGCGACGCCGACGCCGGGTTCGGCCGGGTGGCGGACGCCTTCCGGCGCGTCGTCGCCGCGCACCGCGAGGGAGGCGCGGCGCTGTGCCTCTACCGGCACGGCCGGCCGGTCGTCGACGTGTGGGCCGGTGACGCCGATCCGCAGGCCGGGCGCCCGTGGGCCCGCGAGACACCCACCCTCGTGTTCTCCGCGACGAAGGCGGCGACGGTGGTCTGCGTGCTGCGCCTGGTGGAGGAGGGGCGGCTGGACCTCGGCGCACCGGTCGCCGCCTACTGGCCGGAGTTCGGCGCGGCGGGCAAGGCGGCGATCCCGCTGCACTGGGTGCTCACACATCAGGCCGGGCTCCCGGCGGTGGACGCCGCGCTCAGCCTGGAACAGGTGCTCGGCTGGGAGGACGTGATCGCCGCGATCGCCCGGCAGCGTCCGCAGTGGACCCCGGGTACGGCGATCGGCTATCACCCTCGCTCGTTCGGCTGGATCCTGGGTGAGCTGGTACGCCGGACGACGGGCACCACCGTCGGCCGCTACCTGCACGACACCGTCGTCGCGCCACGCGGGCTGGAGTTCTGGATCGGCGGCACCCGGCCGGCGGAGCCGGAGCCCGCGTCCGTGATCCCGCCCCCGCCGGCCGAGCAGGTGGCCGACACCGCGGACCCCGGCTCGCTGGCCGGCCGGGCGCTGTCGGGGCCCAACGGGCTGTTCGCCTACGACCGGCGGTGGAACAACCCGGACCTCCTGCGGGCCGAGCTCCCGTCGAGCAACGGCGTGGCCACTGCCCGCGGCCTCGCCGGCCTGTACGACGCGATCGTCACACCGTCCGGCACGACCCCGGCCCTGCTGCGGCCGGACACCCTCGCCGCCGCGACCGGCACCCACGCCGAAGGCCCCGACATCGTGCTCGGACGCCCCACCAGATTCGGCCTCGGCTTCCTCCTGCAGCCCTACGTGGCCCCGGGCGCCGGTCCCCGGGCGTTCGGCCACGGCGGCGCCGGCGGCTCCCTCGGGTTCGCCGACCCCGAGACCGGCTTCGCGTTCGGCTACGTCACCAACCGGATGCGGTTCTTCACCGGCGACGATCCCCGCACGACCGAGCTCATTCACGCCGCGTACGCGGCGCCGGCGTGACGCACGACCAACCTTCGACGAGCATGCGGACGGAGTGAACATGCAACAGGTGCACGACATCGAGGGCCTGGACCACACCGGAATGGTGGTGCCCGACCTGGAAGCGGCAGTCGCGTTCTACGAACGGGCGTTCGGCGCGACCGTCGTCGTCCGCGAGGCCGACACCGACGTCGACGCGACGGCGATCGGGCTGCCAGGGGAGCGGGTCCGCCTCCGTGGCGCGATCCTGCGCTGCGGCTCGGGGCTGCTCGAACTGCACGAGTACCTGACACCGCGCGGCACCGCCGGGCGCCGGGTCTGCGACGAGGGCATCGGCCACGTCGCCTTCAGGACCTCCGACATCGACGCCGCGTACGCGCGGCTCGGCGCGCTGGGCGTCCGCTTCAACACGCCACCGAACACCATCACGTCGGGAACGCTGGCCGGCCGGCGATGGGTCTACGGGCGCGACCCCTGGGGCGTCGTCGTCGAACTGTGCCAGGACACCCGGGAAACCCAGGCCACCCGGCCGGGACCGCAGTCGTGACGGCGCCGATCGGCATCGGACAGCTCGGTGCGGGGTTCATCGGGCAGGTGCACTCGCTCAGCTACCGGCTCGCGGCGATGGCGCGCAGTCGCGTGCGGAGCGGGATTCGGCTCGTGTCGCTGGCCGACACAGACGCGACGCTGCGCCGGGAGGTCGCGGACCGGTACGGCTGGGAAGCGGACACCGACGACTGGCGGTCGATCGTCGACGATCCGGACGTCCGGCTGTTCGTCAACGCGGGGCCCAACGCACTGCACGGCGAGCCGTCGATCGCGGCGGCGCACAACGGCAAACACGTCCTGTGCGAGAAGCCGCTGGCCCGGACCGCGGACGAGGCGTTCGACACCTACCGTCGGGTCCAGGCGACGGGTGTCCTGCATCAGTGCGCGTTCATGTACCGCTTCATCCCCGCGATCCGGTACGCCCACGAGCTCATCGCGGCCGGCGAGCTCGGTGAGGTGCTCCATTTTCGGTCCCGGTTCCTGATGTCGTTCGCGCTGGACCGGGATCTGCCGATGTCGTGGCGCCTGGACAAGGCCGTCGCCGGCGCCGGGGCACTGGGCGACCTGGGCTCGCACCACATCGACCTCGCCCGTTTCCTGGTCGCCGAGCCGGTCACCGTGGCGGCCCACGCGCACACCTTCATCCACGACCGGCCGGGCGGCCGGGTCAGCAACGACGACAGCTTCGCCGCGGTCGCCCGGCTGGCGAACGGCGCGACGGCGAGCTTCGAGGCGTCGCGGGTCGCCGGCGGCCACGGGCTCAGCAGCCGGATCGAGATCGACGGTACGAAGGGATCGCTCCTGTTCGACCTCGAACGGTTGAACGAGCTGTCCGTCAGCCTGACCGGCGCACCGGGCTTCCGCACGTTCCTGGTCACCGCGCCGGAGCATCCGTGGGCCGACTTCCTGTTCCCGGTGGGCGTGCAGGGGCAGCACCCGATCGGCTGGGAGGTCTGCTTCGCGCACCAGGCGCAGACGATGCTGCGCGCGATCGACTCGGGCGAGGCGCTGCCGGACACGGCGCCGACGTTCCGCGACGGCTATCGCGTCGCGGAAGTGGTGGACAGCATCGACCGGGCCACCGGGTCAGGCAGCTGGGAACCGGTCACCTATCGAGAGGCGGACACACAGGCATGAGCACGACAACACCGGCGGAGCTGCTCATCCGCGCGGGCCGTCGCCTCCGCGTCGGGCTCGTCGGCGGAGGGCTGGACTCGGTCATCGGTGAGACGCACCAGATGGCGCTGCGGGTGGACGGCCTCTTCGATCTCGTCGCGGGCGCCATGTCGATCGACCCGGACATCGCCCGTGCGAGCGCACGCGCCGCGCTCATCGACGAGTCCCGGTCGTACGGCGACTATCGCGAGATGGCCCGGGCCGAGGCGGAGCGCGACGACGGCATCGACCTCGTGGTCATCGCGACGCCGCCCCAGACCCACTTCGAGATCGCGAGCACGTTCCTGGCCGCCGGCGTCAACGTGCTGTGCGAGAAGCCGCTCGTCCGGACGGCGGCCGAGGCCCGCCTGCTGGTTGACGCGGTGGAGCACAGCGGGCTGGTGTTCGCGCTCAACCACTGCTTCACCGGGTACCCGGTCGTGCGGCACGCGCGCGACGCGGTCGCCGCGGGGGTCGTCGGGCGCGTCACGATGGTCGAGATGGACTTCCCCTCGGGCGACGTCGACCTGGCCCGCGAGCCGGCCGATCCGGCGCGGCGACACTGGCGGTTCCGCCCGGAGTCGATGGGGCGCGCCGGCATCCTCGGCGAGCTCGGCACCCACGCCCACCACCTGGCCGAGTACGTCACCGGCGACCGGGTCACGACCGTCGCCGCCACGATGCACACGTTCGCCGCCGGGCGGGAGGTGTACGACAACGCGTATCTCACGCTGGGCTTCGGCGGCGGCGCGGTCGGCCGGATCTGGGCGAGCTACGTCGCGATCGGCAACGAACATGGCCTGGGCCTGCGCATCTACGGCGACGAGGGCGGGTTGCTGTGGCGCCAGGAAGACCCGGAACGGCTGTGGCTGCAGCGGGCGGGACAGCCGTCGACCCTCCTGACGAAGGGCGGCGCGGGCCAGTCCGACGCGGCGCTGCGCTCCTGCCGGTTCCGCCCCGGCCATCCGGAGGGCTATCTCCTGGCGTTCGCCAACATCTACCGCGACCTCGGCCTGTCGTTGCTGGCGACGCTGGTCGGCGACGATCCGGCGCCCTACCGGCGGTCGCTGCCCAGCGTCCGGGACGGCCTCGCGACCCTCCGCCTGTACGAGGCGGCGGAACGCTCGCACGACGCCGGCGGCACCGTCGAGGTCGTGGGTCAGGACTGAACCCACACTGCGGCACGTACCTCGAGTTCGACGACGAGATCGGGGCGTGGCCGGCGCCGCCGGCCACGCCCCGATGGCAGCGCCGGTCAGGTGCCGAGGGTGCCGACCTCCGCGCAGGCGAACGGCACGGTGATGCCGACCTCGCCCAGCCTGCCCGTGTCGTCGCTGAGTGCGGGCAGGGTCAGTGTGCCCGCGGGCCGCTCGGCCGGGCCGGTCATCGACGCCTTGGCGCCGCCGACGTCCTCCGCCGTCAGTTCGCTGACGGTGACCCCTTTGCCCGGTTTCGGGGCGGACCAGTCGAGGCCGGACAGGGTGCTCATGAGGGCGCCGCTGTGCTGGACGACGGCGATGCTCAGGTCATCGGCGGAGACGCTGCCGTCGGCAGCGATGGTCACGGTACCGATGGCGCCGACGTGTGCGTCCGTGTCGAAGTAGAACGACACGGTGAGGGCGCCGCCGCTGCGGTAGCACCGGGTGGTGGCTGCCCAGCCGGGCCGGGCGCCGGGCAGCCCGGTGCCGCTGACGGTGATCTCCTGCGCCGGCAGGGCGGTGAGGGTCGCCGTGCAGTCCGTGGCACCCTCCAGCGTGGCGAACACCCGCCGGTCGCCGCGCCGCAGGAGCAGGGCGGGCGTCAGGCCGAGACCGCTGAAGACCTCCTCGGAGGCCGCCGCCTCCTTGGGGTAGCGCAGCTCGTCGGCGACGTACCACTGACCGGCGCCGAGCATGGCCACGAGGCGGTCGCACCGCTGTGCCGTGACCATTCTCAGCCCGTCGCCGGGCAGCGGCACGGCGATCACCTCGGGGGTGACGTAGAGACCGGCGAAGCCGGCCGGCAGCGCGGCCGAGGCAGGGCCCGCGCCGGCACCGGTCGTCGGCTGCGCCGCGGGCTTGTCGTCGGTGGTGCACGCGGCGAGGACCCCGACGAGGACCACGGCGAGCAGGCCGGTGAGCACCCGGCGGCGGTGGTCAGAGGCTGTCGTACTCATACGTCACCTTCGGGCAGCGCGGGTCCTCGGTGACCCGCAGAACGGGCCAGGTGAGGTCGCTGAGCGGGAACGAGTTGCCGGCCAGGAGGATCTCCACCTCGCCGACGGGGCGGCCCACCCGCCAGTCGTCGAGGATCTCGGCGCGGGTGTTCAGGTAACGGTCCGGGTTGAGGTCGAGCACCCCGTCCAGGAACTGCTTGCCGCCCTCTCCGGTCATGATGAAGAACGGATTGGGACCGGACCGGTCGTTGGTGAGGACGCTGAGCGTCGAGTTCTCCCGGCCGCTGATGTTCGCCGGGACGGGGATCCCGGCGACGGCGCCGGCGAGTTGCTCGAACTCGCTGTACTCGACCCCGCTGTAGCCGGCCTTGCCCTTGAACGGCCCGGCCAGCCCGGTGCAGCTCACCAGGTCGACGTACACGTTGGGGATCGACGCGAGGATCAGGTTCACGGAGTTGCTGCCCTTGGCGACGAGAATGTCCGAGCCGTGGTACGTGACCGCGATCGTGATCGTCTGGCTCGGCAGCCCGGCCTTGACCAGGACGTCCCGGAGCAGGTCGAAGGTCTTGCCCACGCCGTAGCCGACCGGGTTGCCGAGCAGGCCGTAGGCGTCGCCGAGCTCGAACGGGAAGCTCTCCTTGTCCAGCGCGGCGACGAACGTCGCCTTGCGACGCAGTTCCGGTCCCTCGCCCGGTGGGTCCTCGACCGGCGGCTTGACCTCCAGCGTGGACTTGCCGTCCTTGCCGGTCTTCTCGCCGCGGGTCATCTTGACGCTGTCCGCGGCGACCGCCTGCAGGAGTTGGTTGCCGCCCTTCTGGATGGTGCCGACCTGCGGCTGCTGGCTGGACCAGCGAACCGTCAAGCCCTCCATCGGCCCGGCCTTCGGCATCTCGACGCCGGCGAGCGCATAGCATTCGAGCCGCTCCAGGGCGACCTTGATGTCGAAGGTCGCGGTGGCGGTCAGCATCACGTGCTCGCCGCGGCTGCCCGGGGCGTGCTTGAAGTGCGTCGCGGTCTTGTCGGCGGTCAGGTCGATCCGGGTGCCGAGCATCAGCATGATCGCACTGGCCGTGGCGCCGGCCTTGCCCCACGCCTCGTTGGCCTTGTCGAAGATCTCCTTCGCGCCCTCACCGAGGATCGCGCCGGCCAGCCGGTCCTTCAGCTCGCCCTTCAGGAAGTCGCTGTTGGCCTTGATGACCGGGTCGTCCGGGGCGGCGAACAGGGCGGTGAACTCGCCGCACGCCCCCTTCGGGTCTTCCGCGTGCGCCACGCCGCCGCCGACCAGCCGATCGAACAGTCCGGGCGCGGGCGCGGCCGTGCCGTTCTTCGCGTCCTTGGACACCAGCGCGAACCGGCTCGTCGCGTGGGTCAGCAGGAGGATCGTCTGCAAGGGGTCGAACCACACCTCGGCCGGCTCGGCACCGGGATGGATCACCTGGCGGTGCTGGGCGGCAAGGGCACGCACGGCGGCGCCCGCGGTCGCGAACACCGGACCGTCACCGGGCTGCTTGCCCCATCCGGCGACCGCCGTGGCCAGCTGCGCGAAGGTCGGCGGCTTGTCGGTCAGCCCGACGGCCACCAGCAGGGCGGAGAACTGCTCCGGCGTATACCTGTCGCCCTCCCGCGTCGCCTCGGCGAGCAACGGGACCAGCTCGGCGTAGATCGGCGCGTCCAGCAGCGCCACCTGGTCCGGAGCGGCGACGACCGGCCCCTTCGCGGACATGATCACGAGCCCCGAGCGGCGCAGCAACTCGGCGGTGGCAGCCGGAGCACCGGCCGGGTCGCTGGTGATCGTCGCGACCAGCTGTTCCGCCGCGGCCGTCGGCTCGGCGGGCAGGCCGGCAGCGGCGGCGGCGACGGACTTGCGGTCGACGGCGCCGCGTGCGGCTGCGTCGTCCCGGTCGTTGTCGTCGGTGCAGCCACTCGCCGCCAGTATCGCGACGACGGCCAGGGCCAGCCGGCGGCGGCCGGTCGTGCTACGTCTCACAGAACTCCCTCACAAACAGTCGCACGACGCTTCCCCGGACTGGTGCCGGCCGGGTTCGGCCCGGGCCGCGCTCGAGCAGGACACCACGCGCCTGTCCCAGGCCGTCAGGGACAGCGGTCCCGGTGGGCCGGGACAAGCGGCCGCTGCCGCTCGCCGCGGTATCGATCATGTACGGAGGGGACGGGGCGGGACACTCGACTGTCGGACAGCGGACGCGAATGATCCTCAGCTACGACAGGACATCGCACAGGCAGCGCACGACGGCGGCGAAGGCGACCTCCGCGCCGGGGTAGCGAGTGACCGCCAGGAGTCCGGTGAGCCGGGCGATGACGAGGACAGGGAGACCGCGGTTGACAGGCATGCGCCCACTGTTGGCGACGTGCGTCGGCGGTACATCAGGCATTCGACTCCGACCCGCACCGTCATGCTCGTCGGTAGCCGGCGGCAGTCGGTCTCGCGTGACGACGGTCGGATCGGGCTACGATTCGCCAGCATCGGGCAAGCCCTTTCGCCCGCGCTGTGGTTGTGTCGGACGAACATCCGTCAGGAAGCAGGAACATGACCACCCACGAAGCGAGCACCGTGATCGCCGGCTTGACGTTCCTTGAGGCGCCACGCTGGCACGACGATCGAGTCTGGTGCTCGGACTTCTACACCGGCCAGGTGATGTCGGCACGTGAGGACGGTGCCGACCTGCGCGTCGAGGCCACGGTTCCCCGGCAGCCGTCAGGACTCGGCTGGTTGCCGGACGGCCGCCTGCTCGTCGTCTCCATGCGCGACCGCAAGGTGCTGCGCCGTGAGCCCGACGGCACCCTGTCCATCCACGCTGACCTGAGCCGACACGCGACCGGGCACCTGAACGACATGACCGTCGACGCGATGGGCCGCGCCTACGTCGGCAACTTCGGGTTCGACCTGATGGGCGGGGAGCCGGTGGAGCCGGCCGCGCTGTATCGGGTGGATCCCGACGGCGACGTGACCGAGGTGGCGACGGACCTCTGGTTCCCCAACGGGATCGTGCTCACGCCGCAGGGCGTCCTGCTGGTGAACGAGACGTTGGGGAACCGGATCACGGCGTTCGACCTGACCGGGGACGGGCAGCTCACCAACCGCCGCGTGTGGGCGGCGTTCGGGCCCCTGCCGGCCGGGCGCGCCTTCGACAGGGTTCTGCCCCAACTCACCGTCGCGGGCGACGGGTCGTGCCTCGACGCGGAAGGCGGACTGTGGGTCGCCGATGCGACCGGCGCGCGGTTGCTCCGGGTCCTGGAAGGCGGCGAGATCACCGACGAGGTACGGCCCGGAACGAACGTGTACGCCTGCGCGCTCGGCGGCTCCGACGGACGGACGCTCTTCGCGTGCGCGGCGCCCGACTTCCATGAAGCGGCGCGGAAGGCCGCCCGCGAAGCCAGCCTCATCGCATTGCCGGTCGCCGTTCCCGCGTGATGTCCTTGGCTAGGCGTCGGTGTCGCGTTCGCGCTCGTCGCGTCGCAGGGCCGCGTCCCTGGCTGCTGCCACCGCCGTGTTCACCGAGTCGGCATCGATCGAACCGTCGTAGCGCGCGTTGTCGATGAAGTACGTCGGAGCCCGGTGCAGCTGCATCGCTTCCGCGTCGACGAGGTCTTCGTCGACCCGCTCGGCACCAGCCGCGTCGCCCCAGTCGCGTTCGAATCGCCGCAGGTTCAACCCGGCGCCTGCGGCCGCTCGACGGATCTGCCGTTCGTGGTCGATCGGTGCTTCGCGGAGGAGCTCGTCGCGCATCTCCCAGAATCGTCCCTGCAGCGCCGCAGCCTCGTTGGCGATGGCCGCGGAACGACCGAGCGGCTGCTCGAGCGGGAGATGACGGAACGTGTACACGACCTCGCTGCCGAAACGGCCCTCCATCTCGCGACACATCTCTCCCGCAGCAGGCGAGTACGGCGTGGCGTAGTTGCCGTACTCGACAACGGTCACCACGGCGCTAGCCGGATCCCCCAGCACGGGGTCGCGAGACGGGTCGAGCGCCCGCACGAGGCGGTCCCGGTGCGGCGACCGCCGCCGCTCGCGTGCGCTCATGACGGCGAACGCGACGGCGCCCAGGGTAGCGGCGAGCACGGTGGCAGCGATCACGCCGATCTGCCCGCGGCTGACATCGACAGCATCGTCGAACGCCAGCTCGGTGACGAAGAGCGAGATGGTGAATCCCATCCCGGCGAGCATGCTCACGCCGACGATGTGGGACATGCGTACCGCCGGTCCTAGCGCGTCGGGCCGAACGCGGGTGACGACCCACGTCGACACCGAGATAGCGACGATCTTGCCGACGACCAGACCCGCGATGATGCCCCACGTGAGCCGTGAGGTGAAAGCGTCGACCAGCGACTCCCGGGTGACCGTCACGCCGGCGTTGGCGAGGGCGAAGACCGGCAGGACAAGCCAGGTGATGTACGGCGCCAGGGCCCGGTGGGCGCGCTCATTGATCGAGACGGCTCGCGCGAGCGAGTCCCCAGCCGTGCGGGCGTAGCCGGCGGTCGGCGACATCTGGAACGCACGAACGTGATCCTGAGCGCTGCGCAGGGCGTCGACTCGCGTGGGGAAGATCGGCAGCAGGACCGCGATCGCGACGCCGGCCAGGGTGGCGTGCACGCCCGAGACGAAGAAGCCCACCCAGACGACGATCGAGGGCACGAGGTACAGCACGCCCCGCCACACCCCGAGGTAGCGCATCACCGCGATCATCGCGAGACCGCCCACAGCGATGAGCAGCGGCAGCGGGCTGAAGCGGTCGGTGTAGGCGAACGCGATGACCCCGAGGGCCCCGACGTCGTCGGCGACGGCGAGCGTGACGAGAAAGATCCGCAGCTGGGGTGGCATCCCTCGGCCGATGAGAGCGAGCATTCCCAGCACGAAGGCCGTGTCCGTGGAGACCACGATCCCCCAACCGGCGACCGCGTCGGTGCCCCAGGTGACGCGGACGTAGATCAGGGCCGGGATGACGAGGCCGGCGAGGGCCGCGATGACAGGGACGCTCGCCCTGCGCCAGTCACGCAGCTCACCGAGCTCGAGCTCGCGGCGGACCTCGAGCGTGACGTGAGCGAAGAACACGGCCATGACTGCGTCGTTGACCCAGTGCCGCAGGTCGAGCTCGAACCTGGAGCCCGCGAGATCGAGGCCGAGCGGGAGATGCCAGAACGACTCGTAGCTGTCTCCCGGAAGATTCGCCCAGATGAGCGCGGCGACGGTACCGGCGATCAGGACGACGGCGCCGCGCAGGGCAGCGGTACCCCTGGCCACGCTCGTCACGCCGTCGCGGTGGGCAGGAGGAGGACCTCGGCGACGTTCACGCTGCGGGGCAGCGCCGCCGCGAGCGTGACCACCGCGGCGATCGTGTCCGGCTGCACCGCGGACGCGGCCCGTGCGTGCTGCAGGCCATGCTCGGGCGGTGACGCGTTGTGATGCTCGTCGGACCGGTCGACCGCGAAAGCGGGCTCGATGATGTGGACACGCATGCCCCGCGGCCCGTACTCGTGGCGGAGTGCGCGTGCGAGCTGCTTGACGGCCGCCGAAAGCGCGTTGAACACCGCGAAACGAGGGGCGCGAACATCGGTGCTGACGGCGCCGATCAGCACGATGTCGGCCGGCGACCCGTGGTCCGCACGCTGCAGGAGCGGCTCGGCGAACGTCTGGGACGCGTGCAGCAACCCGCGAAGGTTCACGTCGATCATGTCGGCCCAATCTGCGGGGACGCCGTCGCTGAAGGCGGAGCCGGTGATCACGCCCGAGGAGACGACCAGAAGGTCGACGTGGCCGAACCGCGTGATCGCGGCCGCTCGAGCGTCGTCGACCTCGAGCTGGGAGGTGACGTCCGCGACCGTGGACAGCACCCGATCGCCCCCGCCGAGTTCGCGTTGGAGGGCGCCGAGGCGGTTCGCGTCCCGGCCGACCAGGACGACGCTCGCGTCTGCCCGGACCAGCTCGTGGCAGATGGCTCGGCCGATCCATCCGGTCGCGCCGAATACGACTGCGACCCGACGGCTGAGGACGCCTGTGGCCGCGCTGTGCTCGCTCATCGTGCGCGTCCCGCGGTCGCGAAGGGCCGCAGTCGCTGCCAGTAGAGGGCGGTGAGCCGCTCCCGGTTCGAGGGATCGGTGACGTCCGTGCTCGGCGACACCACGCGGTCGTCTTCGAGATACGAGCCGGACGGGACGTCGGCGACCGCGGCATGGAGGACCCGGGCCGCGCCGTGCGTGGGAGGACCGCCGATCCTGCCCATCATCGCCGCGCTGAGCGGGGTGTCGTTGAGTCCGGGGCAGAGGGCGACGACGCTGACCGACATCGACCGGAGCTCTTCCGCGAGCAGGGACGACCAGGTCACCATCGCAAGCTTCGCCCGCGCGTACGCCGCCACCGGCGAGTAGCCGCGCGCCAGGTCGATGTCGTCGAAGTGGAACCGCTCGACGCGGTGCGCGGACGAGCCCACGTTCACGATCCGCGCGCCCTCGGCCAGCGAGGGAACGAGCAGCCGGGTCAGCAGCGCCGGTGCGAGCGCGTTGACCTGCAGCGTCCGCTCGAATCCGTCCGTGGTGAGGATCCGTTGCGGTGCGCCTGGAACTCCGGCGTTGTTGATCAACAGGTCGATCGTCTTCACGAGCGACGTGATCGAGCGGGCGGCCTCGACGACTTCGGAGAGGTGCGTGAAGTCGGCGGCGACGTAGTGGACGTCGGCGGGGCCGGACCCGCGCAGCTGCGGTACACCTTCCGGCTCGGGTCCGAGGACGATGAGCGTCTCGGAGACCGCCGCCAGCCGGCGGGCGGTCGCTTCGCCGATGCCGCTCGTGGCTCCGGTGAGCACCACCGTGCCGAACCGTTCCCTGTGATGGATCGTCATCGCGGTACTTCTCCTGTGTCCCGGCGGCCGGCTCGATGGCCGTGTACTGCCACTGTCGGCGCCGCGCGACGGCGGTACATCAGTCATCTGACTCCGCCGCCGGCGGTTGGCTGCCGGTCACCCGGTTGCCACCGGCTTCGCAGCGAGGACTCGAACAGCGGCCCCGAGCTCAGTGCCGGCGCACTCACCTGCCGAGTTGGGTGCAGGGGATTGCGCGGACAATGGCGTTGCGGTCACGTGGCGACGCCGATATTTTGCCGGCGTGGAGGTGGTCACTCGCGCCGATCGGCCCGAGCTGCACGAGGCGGCGGCCGTCGTGTTCCGCGAACGCTGGCCAGAGTTCGTTTTCCACGACGACGTGCCGAAGCGATACATGGGCCGGGTCGAGGAGTACTTCGCGCGATACGACATCATGGTGCTCGATGGGGGTTTGGTCGTCGCCGGCGGTTGGGGAGTGCCGATGGCCTGGGACGGCAGCGTCGACGACCTGCCGTCGGGCTACGACGACGCGTTGATCCGTGCGGTGGACGGCCGGGAAGCCGGCATCGAGCCAACGAGCCTGAGCTTCATGGCGGTCGCCGTGGGCGCATCGCATGACAGGCGCGGTATGGCCGGTGTCGTGCTTGAGGAGTTGGCGCGACGAGCGTGGAGCGACGGCCTTACGCATGTGGTCGCTCCGCTTCGACCGACGTGGAAGCACCGCTACCCGATGGTGTCGATGGCCGAGTACGCCGGGTGGAGTCGCCCGGACGGACTCTCGATCGATCCGTGGATCCGCACCCACCAGCGCATGGGGCCCGGGTGCTCTGTCCAGCTCCGCGGTCGATGGTGATCGAAGGAACCGTCGCCGAATGGGAGAGCTGGGCGGACATGGTGTTTCCCGTCACCCGGGAATATGTGGTCCCTGGAGCGCTCAACCTCGTGCTGATCGATCGGGAACGGGACCGTGGCGTATACGTCGAGGAAAACCTGTGGGTTCAGCACAGAAGAACTCGGTGAATCGATCATCTCGGCAATAGGATTTGGTCATTCCAAACCGAACAGGCGCTCCACTTCGGCGTCCTCCACGCCCTCGACATCGACAACGTCGGCCACCGAGAGCGCCAGGTGCGCGAACGCCGGTGCCAATTCGGCCAGCTCCGCCAGCGGGTCACCGTCGAACTCGTCCGCCTCGATCCGCAGCCCTGGCAGGACCAGCTCCGCCAGCTGCGGCAGGATCGCCGCCCCGGCGAGTGTGCGCAGCGTGCCGAGGTCACCGGCGTCGAACTCGCAGCTGCCCAGGTCGAGCTGGCGCAGGCTCGGCAGGCCGGCTGGGTCGAGCTCTTCGAGCTGCTCGACCGGGCACGCGGTGCCGAACACATCGGAGCGGATCTCCAGCTCCAGCGACTCCAGCGCGGGAGCCCGGGCCGGGAACACGCTGCCGTCGGCGAACAGCGCCCCGCGCAGCCGCAGGTGCCGCAGGGAGCCGCTGTCGATGTCGTCGAACAGCAGGCCGCCCTCGGCGGTCAGTTCCAGCAGCGCCGGCAACGCCGCCCACATCCCGGTGCGCCCCTCGTCGGCGAATCCCTCGTGCAGCCGCTCCAGCGGGTCGATCCGGCCGCCGGTCGAGGTGCGGCTGTGCTCGTAGAGGAGCCTGAACTCGTGGCCGAAGTAGAGGCTGGCGAGCTGCTCGCGGCGGTGCGCGGCCAGCGCCCGCACGGCGCGGTGCGCACTGTGGTGGAAGTCGGTGAGGTGCAGCTCCAGCCGGCGCAGCCCGGCCGAGACCGGATCGGTCAGCAGCGTGTCGATCAGCGCGGCCTCCCACCGCTCCGGGTCACTCGAATCGGTGCCGAGCCTGGCGACGAGGTCGCCACGGGCAGCGGCGGTGTCCGGGGCCGGCCAGAACACGGCCTCGTCGAGCCGATCGCCGGACCACGTGAGCTGCCAGGAACCATCGGCCCGCAGACCGTCCAGATCGATCATCGCGGCATCATAGTCGCCGCCGTGTTCCGCGGTGGCGGCGGTTCAATGCGTTACGCTCCGCCGATGCGCGGCCCTAACGATGCCCTCGCCGCTGTGCTCGAGCGCGGCCGGGCGGCCGACGAGGCCGACGCCCTCCTGGCCGCACTCGTCGACGGCGGCGTCTACGTGCCGTTCGACGAGCAGGGTTCGGTGGTGTTCATAGGAGTCGACGACACCGGTCCGGTGCTGCCCGGCTATACCAGCGAGGCCGCCTGCGAGCGGTGGCTTCCGCACGCTGCCGGGTCCTTGCTCTGCGACGTGCTGCGGCTGCTCGACATCGCCGAGCACACGGGCGTCGGGACGCTTGCCGTGTTCGCCGCCCAGGAGTGGGCGAAGGTCCCGCTGCCTCTCGTGGCCTCGACATTGCGGGGACGGGGGATGCGTACCCAGGGCGAGCAGACCCTGCGGCTGACGTGGTCGACGCATCCGATGGCCGTGGCGTTGCGTGGCGCGTTCGCGGCGCGGATCCTGGCCCATCCGCAGGTGCGGACCGTGTGGATCGCGCATGCGCGGTGGATCGTGTCCGGCAACGAACAGCTTATGGTTCACGTTGCGGTCGACGAGGAGGCGCGACCTGCCGGGAAGGCGCTGCTGGAGGCGGTGCTGGCCGAGGAGGTTCCGCTGGGTCCCGAGTCCCCGAGCCTCGCGCTGCGGGTGCTCGAGCCGCACGAGGCCCATCACGCGGCCGAGCTGGACGGCCTGGGCTTGGACACCATCCGCGCCGATCACGCTGCCGGCCAGGTGCACGTCGTGTCCCACGAGTTTGATGGAACGCACGGTCTGTAGGCCGAGCTCGATCGGCCGCAAGCGCCGTCGAGGACGATCCACGAGTTGTCGGCCGTGTGAATCACTGTGAGCGCGGTGCTTGGGACGGCGTCCTCAATGATTGCGGAACTTCTCCACCGCCCGTAGGTCCTCCCGGCGCCGGGCTCCGGCGCTGAAGCTCCAGGTCCCACCCGTGTCGTCGTGCGGCGTCAACTGAACGACAAGGCCGCGACCGACGTACGTGTCGCTCTGCCAGTCCAGCCACTCACGGTTGGGCAGCGGCACCCGTCGCAGGCCGGTGAGCATACGGTCTTTGTCTTCCCTCCAGACCAGGCCGTGCATCGTGTAGTGCCCAATGATGGTGGCCTCGAACAGCATGGTTGCGAGCAGGAACTGGCTCAAGGGCAATGGCTTGAGCTCAGGCTCCTCGTCCTCGCGCAGGAACCACACCGGCGGGTCGTCGCCCTCAGGCTCGGTCGCCATGGCAAAACAACCCTGGTTCTCCGCCCCGAACAGCAGCCGTCCCGCAGCATCCAGCCGTAACTCATGCGGCGCGAACAAGGAGTCCTGCCTGCCTAGGAGTTCCCGGCGGTACGAAATCGCCTCGTGCAGTGCGGCGAGGGCTTGCGGCATCGGGGCGGTGGCCGGCAGGTGTGGGCCGGCGGGCGGGTGTACATCGGCGTACCAGGCCGTCACGAACTCCGACGTCGCACCCACCGGGTCGTGCGGCAGCAGGCGCAGCCAGTCGAGCCTCGGTACGTTCGGCGCCGGCAGGGGTGGCACGGCGGACCGGATCCGGTCCAGCAGTCCGAACGGCAGTGCGGGATCGAGCTTGAAGGTCTGGCTGAACAATCGTTCCTTACGGGGATCCCAGGACGTACCGAACCTACGGAGCGAGCCGAGCGGCACGCAACCGCCGGCGAGACGTGCGTAGCCCTCGATGCGGAGCACCGCCCGCTCCTCCGTCGGAAACCCGGGCCAGGGGTCCGGATACAGCAGTGTGTGAATCTCGTCGGGGAACGGCGGTGTCACGGCGACATGCCGCGCATCCCGGATGCCGGTGCCATCCGGGCGGTCACCCGGCTCGAAAACGATGGCCAGCACATCCGAGCCCAGCAGATACGTCACCAGCGGCGTGCGGTAGATCCGCAGGTTCGCACCCACGGCTGCCAAAACTGCGTCCTCCGAGAGCAGATGCACGCGCCGCACGCTACCCGGTGGACGATGCCGACGTCCGCTCATGCCGCGTCCAGCAGCGGCTCGGGCGGCGCTGACGTCGGCGTGCGCTACGACTGGAGCGCTTCGATGGCGGCAATCAGGCGGTCGCGGCCGCCGACGACGAAACGGTGCTCGGTCCCGGAGGCCATCGTCACGGCGAGGCCGTTCGGGATGATGCGCATGTTGTTGTACTTGCGCATGGAAGTGATCTCGGCTACCGGAACGTCCAGCGGCTGTGTCTGGATGTTCAGCCCGTGCGCCCGAAAGCGTAGGTGGGTCTCGGTCAGGGTCAGGTGGCCGGCGACGGCCTCGCTACCACGCCACAGATTGGCCCGGACGCGCAGCACGACGTCCTCGTTGTTGTCCACGCGGCCATTCTCGGTCCCGGTCGCCGGCGAGGCCAGCCGCGGCCAGGGGCTCCGAGCGAACCCGCTACGCCGGGAGGGCAGATCCGACTGAGGCGCGGAGCCGCGACAGGGTCCGTGAGGCCAAAGATAGGATGATTGCTCGGGTGGTCCCACAAGGTGCCGCCTGTGTGCGCGAGTGAGTGATGGCAGGCACCGCAGCACTCACGGTCGCCTGCACCGCTGTCGAAGCTGCACGTCACTGTGCTTGACTGCCCCGATCGCGCGCCGCGGCAAGATCGGTGGGCGCGCCGGCGTCCGGCCGGGTGACCTTCGATCGACCTTCACCGTTCGATAACGAAACATCGGTGGAATATTGACAGCCGCACTGATGTGGACGAGATTCCGCTGCACACCCTGCAGGTGCGATCGGCGCGTTCCTGTCCACCGGAAGGGAGCAGATGATGTCGAAGGTTCGATTGAAGCCCCTGCTCATCGGGGTAACAGCAGCTGTGACGGGATCGGCAGCGGGGTTGCTGCTGATCCTGCCTGTTTCGCCGGCGTCCGCTGCGACTGCGGCGACCTTCTATGCCTCGCCGGCAGGTTCGGGGTCCACGTGCACGCAGGCGGCTCCATGTTCGCTGGCGGGCGCGCAGGGCGCGGTACGCGCGAAGCTGGCAGTCGATCCCGGCGCGGACGTGCAGGTGCTCCTCGCCGATGGCACGTTTCGGTTGTCGAGCACGTGGAAGTTCACCGCTGCCGACTCGGGCAGCGCGGGGCATCCCGTGGTGTGGCGCGCCGCGCCGGGCGCAGTCCCGGTGATCTCCGGCGCCGTGCGGGTGACCGGCTGGGTGCAGGAGGGCACCAGCGGTGTCTGGTCCGCGTCGGTGCCCGCGGGTACCGAGACACGGCAGGTGTACGTCGACGGGAAGAAAGTGCCGATGGCAGGTGCGCCGCTGTCGGAGCTCGGCTGGAACGGCGGCTGGACCGGGTCGTCGTCCGGATACAACATCAACGGCGACGCCAACGCCAAGGCGTGGTTCGGCGCTCGCACGGCGGCCGAGGTGGCGAAGGTGCAGTTCGACTACCCCGGTGGCAACGGACCGTGGACCGAGTCGCGCTGCCCGGTCGCGAGCTACTCCGCGGGCACGGCGACGCTGACGATGGCGCAGCCCTGCTGGACGAACGTCACCAACCGCGCCGCCTTCAGCCAGGGTAGCGGCGGCTTGCCGTCCATGTCGGTCGGCGCCAAGCCGGCCCGGGTCGACAACGCCAGGGCGTTGCTCAGCTCCGGTGAATGGTTCCTGGACTCGGCGGCGAACAAGCTGTACTACCAGCCCGAATCCGGGCAGCAGGTGCCGAACCTCGACGTGGAGGTACCGCGCCTGGAGTCACTGCTGCAAGGCGCGGGCACGCTCGCCAACCCGCTGCACGACGTCACGTTCACGGGTTTGCAGTTCTCCTACGCCACGTGGAACGACCCGTCACGCCCTGCGGGATTCTCCGACGTGCAGAGCAACCTGCGCATCACCGAAGGCCGCAACCAGGGCATGTGTACCTTCGCCAACCCGGCGGGCAGCTGTCCGTGGGGCGCGCTGACCCAGCCACTGGCCAACGTCGCGTTCACCGCCACCACCAACCTCTCCCTGATCGGCAACCGGTTCGTCAACCTCGGCGGCGCCGGCCTCAGTGTCATGTACGGCGCTCGCAACACCCTCATCCAGGGCAACGAGTTCACCGACATCGCCTCGACGGCGCTGCTGCTGGGCTGCACCTATGACCCGACGCCGACGAACGCGTCCGAGGCGCAAGGGATCAAGAACCACTGCACGCCCGATCCGGCGGCGGTCAGCGGTGACAGCATCGGTCTCAACGAGATCCTCACCAATACCACCGTGTCCGACAACGTGATTCACCACATCGGCACCGACTACTCCTCGGCGTGCGGCATCACGCTGCTGTTCTCCCGCGGCACGAAGATCACGAACAATGTGCTGTACGACCTGCCCTACACCGCGATCACCGCCGGTGTCATCCAGGGCCACGTGGATCAGGCGAGCACCCCGCAGAACTCCACGAACATCAACGAGAGCAACACCATCAGCAACAACCTGTTCCACGATTACATGTCGGTGCGGTCCGACGGCGGTGCGATCTACGCCGAAGGCCACCAGGCCGGGTACGTCTACCGGACCGACGGGACCATCGACCCTGTGGCGACGCTCGCGAAGGGCCTGCAGGTCAAGGGCAACGTCGCCTTCAACGGCCGCAACACCAACTTCACCTACTACGACGACGCCGGTTCCGAATGGATCAACTGGGAAGGGAACGTCGCCTTCGGCGCCGGCGGCGCCGCGCAGGGCGGCTGCAGTTCCACCGGCCACTTCTGGATCCGGAACAACTACTTCTCCGCTCCGCTGCAGTCGTACGCGTGCAACCCCCCGGTCGACTCGAACGCCTCCGGCAACGTCTCGATCCCGGCGACACCCAGTCCCGGCCAGATCCCGACGGCCATCCTCGCTGCGGCGGGGCTGACGTCCGCATATGTGGCTCAGCCGAACGCGGGCGCACCGCAGGTCCGGTACATTTCCCCGACGAACGCCGCACAGGTGCTCATCGGCGGGCACGGCTTCACCCCAACGACTCCTGTCTACGTGAAGAACGTGCAGGTCACCGGTGTGCAGTTCGTCTCCGGCGGATTCCTCATCGTGCCCATCCCCGGCGGTACCACAGCAAGCGACATCCGCGTGGGCGACGGCGGCGGCCCCGCCACCGCAGGCCGCGTCGACGACACCGACAGCCGCATCGTCTACAGCGGCTTCAGTCTGCAGTCCGGCCGGACGTTCGGTGACCTCAACGGTGACATCCACTTCGCCACCGCCAACGGATCAACGGCCACCCTGACGTTCACCGGTACCGGCATCGTCGTTTACGGCGAGCAGAACACCGACCAGGGCAACATCGGCATCAGCATCGACGGCGGCGCCCAGCAGACCGTCAGCACCGTCCCGACGGACGGCCTGCGGCACGCCAACGTCTCCCTGTACACCCGGACCGGACTCAGCGCCGGCACCCACACCATCGTGGTGACCAAGCTGTCCGGCACCTACGCCGTACTCGACGGATTCGCAGTCGTGAACACCGGTCCGACCACGACCCGCCTGGACGACACCGACAGCCGCATCGTCTACAGCGGCTTCAGTCTGCAGTCCGGCCGGACGTTCGGTGACCTCAACGGTGACATCCACTTCGCGACCGCCAACGGATCAACGGCCACCCTGACGTTCACCGGTACCGGCATCGCCGTCTACGGTGAGCAGAACACCGACCAGGGCAACATCGGCATCAGCATCGACGGCGGCGCCCAGCAGACCGTCAGCACCGTCCCGACGGACGGCCTACGGCACGCCAACGTCTCCCTGTACACCCGAACCGGACTCAGCGCCGGCACCCACACCATCGTGGTGACCAAGCTGTCGGGCACCTACGCCGTACTCGACGGATTCGCAGTGACCACAGCCTGACCCTCGCCGCCCGGAAGCTGGGTGATGGCGCGCTACCGGCCATCACCCAGCTCTTTCGGCCTCGTCCTGTTGGTCGGTCCGCCTGCTGCTGGGAAAGATTGATGCGCGTTGCTAGAAGCCTTGGTGGAGCGTGTCAGGCGGGCTCAGGTCGATCGGGTTGGGGCCGGTCAGCACGCCACCCTCGACGGGTAGGGTGTGTCCGGTGATCCATGCGGCGTCGTCGGAGCCGAGAAACGCGACCGCTGCCGCGATGTCCGCTGGCTCGCCGACGCGGCCGAGCGGGTACATCGACTTGAGCATCTCCAGCGCGCCCGGCTGGGAGTCCCAATTCGGTGTCCGGACGGTGCCGGGGGCGACGACGTTGAAGCGCACGCCGAGCGGACCGTACCGGGCGGCGTAGTTCTGCGACATCGCGATCTGGCCGGCTTTCGCCGCGGCGTACTCCACGTTGCCGAAGGCGGCGATGCCGTTCACCGAGCTGATCGTGACTACGTTGCCGCGAGTCCTCACCAGGTGGGGGATAGCCGCCTGAATGCAACGGGCGGCGCCGACAAGGGTGAAGTCGAGCTGACGGTGCCAGTCCTCGGCTGAGGTGTCCTCGGGCATCGAGGTGACGATGCAGCCGCCCGCGTTGTTCACCACCAGATCGAGCCGGCCGAATCGCCCGACCGCCGCGTCGACCGCGGCGTCGACGTCGGCGCGTGAGGTGACATCGACCTTGACCCCGAGCGCGTGCTCCGCGCCGACCTCCTCGGCCAGCGCCGCGACCGCGTCCTCCCGCAGGTCCGTGACGACCACCGCACCGCCCTCGGCGGCGATCCGCCGCACGACGGCCTGCCCGATGCCCTGTGCCGCCGCCGTGACGAGCGCGACCTTGCCCTCGAATCGCCGCATCACCACTCCTCCAGAGTCTTTGCCACCATTCTCCCCGCGATGCTCGCTGGTACTTCTTTGCGGCCGGCGGTGTGTCTAGCCTCTCGCAATTCGCTCGGCCAGTCGCGCCTTCACTGCGGGCCACTCGGCTCGTGGCATGGTGTAGATCAGAAGGCCGGGCCCGGGCTCTTGTCCGGCCAGGGTGGCACCGATGCGTGTGATCGCCTCTCGCGAGCGCAGATTGCCCGCGTTGATGCGCCATACGATGGACGCGTAGCCGAGCGCCTCGAAGGCATGGGACATCGTCAGGAGCTTGGTCTCGGTGTTCGCCGCGGTGCGCCACCATTGCCTGCCGAACCAGGTGCCGCCGATCTCGATGCGTCCGTCTGTTGCATGCCAGCTGTGCAGATTGGTGGTGCCGATCGCGGTACCCCCGGCCTGACTGATCACGGCGAACGCCACACGCTTGCCGTCGTCGACGTCCTTGAGCCGCCTGGACACGATCTCCCGCAGTTCCGCTTCGGTGCGCGGTGTCGGTGCGCTCAGCCAACGCCAGACCTCGTCATCCCGGCCACCCGCTGTGAAGAGGGCGGAGACATGGGAATCGGCAAGTGGTTCCAGGCGGACGTAGCGGCCTTCGAGGACCGTCGGTCCAGGAGCAAGCGGCATGGCGGGGACGCTACCGGTGTGTATCGACCCCGAACGACTGCTTTCCTCCGAGGAAAGCGCATGGTACTTTCCTTGGAGGAAAGCAGTCCAACGACCAAGGATGGGGTCCATGCACCCGCACGATGCCCAGGCTTCGCTCGACGACATCCGACGCCTCCAGGACAGGACCCGGGAGCAGGTCGCCCGCCAGGGCTTCAGCCTCTCCTGCGTCCTGCCCGCAGCCTTGGGACTGTTCGTCGGGCTGGCGTCCATCGATCTGCGGAACCCCTGGCGCACTGCCGCGGTCCTGCTCGGGTTCGGACTCTTCGTCGGCGTGGGGATCGTGCACGGACGCCGGGCGCTCGTGCAGCGGCAGCCCACCAGCCTGGAGTGGCTGTTCTGGGTGGGAGTGTCGGCCGGGCTGATGCTGCTGTTCGGCGTCTTCCGAATCGCCGTCTGGGCGGTGTCCGGTCTGCCGTCGCAGGGGCTGATGTCGCAGGGCACGCTCGCCGCGGCCGCCACGGCGGTCACCTATGTCGCCATGACGCCCGTGATCCGCCGGGCCTTCAAGTGGATTGTGCTGCGCGACGGCGGACGTGCCTGATGGACCCCCGCTTCGACGAGTTCCTGCACGTTCCGGCACGGTTGTCGATCCTCGCCCTGCTGGCACCGGCCGCCTGGGTGGACTTCGGTTTCCTGAGGGACACGATCGGGACCAGCGATTCGGCCCTGTCCAAGCATGTCTCAGCATTGGCCGAGGCCGGATACGTCACGGTTCGCAAAGACCAGCAAAGCCGGGCACGGCGTACCTCGGTGCAGCTCACCCCGCAAGGACGGCACGCGTTCCAGCGGCACGCGGCCGCGCTGGAGCAGATCGTCGCGGCCGCCGCTACGCAGCCACCGGGGCCGGACAGTTGACGGTTCAAGATGCCGCGCGGTGCTTCGTCAGTGGGCGGTGAAGCCGCCGTCGACGGGGAGGGTCACGCCCGTGATGTAGGCGCCCGCGTCGGACACCAGCAGCAGCAGGGCGCCCGTAACGTCGGACTCGGTGGCCAGGCGGCCCAGGGGTGTGCGGGCGCAGTAGCGCTCCACGAACGACGCCGGCTGGGTGCCGTCGGCCAGGCCGCCCGGGGCCAGGCAGTTGACCCGGATGCCGTGCGGGCCCAGCTGCACGGCCAGGTGGCGGGTCAGGCCGACCATGCCCGCCTTGTCGTACGCGTAGAACAGCGGCATCGTCATGGAGGTCCCGGCGTACAGGCCGAAGTCGGGGCCCGTGATGCCGTAGATCGAGCCGATGTTCAGGATCGCGCCGCCGGTGCCGCGCTCGATCATCGCCGCCGCCACCGTCTGCGTCACCAGGAACAGGCCGCGGGAGTTGGCCGCCGACGTCGCGTCCCAGTCGGCCGCCGACGTCGCGAACAGGTCGCCGCCCTGGCGGTGCACGGCGTTGTTGACCAGGATGTCGACGCCGGAGTCCAGGCGGGCGGGCAGCCCCGCGATCGACGCGGGGTCCGACAGGTCCAGCGCGACGCCCGACGCCGCGAGGCCGGCCGCGCGCAGCACCGAAGCCGCGGCCTCGGCGCGGGCGGCGCTGCGGGACGTGATGACGACGTGGGCGCCGGCCTCGGCCAGGGTGCGGGCGATCGGCGTGCCGTACAGGCCGGTGCCGCCGGTGACGATCGCCGTCCGGCCGGTGAGCGAGAACGCCTGGAATACGGTCATGTGAGCAGCTCCGCGAGGCCGGCGGTCCACCGTGGCGGCGGTCCGGGTTCGGTCAGGGCGTGCAGGGCGCCGGCGTCCTTCCACCCGGCGCCGGTGGCGATGAGCACGGCCCGCGACCCGGCCGGCAACCGGCCGGACGAGGCGTCGGCGAGCAGCCCGGCGAGGGCGGTGGCCCCGGCCGGCTCGACGAAGATGCCGGCCCGCACCATCCGGGCGTGCGCGGCGGCCACCTCCGCGTCGGTGACCTCGGTGAGATGACCGCCGGACCCGGCGACGGCCGCGGGTACGTCGTCGTCGAACAGCGTGGCCACCTGCAGGCCGGAGATGCCGGTGGTACTCGGCGAGGTCAGGATGCCCGGCCCGCCGGCGAGTGCGTCGCGGACAGTCGGGCAGCCGCTGGGCTGGACGGCCACGAGCCGGGGCACGGCGCCGCCGAGGTCCCGGTACCCGCGCCACAGCGACGCGTAGAGCCCGCCCCCGCCGATGGGCGCGTACACGTGGGTGGGGGAGGCCTGCGAGGCCAGCTCGTACGCGATCGTCCGGGCCCCCGTCATGATCTCCGGCGCGTACCGGCCGCCGGTCAGGAACGCCAGATACCCCTGCCGCGCGGCGATGTCACGCACCTCCGACGCGAGGGCGAGCGTGGTCCGCGGGTCGTGCCCGAGGCCGTCGACGAGGTAGACCTCAGCCCCGGCCGCGCGGATCTGCACCAGCTTCTCCGGCGGCGTGGTGGCCAGGGCGAGCAGGATCACCCGGACCCCGGCCCGGGCCCCGTAGGCGGCGACGGCCGCCCCGCCGTTGCCCGACGACGTGCCGACGATGCCGCGCAGCGACCGCTCGCGGACCAGTGAGACGGCCACGGCCGCCACCCGGTCCTTGAACGACCCGGTCGGGTTGAGGTGCTCGCACTTGACGTGGACGGTGATGCCGGCGGGGCCGAGGACATCGGTGACGTCGAGCAGTGGCGTGTCGCCCTCACCAAGGCTCACCATCAGGCCACCACCCGCGCCGGGGCGGTGGACCGCGGCAGCGACGCGACGTCGACCGGGCACACCCCGGGCGTGGCCACCTCGATGGCGAGGGCCACGTCGGGAAACGCCGACCGCCAGGCGACCGCGCCCTTGGCGACGATGACGGCCACCGAGGCGGGGTCGATGCCGACGGACGTCAGATGCTCGCGATGGAACGGCGGGGTCGCGCGCTCGGTGACGACGACCCGCACCCCCCGCTGCCGCAGCACCGCGGTCGTGCCCATGCTGAACGACTGCCCGGTCATCCACGACCCCTCGGTCGTGTAACCGCCGTCGGTCACGGCGAGGATCTCGGCTTCCAGTTCCACGGGTGTACCGTGCCGGGCGTCCGCCTTCGCCCCGACCGTGGCGACCAGGCTCGCCCCGGTGCCGAGCGACGCAGCCCGGCGGGCGACCTCGGCGTCGGCGATCACGACGACGGCGTCCGGCGCGTCGGCGGCGATCAGCGCCGCCAGCAGCGCGGTCCCGTCTCCCGGGCTCCCGCCCCCGATGTTGTCGGCGACATCGGCCAGCACGACCGGCCGGACATCGGCGGCCAGGGCTTCCCGCACCGCGGCCTCCACGCCGGGCCGCCGCAGAGCGAATTCCTCCGCGTGTACCTCGATGTCGCCGGCGATCTCGTTGGCGACCCGGCGGGCGGCGTCGGCCTGGTCCGCCCCGGCGACGACGAGCACGCCGATGCCGGCCCGGTCGACGTCGCTGTACGCGAAGCCGGGCGTGAGCGAGACCCGGGCCAGCCCGGCCTCGGCGGCCCGGTCCCGCGCCCGCGCGATCAGCCCCCGCATCGGCTCGGCGTCGGTGGACTGCGCGAGGGGGCAGGTCAGCAGCGGCACCCGGGCCAGCACGGTGGTCAGCGGACGCCCGCCGATCGCCTCCGCCAGCAGGGTCGCCGCCTCGTGCCCGCGCTCGAACATGTCGACGTGCGGGTACGTGTCGTAGGCGAGCACGATGTCGCAGGCCCCCACGAACGCCGCCGACGGGTTGGCGTGCAGGTCGAGCACCGCCGCGACGGGAACGTCGCCGACGATCGCGCGGACCCGCCGCAGCAGCACGGCCTCGACGTCCGGCGTAGCGGCCGCGACCATCGCCCCGTGCAGGTTGAGCAGCACCCCGTCGAACGGGGCGGCGGCCGCCAGCGCCTCGGTGAGGCGGTCGAGCAGGGTGGCCAGGGTCTCGGCGGGGGCGGGGCCGGACGGCCAGGCGCCGGCCGAGAAGACCGGCACCGCGTCGAGCCCGGGCGCGGCCAGGAACCCGCTGATCACCGACCGGTCGCCGGCGTGGTGGCGGCGGACGTCGTCGCCGGTGACGAGCTCGAACGCCTCGAACGCGGCGAGGTCGGCCGGGTTGGGCCCGTAGGTGTTCGTCTCGTGCCACAGCCCCAGCACCGCGACCCGGGGCAGCGTCATGGCCGCGGCTCCGCGACGTGGGCGGCGAGGGCGCGGTCGAAGCGGTCCAGGGTGTCGGTGAGCTCGGCGGGGCCGTGGGCGGCTGAGACGTACCAGATTCCCCGCCCGGCCACCCAGATGCCGTGCGCGGCGAGGGTCCGGCTGAAGCGGTTGTACCGCGCCAGGTCCAGTGACTGCAGCGAGGCGTGGTCGACCACGTCCGTCGGCGGGGCGCCCTCGGCGCGGAACGAGACGTGGAACGCGGCCGGCAGTCCCTGGACGTGCAGCGGCACGCCGTGGCGCTCGCCGATGCCGCGCAGGCCGGTCATGAGCGCGGTGCCGTGCTCCTCGACGGAGACGTACGGCTGGGTCTCCCGCAGTACGTCCATCGTCGCCGAGACCGCGGCGGCGGCCATGACCGAGGCGTTGAAGGTGCCGGAGTGGTTGACCTTCCCGGTGCCGAACAGCTCCAGCAGCTCGCGGCGCCCGGCGATGGCGGCGACGGGCCAGCCGCCGGCGACGGCCTTGCCGTAGATGGCGACGTCGGGGGTGACGCCGAAGCGCTGGGTGGCACCGCCGAAGGCGAGCCGGAAGCCGGTGACGACCTCGTCGAAGATGAGCACGGCACCGTGGGCGGTGCACAGCTCGCGCAGGCGGGCCAGGAAGCCGGGGCGCGGCGCGATCGCCCCGCTGTTGCACATCATCGGCTCGAGGATGACCGCGGCGATCTCGCCGGGGTGCTCCTCGAAGCACCGCTGGACCGCCTCGGCGTCGTTGAACGGGGCGACGACCCAGTCGGCGAGGTACTGCGGCGGCTGTCCGGCGGAGCCGGGGCGGTGCCCGTCCGGGCCGTGGGCCATGAGGACGGTGTCGAGCCAGCCGTGGTACTGCCCGGCGAACCCGATCATCTTCCGCCGCCCGGTGGCGGCGCGGGCCAGGCGCAGCGCGCCCTGCACGGCCTCGGTGCCGGAGACGCCGAGGCGGGCCATGTCGGCCCAGCCGACCGCGGCGAGCAGCTTCTCGACCGCCTCGACCTCCAGGGCGTGCTGGGCGCCGAAGACCATCCCGCGAGCGACGGCGCTGGTGACCGCGCCGTTGACCTGCGGGTGGGCGTGGCCGAGGAACGCGGGGCCCTGGCCGAGCAGGTAGTCGACGTACTCGTTGCCGTCGACGTCCCACAGCCGCGGGCCGCTGCCGCGCTCGAAGAAGGTCTGTGCGGTGGCGAGCCGCACGTTGGAGCTCACGCCGCCGGGGAGCACCGCGGCGGCGCGGGCGGCGAGGTCGGCGGCGCTGGTGCCGGGGCGGACGGCCTGGTCGGCGGTCATCGGGCGGCGTCCTCGTCCGCGGGCGGGATCCACAGCACGGCGTCGACCTCGATGTCGAAGCCGGGCAGCTCGACCGGGACGGTGGTGCGGGCGGGGTACGGCGCGCTGAGCCGCCGCTGGCACGCCGCGTTCCATTCGGTGAAGTGCGCCAGCGTGCTCAGGTAGCAGCCGATCCGGACGGTGTGGGCCAGCGAGGTGCCCGCCTCGGCGGCGAGGGCGGCGATGTTGTCGAAGACGGTCTCGGCCTGGTCGCGGAAGGTGGGGCCGGCCTGGCTGCCGTCGGGGCGGAACGGGCCCTGCCCGGAGACGAACAGCAGGTCGCCCACGCGCACGGCGGGGCTGTAGGGGCCGGCCGCCGGGCCGATGGCAGGACTTGTCACGGGGGTTGGGTTCCGCACGAAGACCACCGTTTCACTAGCTGCAATTGATGTTCCGTTTCGACACCCTAAACGCCGCGGTGCGGGAGCCGTCAACCCCCGCGCGGCGGGAAATGATCACAACGGAACGCGGGGTGCAGTCAGTGCGGCACGTCCCGGGCCGCGTCCATCAGCGGCCCCATGTGCTTCTTGAGCAGGTGCGCGACCCGCTGGGCGTCCTCCGAGGCGAACCGCGAGGCGGGCGCGGACAGGCTCAGCGCCGCCGGGACCGCGAGGCCGTCGACGGGCACGGCCACGCACCGCCCGTCGGGCTGGTTCTCGCAGTCGTCGATGCCCCAGCCCCGCTCCACGGTGAGCTTGACCTCGCCCAGGAACCCGTCCACGGTGGTGATGGTGTCGGCGGTGAACTCGGGCATCCCGGCCTGCTCGAGGATGGTGCGCAGCCGGCTCTCGGGGATCTGGCCGGCCATGACCTTGCCGGTCGCCGTCGAGTGCAGGCACGCCCGCTCGCCGCGACTGGCCGCCAGGCGCACCCGCCGCTCGCTCTCGACCACCTCGACGTGCACGACCTCGATGCCGTCGAGCACGGCGAAGTTCATCGTCTCCTCGAACCGGTCGCGCAGCTTGACCAGGTGCGGCAGCACCGCGTCGCGCAGGGCCGCGTGGTAGTCGAAGCGCTGCGGGCGGAACGCCAGGCCCAGCCGGTACGAGCCGTCCTCGGTGTCGCGCTCCACGTAGTTGCGGGCCTCCAGCGCCGAGAGGTACCGCAGCGTGGAGCTCTTCGGCAGGGACACCGCCTCGGAGAGCGCGGCGAGCGACAACCCGGTCGCGGGCTGTTGCTGCAGGGCGTCCAGCACGTCGCACACCCGGTCCACGGCGCGGATGTTGTACCCCGCTGCGCCGCCCTGACCTGCGGCGTCGTCTTCTTGCATTGCTTTTGGCCTCCGTTCGACGGTCCGCTGTCGCCGCGCTGCCCAGTGCGTACCAACCCTGTTACGAGGATTGACACGATCCACGCGGACGACTAGAAGGTATACCACGTGCTAGAACGAGAGTTTCATTTCTGTCTCTGCGAGCATACCGACTCGCGATCGACCGCGGGACGGTCCACTCAGCCGATGCAAGGGAGCCCGATGTGGCAGAGGTCGTCCCGCCGCTGATCACCCCCCTCACCGACCGGGGCACGGTCGACGGGCCGTCGCTTGCGCGCCTCGTGCGGCACGTCGTGTCCGAAGGGGCCGACGGCGTGCTGGTGCTGGGCTCCACCGGCGAGGGCGGGCACCTGCTCCCCGACGAGCAGGAGGCCGTCGTGGCCACCGCCGCCGCGGCCACCGACCGCGAGGTCATGGCCGGCGTCGCGGCGCTCAACACCCGCCAGGCGGCGCAGCTCGCCGCCCGGTTCGCCGCCGCCGGCGCGCGCAGCCTGCTCGTGCCACCGCCGTCGATGTTTCCACTCTCTCAGACGGAGCTCGCCCGGCACTTCGCGGCCGTCGCCGAGGCCGGCGGCGTGCCCACGATCGCCTACCACGTCCCGTCGCGCGTCCCGACCCCGGTCGGCGCCGCCCTGCTCGGCGAGCTGGTCGCCAAGGGCATCCTGGCCGGCGTCAAGGACAGCTCCGGCGACCTCGGCGGCCACCGCGCCGCCGTCCTGGCCACCGGACGCTCGCCCGCGGTGCGCCTGCTGACCGGCTCCGAGACCTGTATCGACGCCGCCCTGCAGATCGGCTTCACCGGCGCCGTGCCCGGCCTGTCCAACGTCTTCACCTCGCTGCACCGGGCGCTGGCCGACGCGGCGGACGCCGGCGACTGGCCCGCGGCCCGGGACCTGCAGGACCGGCTGAGCCACCTGCACCGCATCTACGAGGGCCCGCACGGCGACGCCTCCTTCACCGCCGGCGCGATCGGCGCGCTCAAGGCGGCCCTGGTCGAGCTCGGCGTGATCGAGACCGCGACGCTGAGCGAGCCGTTCACCCCGCTCGCCGAGGAGAACGTCCGCCACGTCCGCACCGTCCTGCGCGAGGACCGGCAGTGACCTGGCCGGCGCCGGTGCGGCTCACGCCGCGGGTCACGCTGGTCGGCAGCGGCACCCTCGGCTTCGGGCTCACCGACCCGCACGACTCGCACGTGTACCTCGTCGACGGCGGCACCGACGCCGTGCTCGTCGACGCCGGCTGCGGCCTGGCCGCGGACCGGATCGCCGCGAACGTGCGGGCCTGCCTCGGCGCCCGCCCGGTGTCGCGGATCCTGCTCACCCACGCGCACGCCGACCACGCCGGCGGCGCCGCCGATCTCGCCGGGCTGCTCGGCGCGACCGTCATGGCGCTGCCGCCGGTCGCGGCGATCGTCGCGGCCGGCGACGAGGACGCCTCGGGCCTGCGCACCGCGCGGCGGGCCGGGGTCTACCCGCCCGGGCTGCGTCCGGCGCCGGTGCCGGTGCGCACCCTCGAAGCCGACGAGCTGTCCGTCGGCGCGCTCACGATCGGGGTCCACCCGACGCCCGGCCACGCCGCGGGCCACTGCTGCTTCAGCCTCCGCGAGGCCGAGGCCGAGGCCGACGTCGAGGCCGACGGGGACGCCGACGCCGACGCCGACGCCGACGACGGCAACGGCAACGACGCCGGTGGCGGGTCGCGCACCCTGTTCAGCGGCGACCTGGTGTTCGCCCGCGGCCGGGTCGCGGTCCTCGCCACACCCGACACCGACCTGCAGGCGCTGGGCCAGAGCCTGCGGGCCGTGGCGGCGCTGGAGCCGGACGTCCTGCTGCCCGGCCACGGTGCGCCGGTGCTGCGGGAGGCCCACACGCACCTGCGGACCGCGGTCGAACACCTCGACCGGGGCGCGTTACCACCGGGTCTGCTGCCATGACCGCACAGCACCCACTCAGAGACAAGGTCGCCGTGGTGACCGGCGGCGCGAGCGGAATCGGGGCCGGGATCGTGCGGCGGCTCGCCGACGACGGCGCCGAGGTCGTCCTCGGCGCGTTGAGCGCCGCCGAGGGCGAGGCGGCCGCCGCCCGGCTGGCCAGCCCCGGGCGCACGATCGTCGCGGTCGGGGCGGACCTGGCCACCGCGGCCGGGTGCCGGGCGCTCGTCGACGCCGCCGTGCGCCACCGCGGACGGATCGACATCCTCGTGAACAACGCGGGCGTGACCGGGCCCGCGGCCTCGGCCCCGTTCGGCGGGTACGACGACGCGCGCCTCGACGCCGTCGTCGACGTCAACCTCAAGGCACCCTTCCGGCTGGCGCGCGACGCGCTGCCGTACATGCCCCCCGGCTCGGTCATCGTCAACGTCACCAGCGTCGCCGCCTACGCCGCGCAGACCGACGCCTCCGCGTACGTCGCGGCCAAGGCCGGGCTGGCCGGGCTGACCCGGGCCCTCGGCTTCGAGCTGGCCGGGCGCGGCATCCGGGCCGTCCACGTCGCGCCCGGCGACATCCGGGTCCGCCCGGACGGCCCCGCGCCCGGCGACGGCCCCTTCGACCGGGCCACCCCGCTGGGCCGGCGCGGCGAACCGGACGACGTCGCCGCCGCCGTCGCCTGGCTGTGCACCCGCGAGGCGTCCTTCGTGACCGGAACGGGGCTGGTCGTCGACGGCGGATGGACGAGCTACTGATGAGGACGGAACGATGCTGATCGGGGTGAGCGGGCTCGGGTCCATCGGGCTGCAACACATCACCGCGTTCGCCCAGGTGCCGGGGGTACGGCTGGTCGCGTTCGACCCCGACCCGGGGCGGCGGGCCGCGGCGGCCGCGCACCCGGCCGTCGACCGGACGACCGGCGAGCTCGGCGAGCTGCTGGAGGCGGGCCTGGACGCACTCGTGATCGCCGGCCCGGACCACGTCCACCCGGCGCAGATGCGGGCCGCGGCCGACCGGCGCCTGCCGCTGCTGGTGGAGAAGCCGGTCGCGGCGAGCCTGGACGAGGCGCGGGCGGCGGCCGCCGGCGTCGCGGCGACGGGGACGCCGGCGCTGGTGGGGTACGTGCTGCGGCACCGGCTCGTCGTGCAACGCACCCGGGCGGTGCTGGCCGGCGGGGAGATCGGCGAGCCGGTGGCCGTGCACGTCATGCTCGGCGCGTACGGCACCATCGAGGCGGCCGTGTCCCGCTTCGCGACGAAGGACCCGGACCGCCTGTACCGCGACTACTCCCACGAGTGGGACTACCTGCGCTGGTGCTTCGGCCCGGTCGCCAGGGCGTTCGCGGCGGCGCGGACCGTCACGTCCGTGCCGCACGTGGAGCGCCCCAACTGCGTCGACGGCCTGCTGGAGTTCGCCTCCGGCCTGCGCGCCACGTTCCACCTCGACTATCTGGAGCCGATAGGCACCCGCACCGTGCAGGTCCTCGGCACCGGCGGCACGCTGCTGGCCGACTTCGGCCGCGGCACGCTCGAGGTCCGCGCCCGCGCGCAGGGCCGCGACCGGGCGGTCCGGCACGAGCTGCCCGAGCCGCCCGCCGCGGCGCTGGCCCGCCAGGCCGCGCACCTGGTCGCCGTCGCCCGGGGCGAGGCCGAGCCGCTGGTGACCCTCGACGACGGGGTCGCCGCGCTCGCCGCGTCCGAGGCCGTCCGCAGCGCGGTCGCGGCCGAGGCCTGGCAGGACCTGTCACCCCTGTACTGAAACGGCTGTGCCACCCAGACGGTCGGGGGATATAGCAGGCCTCCGATCTTGACCGGGACGACTCCACGGTCTACATTCCCGAGAAATAGAACGCTCGATTCACTAGATGAAACGCTGGAGGTTCGGGTGACGCAGCACCGCACCGGCACGGACGCCGCTTTCGAGATCGCCGAAGCGGGCGTGGTCGTCGACGCCGTCCCCGCGATGTTCCCCGGGCTCACCCGCATCGGCGGCGAGCTGGTGGCGTCGTTCTCCACCGTCCCGGACGGCTGGCCCGGCGGTACCGTCGGCGTGGTTCGCTCCGGTGACGAGGGCCGCAACTGGTCCGCGCCGCAGATCGTGGCGACCCCCGCCGAGGGGCAGGACGCGGTGCTCAACGCGGTCGCCCTGACCACGCTGCGCGACGGGACGCTGCTGCTGCCGTACAACGGCGTGAAGTGGACCCCGGGCCAGGGTGTGGGCGGCCGGGTCATCTCCGCCCACCTGCTGCGCTCCACCGACGGCGGCCGGACGTGGACCGGCGGCGAGCGCCTCGACCTCGACTTCTACAGCCCCGCCGTCTACGGCGAGATCGTCGAGCTGGCCGACGGCCGCCTGCTGTGGCCGGTCTGGGGCCAGCGCGCGAACGGCGAGCGGTGGCGCTCGGCGGTGCTGGTCTCCACCGACGCCGGGCGGACGTGGACGGTCGGCCCGACGATCGCCTTCGACCCCGACGCCCGCCTCGCCGGGCCGTACGCCTCCCCGGAGGTCGACGGCCTGAGCGCGGACGGCAACCCGGATCTCTCGGTCACCAACGACCCCGCGTTCCGTCCGCACAGCCCGATCGACGGGTTCAACGAGACCACGGTGCTCGCCCTGCGGGACGGGCACCTGCTGGCGGTCCTGCGACAGCAGGGCATCGGCGGCGACACGACGATGCGGCTCTTCCGCGCCGAGTCGGCCGACGCCGGGCAGACGTGGAGCCCCTTCGAGCCGATGGGCTTCACCGGCATGTCCCCACTGCTGCACCGGGCGGAGGACGGCAGCCTGCTGCTCGCGACCCGCCGGTGCGCGCCTGAAGGCGGCCCCGACGCCCCCGGCATCGAGGTCCGCCGCAGCCACGACGGGGGCCGGTCGTTCTCCGGCCCGCTCCCGCTGGCCGACCCGCACGGGTACCGGTACACCGCCGAGTACCAGTGCGGCTACCCCGCCATGGCGAACCTGCCGGGCGGCGAAGTCCTGGTCACCTTCTACAGCTTCGCACCGAATCACGGGCGCTTCGTCGCGTGGAACAAGCTGCGGCTGCTCTAGCCGATCTGGTCGGGGCCTCACGGCTCTGGATCCGATCGAAGCCGTACCGCGCCGCCGTGACCTGTGAATTTCCTGTTCTTGTGGCTGATACTGACCCCTGGAAGGCTCATGATCATGCGACGACACACCCGGGCCTTACTCGCCGGCCTGGCCGTGCTCGCCCTGGCCCTCGCCGGCTGCTCCGGCGGGAGCGACAGCGGCAGCACCGGCGGCAGCCGCGACGCGACCGTCCAGCTCTACCAGGCCCCGCGCGGGTTCAACCCGCTGCTGGCCTCGATCGGGCCGGACCACCTGATGGAGCAACTGCACTGGGACTCGCTCGTCTCGGCCGCCGCGGACAACACCTACGGCGCCCGGCTGGCCGAGAAGTGGGACGTGAGCGAGGACGGCAAGACCTGGACGTTCCACCTCGTCAAGGGCGTCAAGTGGAGCGACGGGACGCCGTTCACCGCCCGTGACGTCGTGTTCACGTACAACCTCTACGCCAACCCGAAGAGCGGCAGCGGCTACGCCGGCAAGTTCGCCACCGTCAACGGCGCGGCGGCGCTCAAGTCCGGCGCCGCGACCAGCGTGGCCGGCTTCCAGGCGCCGGACGACAACACCTTCGTCATCAAGCTCGACCAGCCCAACGTCGCGTTCCTCGACGAGCTCGTCCAGCCGATCATGTTCATCCTGCCGGAGCACATCGTCGGCAAGTTCCCGGTCGAGGGCCTGACCGACAACCCGTTCTTCCGCAACCCGACGGTCGGCCTCGGCCCGTACGTCTTCTCCAAGTGGGTCACCGCGGACCAGGTCGAGTTCAAGGCCAATCCGCAGTACCGCAAGAAGCTCGGCCTGGACCGCGTCTTCGCGCAGTACCTCACCACCGACGCGGCGATGGCCCAGATGCAGACCGGCAAGCTCGACTACGCCCAGGTCGCGGCCCCGGACGCGAAGCGGATCGAGGGCCTCAAGGGCGTCACGGTGCAGCGCGCCGAGGGCCCGGGCATCTTCGCCCTGCACACCGCGCACGACTCCGGCAAGCTCGCCAACCCGCTGGTCCGTCAGGCGATCATGTACGCGATCGACCGTGACGCGCTGGTCAAGCAGGTCCTCAACGGCGAGGGCACGGTCGTCGACACGCTGGTGCACGGCCCGGCGTGGGCGGTCCCGAGCGGCCTGACCCACTACGGCTACGACCCGGCGAAGGCCAAGCAGCTGCTGGCCCAGGCCGGCTGGAACGCCGGGACCGAGGTGCGCATCGAGCTCACGCCCGGCCAGCGCGACCGCGACACGGCCGCCACCATCATCGCCGCACAGCTCAAGGAGGTCGGGATCAACGCCAAGGTGCAGAACTATCAGGCGGCCGACCTCTCCAAGGCGATCGGCAAGCGCGACTTCGACCTGCTCATCTCGTCCTACGGGCTGTTCACCATCGATCCCGCGTCGATGAACGCCCGGCTGTCGTGCGCCGCGGTCGGCGGCACCAACATCTCCGCCTACTGCAACAAGCAGCTCGACGAGCTGCTGACCAAGGGCATCGCGACGCGGGACCAGAACCAGCGGCAGCAGATCTACGCCGACGCCCAGAAGATCGTCAACGAGCAGATGCCGATCCTCGTGATGTACGTGCCGAACACGATCGCGGCGACCAGCGAGCGGCTCAAGGGCTTCAAGCTCAACCCGTCGGTGGTGGACGCGTTCTGGAACGCCGCGGACTGGTCGGTGAGCTGACCGGGTTCCTGATGCACAGCGGTGCCGCCGCGCGATCGCGGCGCGGCGGCACCGGCCCCGTTCGCAAGGAGAGTGAGTAGTTGATCGCCTTCATCGTCCGGCGCCTGCTGGTGTCCACGGTGGTGCTGATCGGCATCAGCGTGCTGCTGTTCGTCCTGCTGCAGCTCATGCCGGGCGATCCGGCCGAGATGATGATCGATCCGATGTCGTTCTCCGGCGACCGGGACGCGGCGGTCGCGCTGCGGCGCCATCAGCTCGGCCTGGACTCGTCGCCGCCGGTGCAGTACGCCCACTGGGTGGCCGAGCTGCTGCACGGCAACCTCGGTTTCTCCTTCAGCAGCGGCCAGCCGGTCACCGAGGTGATGGCGGAGCGGCTCGGCCCGACGGTCTCCCTCATGGGCACCGCGCTGCTGATCTCGCTGCTCGTCGGCATCCCGATGGGCGTCGTGGCGGCCCTGCGGCGCAACAGCGCCGTCGACTACGGCACCACCGTGGTGAGCCTGCTGGCCATCTCGGTGCCGAGCTTCTTCGCCGCGCTGCTGGGCATCTACATCTTCGGCCTCAAGCTGCAGTGGTTCCCCACCAGCGGGATGAACTCGATCGGCGGCGGCGGGTTCGTCGACTCCCTGCACCATCTGGTACTGCCGGCGTCGATCCTCGGCTTCGCGCTCGCCGGGCCCTACGTGCGCTACGCCCGGGCCGGCATGCTCGAGGTCCTCGGCCAGGACTACCTGACCACGGCCCGGTCCAAGGGGCTGTCCCGGCGCCGGGTGATCGGCCGGCACGCGCTGCACAACGCGCTGATCCCGCTCGTCACGGTGGTGGCGATCCAGATCCCGACGCTGTTCGCCGGTGCCGTGGTCGTGGAGCAGATCTTCGCCTGGCCGGGCATGGGCCGCATGGCGCTGGACGCCGTCCTCGCCCGTGACTACCCGGTGCTGCTCGGGTTCGTGATGGCGGTCGCGATCCTCGTGCTGCTGTGCAACCTGCTCGCCGACCTGGCGTACGCGCTCATCGACCCCCGGATCCGGCTGTAGGAGGCCCGTACCGATGACTGCCACGGACATCCCGCCGGCGCTCACGGCCGCCGCGCCCGCGGCCGCGGGGGCCGTCTCCCCGGGACGGCTCGCCGTCCGCCGGTTCTTCCGGCACCGCCTGGCCGTGGCCGGGCTGGTCATGCTCGGCCTGTTCGCCCTCGCCGCGATCGTCCTGCCCTGGTTCCTCGGCACCGACCCCAACCAGGTCGTGCCGACCGCGATCCGCCAGGCACCCGGCGACGGCCACCCGCTCGGCACCGACTCCGCCGGCCGCGACGTGCTCGCCCGGCTGCTCGTCGGCGGCCGGATCTCGCTGCTCGTCGGGCTCAGCTCGGCGCTGGTCGCGACAATCATCGGGCTCACGCTCGGCGCGGTGGCCGGCTACTTCGGCCGCTGGGTCGACGGCATCCTCAGCCGCTTCGCCGACGTCGTGCTGGCCTTCCCCAGCCTGATCGTCATCATCGTGGTGGCCGCGTTCGTCGGCCCGAGCCTGCCGACGCTCATCCTGTCCATCGGCCTGTTCGGCTGGCCGACGCCGTTCCGGATCGTGCGCGGCCTGACCCTGTCGCTGCGGGAGCAGGACTCGCTCGTCGCCGTGGCCGGGCTCGGCGCCGGCCCGGCCCGCATCCTGCGCCGGCACGTCGTGCCCGTGGTGATCGCGCCGCTCACCGTCGTGGCGACCCTGGCCGTGGCCCAGGCGATCCTGCTGGAGGCCACCGTGTCCTTCCTCGGCCTCGGCGTGCCGCCCCCGACCGCGAGCTGGGGCAACATGCTCAACGACGCCCAGTCGCTGACCATCCTCGAGACGATGCCGTGGCTGTGGCTGCCGCCGGGCATCGCGATCGCCCTGACCGTGCTGGCCGTCAACTTCGTCGGCGACGGGCTGCGCGACGCCGCCGACCCCAGGAGGGGCCGATGAGCGCCGAGCGGCCGATGGACGGGCAGCCGCTGCTGCGGGTGACCGACCTGGTCACCGAGTTCCGCGTCCACGGCGGCGTGGTGCGCGCCGTCAACGGGGTCACCTTCGACATCCACGCCGGCGAGACGGTCGGCATCGTCGGCGAGTCCGGCTCCGGCAAGAGCGTCACCGTCATGTCCGCGCTCGGCCTGCTGCCCTCGGCCGGCCGGGTGGTCGCCGGGCACGCCCACTTCGCCGGCCGCGACCTCGTCGCGATGCGCGAGCGGGAGCTGCAGCAGGTGCGCGGCAAGGAGATCGGCCTGGTCTTCCAGGACCCGATGACCGCGCTCAACCCGGTGATGACCGTCGGCACCCAGGTCAGCGAGGGGCTGCGCCAGCACAACCCGGGCATGGGGCGGCGGGCGGCGGCCGGGCGTGCGGTCGAGCTGCTCGCCGAGGTCGGCATCCCCGACCCGAAGCGCCGGGCGAAGCAGTACCCCCACGAGTTCTCCGGCGGGATGCGGCAGCGGGCGATGATCGCCATCGCGATGGCCAACCGGCCCCGGCTCATCATCGCCGACGAGCCGACCACCGCCCTGGACGTCACGATCCAGGCGCAGATCCTCGACCTGCTCCGGCGCGTGCAGCAGGAGACGGGAGCCGCCCTCATGATGATCACCCACGATCTCGGGGTCATCGCGGAGATGACGCAGCGGGTCATCGTGATGTACGCCGGCCGCGTCGTGGAGACCGCCGGCGTCGACGCGGCCTTCCACGACGGCCGCCACCCCTACACCCGGGCGCTGCTGCAGAGCCTGCCGAAGCTGTACCACCGCGTCGAGGAGCTGCCGGCGATCGGCGGGCAGCCGCCGAACCCGCAGCGGCTGCCGGACGGGTGCGCCTTCCGGCCCCGCTGCGCCCGCAGCCGCGGCCGCGACGCCTGCCTCACCCGCCCGGAGCTGGTCGAGACCGGCCCCGAGCACCAGGCCGCGTGCCATTTCCACGACGAGGCCGTGGAGGTGGGCGCGTGAGCGGCCCGCTGCTGTCCGTCGACGGCCTGGTGAAGCACTTCCCGATCCGCGGCGGGGTGCTGCAGCGCCGGCGCGGCACCGTGCACGCCGTCAACGGCGTCTCGTTCACCGTCGAGGCCGGGCAGACCCTGGCCCTGGTCGGCGAGTCCGGCTGCGGCAAGTCGACGGTCGGCCGCACGATCATGCGCTTCCACGCCCCGACCGCCGGGCGGGTCACGTTCGACGGGCGGGACCTGGGGTCGCTGCCGAGCGGGGCGCTGCGGGCCGTGCGGCGCGACCTGCAGTACGTGTTCCAGGACCCGTACGCGTCGCTGCCGGCCCGGATGCCGGTGGGCGAGATCGTCGCGGAGCCGCTGGCCATCCACGGCATCGGCGACCGCAGCCGCCGCCGGGACCGGGTGCGGGAACTGTTCGACCTTGTCGGGCTGCCGGCCGAGGCGATCACGCGGTACCCCCATGAGTTCTCCGGCGGCCAGCGCCAGCGTGTCGGCATCGCCCGCGCGCTCGCCCTGGAGCCGAAGCTGCTCATCCTCGACGAGCCGGTCTCCGCGCTCGACGTGTCCATCCAGGCCCAGGTCGTCAACCTGCTGGCCCGGCTGCAGCGCGAGCTCGGCGTCGCGTACCTGTTCATCGCCCACGACCTGGCGGTGGTGCGCCACCTCGCGCACCGCATCGCGGTGATGTACCTCGGCCACATCGTCGAGTACGGCGACGCGGACACGGTCTTCACCCGCCCCTCC
>NZ_JAHYSG010000022.1 GCF_022095675.1 Dactylosporangium sp. AC04546 | reverse complement strand
GCGGTACTCGACGCACTTGTTCGAGCCCCCGCCTCCGCCAGTCACCGGCCGGGTGGTCGGCGTGGGCTCGAACAAGTGCGTCGAGTACCGCTCGGGTGACAACAACCGCGTGGTGCTGGACACCTGCGACGGCCGGAGCAACCAGCACTGGGAGGTCCGGTCGGACGGCACCGTCCGCGCCGACGGCCTGTGCCTGGACGTCCAGAACGCGGGCACGGCCAACCGCACGCTCGTCCAGGCGTACGGCTGCAACGGCACCCCGGCCCAGAAGTGGGTCATCCGCGCGGACAAGACCTGGATGAACCCGAACTCGGGCCGCTGCCTGGACGCCGAGAACGGCGGCACGGGCGCCGGCACCCGCCTGATCATCTGGGACTGCTCGGCCGCCTCGAACCAACGCTGGAACCTGCTCGCCTTCTAGGCCTCCGCTCAGAAGAACCCGAGGTACGCCAGCACCTTCTCCGCGGCCTGGATGATCTCGTCGGCCCGCTCGTGCGCCTGCCCGGCCTCCACCGGGGTGGTGGTCTCCTCGTGCGGGCCGGGCATGGGTTGGTCCCTGCAGGGCGTCACGCCGTGGGCGGGGCGGCGTCGGGGGTGATGAGCGTGACGTATGGCGAGGCCTTGATCTCGCGCACCAAACCGTCCGATGCATCATGCCACTGCTGCGGAGTCCGGATCGTCGGGTTCACCGGGAGTGCGAGGCGTTCCTGCGCCGCGTCAGCGGCGGCGTAGACGTCGGCTCGGGCCGGGCTGCCCACCACCAGAACGTCGACGTCGTTCGGGGCCGCTCCCGGCCGGCCGAAGTAGCGGGCGGCCCAGGAGCCGAAGACGTACAGACCCTCGACGCCCGGCACGTCCGCGAAGGCCTCGTTGACCACGGCGGGCGGTCCGAACGACACGGTCAGCAGCCGGGTCAACGGCTCGGCGGCCGGGTGGTCGACGGCCGCGCGGAGCAGGCGGGAACGCCCGACCGTGCGGTCCCGCAGCAGGCCGGCGTCGATCAGGCGCTGCAGCTCACGGTGCAGGGTCGACGGCGGGATGCCGAGCCGGTTGGCCAGGTCGATCGCCTGGAACTCGGCGTCCGGGTGCAGGTAGAGCCAGGCGAGCAGGTCGGCCTGGTGGCGCGATCGGAAGATCGGCAGGAGGCTCGGCGCTTGACTTCGCATAACTGGAATATATCTCCCAGTTAAAGGAAATGGTCGGATGGGCCCTTCCCTGCGTGCACGTGCGGCGCTAGTTTGTTAGGCAACACAACGAACCACCCTGCGGCTCAGGCGATCCTCGGCGGGAACGTCCGGGCCGGGCACCACGAAACACAACTGAAGATGCTCAGCGGTATCGGCGACCGTCTGCGCGAAGCGACCTCGTGTCTTCACCCCAGCACAAGGAGCTCCGTGTTCAAGGTCCGAAGGCGCGCATCCCGCGCCTTGCTCAGTAGTGCCGTCCTCCTGCTCGCAGCAGGAGCGGCGGTCGCGCTGCCAGCCTCGGCCCAGGCAGCGCCAGCCCAAGCCCCCGCCGCGCCCGGCGTCCCGCAGGTGCAGGTCGCGGCCGATCCGTTCGATGCCCTGGTGTTCTCCAAGACCGCCGGGTTCCGCCACGATTCCATCCCGGCCGGTATCACCGCGATCCAGCAGCTCGGCGCGGCCAACAACTTCACCGTCGACACCACCGAGGACGCGGCGGCCTTCACCGACGCGAACCTCGCCAAGTATGAGGTCGTCATCTTCCTGTCGACGACCGGCGACGTGCTCAACGCCGAGCAGCAGGCGGCGTTCGAGCGGTACATCCGCGCCGGTGGTGGCTACGCGGGCGTGCACGCCGCGTCCGACACCGAGTACGACTGGGCGTGGTACGGCGAGCTCGTGGGCGCGTACTTCACCAGCCACCCCGACCAGCAGCAGGCGACCATCAAGGTCGAGGACCCGGCTCACCCGTCGACGAAGGACCTTCCGCAGAAGTGGAGCCGGTTCGACGAGTGGTACAACTTCCGCGCCAACCCGCGCGGGAAGGTCCACGTGCTGGCCAGCCTCGACGAGACGACCTACACGCCGGGCTCCGGTGCGATGGGGGCAGACCACCCCTTCTCCTGGTGCCGTGACTACGACGGCGGCCGCTCCTGGTACACCGGCGCCGGCCACACCCAGGCGTCCTACACCGACCCGCTGTTCCTGAGCCACCTCCTCGGCGGCATCCAGACCGCGGCCGGCGTCGTCAAGTCCGACTGCAGCGCCACGCTGACCAGCAGCTTCGAGAAGGTGACGCTGGACAGCAACACCAACAACCCGATGGAGCTGGACATCGCCCCCGACGGGCGGGTCTTCTACATCGAGCGTGACGGGCGCGTGCAGATCGTCAAGCCGGACACGCACACCACCGTCACGGCCGCCACGATCCCGGTGTTCACCGGCAACGAGGACGGCCTGCTCGGCATCACGCTCGACCCGAACTTCGCGCAGAACCACTGGGTGTACCTCTACTACGCACCCAACGGCGGCGGTCCGCGCAACGTGCTGAGCCGCTTCACGGCCGTCGGGGACACCCTCGACCTGGCCAGCGAGAAGCAGCTCCTGCAGGTCGACACGCAGCGCAACACGTGCTGCCACGCCGGTGGCACGATGACGTTCGACAGCAACGGCAACCTGTACCTCGCGACGGGCGACAACACCAACCCGTTCGAGTCCAGCGGGTACGCGCCGATCGACGAGCGGGCCGGTCGCCAGGACTTCGACGCCCAGCGCAGCTCGGCGAACACCAACGACCTGCGCGGCAAGGTCCTGCGGATCACGCCGCAGGCCGACGGGACCTACACGATCCCGAACGGGAACCTCTTCCCCGCCGGTACCGCGAAGACCCGCCCCGAGATCTTCGCGATGGGCTTCCGCAACCCGTTCCGCATCGGCGTCGACCCGCTGACCAACACGCTCTACGTCGGCGACTACGGCCCCGACGCGAGCTCGGCCGACCCGAACCGCGGCCCCGGCAACACGGTGGAGTGGAACATCGTCCAGCCCGGCAACTACGGCTGGCCGTACTGCACCGGCAACAACGTGCCGTACCGCGACTTCACCTTCCCGTCCGGCCCGTCGGGCCCCGCGTTCAACTGCGCGGCGCCGGTCAACGAGTCGCCGAACAACACCGGCCTGACCAACCTGCCGCCGGTCCAGCCGGCCACGGTCGACTACGACTACGACGGCAACCCGCGCTTCCCCGAGATCGGTGGCGGTGGGGCGCCGATGGGTGGCCCGGCGTACCGCTACGACGCGAACTCCACCTCGGAGCGCAAGTGGCCGGCGTACTACGACGGCAAGGCCATCTTCGGTGAGTGGAACCAGAACAAGCTGTACACGATGCAGGTCACCCCGGACGGCAAGTCCCTTGTGGACATCAACCAGCTGCTCGCGGGGATGAGCACCATCCGGCCGATGGACATGGAGTTCGGCCCGGACGGCGCGCTGTACCTCATCGAGTGGGGCACCGGCTTCGGCGGCAACAACGACGACTCCGGCGTGTACCGCATCGACTACATCGCGGGCGACCGCGCCCCGATCGCCCAGGCGAGCGCCCAGCCGACGAGCGGCGCGGCCCCGCTGGCGGTGCAGTTCTCCAGCCAGGGCTCCCGCGACCCGGACGGGCAGGCCATCACCTACGCGTGGACGTTCGGCGACGGCGGTACCTCCACCTCGCCCAACCCGACGCACACCTACACGACCAACGGCAACTTCACCGCGCAGCTCACCGTGACGGACACGGAGGGTCGCAGCGGGACGGCGAACGTGCTGGTCACCGTGGGCAACACGGCGCCGACGGTCACCATCACGGTGCCGCCGAGCGGCGGCTTCTACGAGTGGGGCGACCAGATCAACTTCACGGTCACGGTCACCGACCCGGAGGACGGTCAGGTCGACTGCTCGCGCGTCCAGGTGCAGTACCTTCTGGGCCACGACGAGCACGCCCACCCGCTCAACCAGCTGACCGGCTGCAGCGGCTCGATCCAGACGTCGCTGGCCAGCGGCCACGGTGCCGAGGCGAACGTGTTCGCGGTCATCGAGGCGTCCTACGTGGACAACGGCGGTGCCGGTGGCGCCGCGCCGCTCACCGGGCGCTCGCTGATCCAGCTCCAGCCGAAGCGCAAGCAGGCCGAGTACTTCTCGGCGACCGGCCGGGTGCCGGGCTCGACGTCCGGCGGTGACCCGGGCGTGCAGCGGGAGACCACCGGCGACTCGCAGGGCGGCTTCCAGAACATCGGATTCGTCGAGGAGGGTGACTGGTTCTCGTTCAACCCGACGAACCTGACCGGCATCACCAGCCTGCGGATCCGGGCCGCGACGAACAACGCCAACGGCGGGACGATCCAGATCCGCACCGGCGCGCTCGACGGGCCGGTCGTCGGCTCGGTGGCGGTCCCCGGCACGGGTGGCTGGCAGCAGTACGTCAATCTGGACGTGCCCATCACCAGCAGTACGACATCCGGTCCGCTGTTCTTCATCGCGACGGGCTCCGGCGCCGGATACAACATCAACTGGGTTGACTTCATCGGCCGCGGCGTGACGGACAACGCCCCGCCGGTGGTCACCGCCTCCGCGGCGGCGACCTCGGGCACGGCGCCGTTCGCGGTGTCGTTCACCGGCTCGGCGACCGACGCCGAGGGTGACAACCCGCTCACCTACGCGTGGGACTTCGGTGACGGGGGCTCGGCGGCGACCGCCAACGCCACCCACACCTACACGGTGCCGGGCAACTTCACGGCGACGCTGACGGTGACCGACGCGCGCGGGGCCAAGGGGTACGCCAGCGTCAACGTGCGGGTCGAGGCGCCCAACACGTCGTGCTTCGGCGCGCGGTCGGACGACTTCCTCGGGTCCACGTTGGACCGTTCGAAGTGGACGGTCGTCCGGGAGAACCAGACGTTCTCCGTCAGCGGCGGCTCGCTGCTGCTGCCCACCGCGGTCGGTGACCTCTACGGCGGCACCAACGGGGCGACGAACCTCGTCGTCCAGCCCGCGCCGTCCGGCGCCTGGCAGGCCACCGCGAAGGTGACCCTGCCGACGACGGCGAACTACCAGCAGGCGGGCATCATCCTGTACGGCGACGACGACAACTACGCCAAGGTGGACCTGCTGCACTCGACCACACGTCGGGTCGAGTTCATCCGCGAGACGGCCGGCACCCCGCGCAACGAGGGCTCCGACTCCATCGCGGCGCAGGCCGGCGACACGTTCTACGTGCGGCTCAGCTCGGACGGCACGAACCTGACGGCGGCCTACTCGGCCGACGGCACGACGTACGTCCCGGTCGGGCGGTCGGCCGCGCTGGCCGGCATCGCCAACCCGCGGGTGGGCCTGTTCGCGTTGAACGGCAACACCACGGCGCCCGTCGTCAACGCCGCGTTCGACTGGTTCCAGCTGTCGCCCGACGAGGCGCCGACCGGGATCGCGCCGAGCGACGAGTTCACCGGGTCCACGCTGGACCACTGCCGGTGGAACGCGATCGTGCGGGAGGACTCCACGAAGTACCGCATCGTGAACGGCGGTCTGCAGATCGACGTTCCCAGCGGGGACATCTACGGCACGGGCAACAGCGGGCCGTCGAACTTCATCCTGCAGAAGGCCCCGGCGGGTGACTGGACCATCGAGACCAAGGTCGACGGTTCGCTGTTCACCGAGCAGTACCAGCAGGCGGGTCCGATCGTCTACCTGGACGACGACAACTACCTGAAGCTGGACTACCTCGCCGACAACGCACCCACCTCCCCACTGGTGCGGCGGATCGAGTTCCGCAGCGAGATCGGCGGCGCGGTCCAGGATCCGCAGCCGAACGTGGGCAACCTGACCTCGGGCGTGTGGTACTTCCGCATCGCCAAGGTCGGCAACGCCTACACCGGCAGCTACTCCGCCGACGGCACGAACTGGACGGTGATCGCCACGCTGACGAACGCGGCGCTCGCGGCCAACGCGAAGATCGGCCTCTACACGCTGGGTGCCGGGCAGCTGGCGTCCAAGCCGGCGACGTTCGACTACTTCCGCCTGACCACGGCGGCGGTTGACAACGTGGCGCCGTCCGTGACGGCCGCGGTGAGCGGCACGGCCACGGGTGGCTTCTACACCGGCCCGGTCGAGGTCACGCTGACGGCGACCGACAACGCCGGCGGCTCGGGCGTCGACAAGGTGGAGTACCAGCTCGACGCCGACAGCACCTGGACGGCCTACACCGCCCCGATCGCGATCAGCGGTGACGGCACCCACCAGGTGCGCTACCGGGCCACCGACAAGGCCGGCAACGTCTCCACGCCGGGCACCCAGGAGGTGAAGATCGACGCCACCGCGCCGGTCACCACCGCCTCGTTCGCGCCGGCCTCGGACGCCGGCTGGCACCAGGGCGCCACGCCCGTGACCCTCGCGGCCACGGACGCCGGCTCCGGCGTGTCGAAGGTGGAGTGGTCGCTCGACGGCGGCCCCTGGACGGCCTACACCGCGCCGGTGAACGTGACCGGCAACGGCCAGCACGAGCTGCTCTACAAGTCGACCGACGGTGCCGGCAACGTGGAGACGCTCAAGTCGGCGATCCTGAAGATCGACGGCACCGCGCCGACGGTCATCGTCTCCGGCCTGGCCGACGGCCAGCTGTACGGCGACAGCCAGGACGTCCGGGTCACCTGGCAGGCGATCGATCCGACCTCCGGCGTGAAGTCGGTGACCGGGTCGCTCGACGGCGGGGCGTACCAGACCGGGACGCTCCAGGCGATGTACGAGCTCGACCTCGGCATGCACCAGCTCGTCGTGGTCGGCACCGACAACGCCGGCAACACCACGACGAGCACGGTGACGTTCTTCGTCACCACCTCGTTCCGGGACATGCAGAACCTGCTGGACCGGTTCAAGGCGACCAGCCGGCTGACCAACAAGGCGTACACCCAGCTCTCGGACCAGTTGTCGAAGGCCCGCAAGGCGGAGGCCAGCGGCAACGACACCAAGGCCCTCAAGGAGCTGAAGGCGTTCCGTGACCTGCTGACCGCGAAGCTCGTGCCCGAGGCCGAGGTCCGCGACACGCTGATCCGTGACGCCGACGCCATGACGATCCGGCTCGGCGGCACGCCGGCGAACAACGCCGGGGTCAAGGCCAACGCCGGCAAGTCGCTGAAGGGCACCGGCCGGCTGGACGAGGACCCGAACCGGCTGAAGAAGAACGGCAAGCTGTGAAACGTGCACTACTGCTCGTGGTCCTGATCGTGCTCGGCTTGCCGAGCACGGCCTGGGCCGACGTTCCCGGCGACCTCAAGCTCGAGGTCGCCGGGGACGGCGCGACCGGAGTGACCGTCCGCGCCCTGCGCGCGGACGGCCGCCCGATCGAGTACGACGTGCGCCTCGTCCTCACCGCGAGCGGGGTGGGCGGGCGGACCGTCGGCCCGATCCAGCTCAACCCGGCGGGGGAGGGGCGTGGCTTCTACTCCTCCGGTCCGGTGCTCACGCCGGGCACGTGGACGGTCGTGGTGACCGCCCCGTCGCCCGGCACGGCCCGGGCGGAGTCGGTGGTGGAGGCGCGGACCGCACAGACGCCGCCGTCTCCGGCGGCCGTCGCGGCTTCGCCACCGCGGCCCTCACCCTCCCACTTGTGGGTGTGGGGGCTCGTGGTCGCGGCTGCCGCGGCGGCGTTCGCGGTGACGGCGGTCGTCCGCCTCCGCCGGTCGTCACCGTGATCCTTCTCCGCCCTGGTCAGCGCGACCACGGCGGAGAGGAGCAGGAGGGCACCGAGCGCTGACCACGGGGTCAGCGGCTCATGCAGCACCAGCACGCCGAGGGCGACCGCGGCGAGCGGCTCGACGAGGGCGACCACCGACGCGGTGGTCGCCCTCACGACGGTCAGGCCGCTGAAGAACATCGCGTACGCCAGGGCGGTCGGCACGGCGCCCAGGAACACCAGCAGGCCGATCGTGCCGGCCAGCCCCTCCCGGTCGGGCAGCAGGCCCTCGACGCCGGCCAGCGGCAGGAGCACCACCGCGCCGACGACGAAGCCGCCGAGCGCCGAGTCGAACGGGTCGTCGTCGGTCGCCCGGTTGAGCAGCGTCACCGCCGCGTACCCGGCCGCCGACACCAGGGCGACGGCGATGCCGAGCAGCGGATGCCGGCCGGTGGTGCCGCCCTGGGTGACCAGGAGCACCAGGCCGGCGAGCGAGACCGACAGCGTGACCAGGCTGAACCGCTCGCCGAGGAAGAGCCGGGCGCCGATCGCGATCAGGACCGGGCCCGAGCCGAGGGTCACCACGGTGACGATCGCGACGCCGGCGAGGTCGATGGCCACGTAGTAGGCGGTCTGGTACAGCGCCATGCCGAGCCCGTTGACGATCAGCCATCGGGGTCGCGTGGCGAACCTTCCCTTGTTGAGCAGCGGGCGCAGGGCGGCCAGCAGGGCGAGGCCGCCGAGGTAGCGCCAGCAGGTCACGGCGATCGGGCCGAGCCCGCTGTGCCGATAGAGGACGGCGGCGACGAACCCGCCGACGCCCCATGAAGCCGCCGCGAAGGCGATGCAGAAGAGGCCCCACCGGACCGGCAGGGCACGAGACTGTGCCATGTGAACGGATCTCCCGAGATCGGTCGTGTCGAAGGACGCGAGGAACGCGGGCAGCCGTCACCGCCCCGACGGGGGTCCGTCGGGGTCTCAGGTCCGAGGGCGTCGCCTGCCCGCTAGCGGATGGGCGGCGACAGCACGACACGAAGGCACATGGCGCGCACCTTAGCGATCACTTGGCGGCGGTACAGCCGAATTTCGCGGTGCTGATCACGATGTGGTGACAACTGTCCGACAGCGAGGTGCGGCAACGTTTCCAGCGCACCCCGCTGACCTGCGGTTTTTCGCCTGTTGATCGCGGTGCGTGTCCGAGATTTCCTCGAATTGTCACTCTTCTATGGGATGCCCGGGATGGCCGTCGGACACTACGCTGTAGCTCCACAGCACAGCCGGAGGTGTCGCGCCGTGGCTCTCTCTGCACCCGTCACCCTGGGTTCCTCGTCAGTGGATCTCCCGTGGACCCTCGACGGAGGCCGGGGCATCCTCGGGCTCGACCCGGTCAAGGGCGCGGTGGTGCTGTGGGTCGGTTTGATGCTGTTCATCCTGCTGTTCATCGTGCTCGCGGGCGTGCTCTCCCGGTGGAACCTGCACCGGCTGGACCGGGCCGACCGCCGCGCGCAGGCCGAGGAGGCCCAGGCGAGCCTGAGCCCGGCCGAGCGCGCCCGGCTGCGCACCGAGGCCGGTGAGCTGATCCGCCAGGCCGCCGCGACCGCTGCGGCCGCCAAGCGCGCGCAGCTCACGGTCGTCGAGGCGCAGGCCCGCCGGGACGCGGCCCAGCAGGCCCGCGAGGTGGCCTGGGCGGCGTTCGACGTGGCCCAGAAGGCGTATCAGGACGCGCTCAACGCCGCGAACACGCACGCCGCCTCCGTGGAAGCCGCGTCCGAGGTCGACGAGGACGGCAAGCGCGAGCTGTCGCGCGCGGCCCTCGACGCGTTCAAGCGTGGCGACATCACCGTCGACTCGCTGGAGCAGGTGTTCAAGGGCGTGAGTGGCGCCGACCCGCTGGTGGAGCTCCAGGCCCGCGAGGTCGAGCTGCGCCGCTCGGCCGAGAGCCGGGCCCGCCGCCTCTACGAGGCCGCCGCGTCGGCCGAGCGCAACGCGGTGAAACTGGCCGACGTCGCCCTGGTGGCGGCGCAGGCGCTGGCCGAGGAGGCCGCCGAGGTGGCGGAGGAGGCGGCCGAGCTGCGCGACACGCTGGACGCGGTTCGGGAGGCCGGCATCACGGCCGCCACGCTGAGCCAGCGCCCGCGCGCGGCGCGCGTGCCGCGCCAGCGTGAAAAGCCGGCCAACGCCCGCTCGGAGAACCCGGCCCTGACGGAGGCCTAGGGGCCTAGCTCGCTTCCTGCTCGGGCAGCGGCGGCGGCAGCGGTATGGATTCGGTTATGGCCTCCGCTTCGATCTCCGCGACGGCCATCCCGTCGAGCGCGGAGCGCAACCTCGGAAGGTCGGCCTCGAGCAGCTGAAACGAGGCCCGGCAGATCTTGTCCACCCACAGCGACACGACCACGGTCCCTTGCCGCGGATGACAGGTCACCCGCATGGTCCGGTCGTGCCCGCGCACGTCTTCGAACACGTCGCCCGACTTGGGCAGCGCCACCAGCTCACCCATGTACTTATGCTGCGGCACTGAACGCTCGTTCGACAACCATTCGGCCCCACCTCCCCCACCACCTCCCCCGGGAGGCCCATGATCCAGGGAACCAGGGATGTCCCTGGATCATGGGACTGTCACAGGGGAACGACGACGCTGGGGGAGGGGTGCTCGATGAACGGGCGGGCCGGGTGCGGCACCCCCGAGTCCGGGTCCAGGTCCAGCGTCGTCACCGTGTCCGAGTGCTGGTTGGCCACGCACAGCATGCCGTGGAGCACCGCGAAGTGGCGTGGCCACGTGCCGCCCGTCGACACCTCGTCGACCGGGAGCAGGCCCGACTCCTCCACCGCGAAGGTCGTGATCGTGTCGTTGCCGCGGTTCGCCACGTACAGGTGCCGGCCGTCCCGGGACAGTGCCAGCTCGCTCGGCAGGTTGTCGCCCATCGGCTCGACCAGCACCGATGGCCGCACGTCGAGCAGCTCGAATCCCGAGGTGTAGGTCGCCACCGTCGACGTGAGCTCGTTCGCCACGAACACCCGGCCCGACGGGTGGAAGACCAGGTGGCGCGGGCCCGAGCCGAGCGGCTGGGCCGTCGTCGTGCGGACGTGCTCCAGCGTGCCTGCGGGGTCGAGGCGGTAATGGACCAGCGAGTCCATCCCGAGGTCCACGACGTGCACCATGTGGTCGCGAACCGTCACGTGGTGCGCGTGGGCGGCCTCCTGGCGCGCCGGGTGCACGCTGCCGCCCACGTGCTGGGCCAGGTCGGTGCGCCGGTCGAGCGAGCCGTCCGGGCGCAGGGCGAACACCGCGACGCTGCCGCCGCCGTAGTTCGCGGCCAGCAGGAAGTCGCCGGCCAGGGCCAGGTGACACGGGCTGGCGCCGCCGGTCGGCAGGGTGTTGAGCAGCTCGCCGTCGGGCGTGAACGCCGAGACGCTGCCCTCGTCGAGCTCGCCCACCGCGTACCGGACGCCGGAGGGGCCGACGACGACGTAGCTCGGAGCGTTGGCCTGGACGGGCGCGCCCAGCGGCTTGCCGTCGTCGTCGAAGGTCGAGTAATGGTCTGCGTAGGAGCCGATGAGCACTGGCACCCGTCAAAGCCTAGGCTGCCCCTCTTTGGTGCGCACCGCAGACGCCCGACGATGCCCGGATACTGCACCGAGGAGGGCGAGGCGGTTCACCCAGACCCCTACACGGTGGGGATGGTAGGGCCAGCCCCACCACGAAAAAGCGGGGCTGCCCGGTTCGATCTCGCCGCGGGCGCCCGGGACACTGATCGGCATGACAATCACGGTCGAGCGAACGAGCGACTTCACGACGTTGTCCCAGCGAATCAAAGCCGCCGGCCTGCTCGATCGGCGCCCGGGGTACTACGTGATCAGATTCGCCCTGGTCACTGCCCTCTACGTGGGCGGCTGGGCGGCCTTCGCGACGGTCGGCGCGTCCTGGTGGATCCTGGCGGTCGCCGTCGGCCTCGCGGTCGCGTACGCGCAGGTCGCCCTGGTCGCTCACGACCTCGCCCACAAGCAGGTGTTCAGTGGGCGCCGCTGGTCCGAGGGGCTGGGCATGTTCGTCGGCAACCTCGGCATCGGCATGAGCTACGGCTGGTGGATGAACAAGCACACCCGCCACCACGCCAACCCGAACCACGAGGACCACGACCCCGACGTCGCGCCGGACATCCTCGTGTGGTCGACCCGGCAGGCCGAGAACGCCAAGGGTGTGGCCCGGCTGATCGGCGGGCACCAGGCGCAGCTGTTCTTCCCGCTCCTGCTGCTGGAGGGCTTCAACCTCCACGTGTCGAGCGCCCGCGCGCTCCCGGGCGTCAAGCGTCGCTGGCTCGAGGGGATCCTGCTGTACGGGCACTTCGTCGCCTACCTGGCCGCGGCGTTCATCCTGCTGCCGCCCGGCATGGCGATCGCGTTCATCCTGGTCCACCAGGGGCTGTTCGGCCTGTACCTCGGCTGCACGTTCGCGCCGAACCACAAGGGCATGCCGGTGCTGACCGCCGAGGACGAGCTGGACTTCCTCCGCAAGCAGGTGCTGACCTCGCGCAACGTGCGCGGCGGGGTCTGGGTCGACGTGCTGCTCGGCGGCCTCAACTACCAGATCGAGCACCACCTGTTCCCGAACATGCCGACGCCGAACCTGCGCAAGGCCCAGCCGATCGTCGAGGAGTACTGCCGGGAGATCGACGTCCGCTACGAGTCGGCCTCGTTCGTCGACTCCTACGCTCAGGCCCTTCGTCACCTGCACGCCGCGGGAGCGCCGCTGCGCGGGTAGGTTCGGAACGCGTGGACGCTCTCTCCCTCGCCGACTACCGGGCCCGGGTCGCCGCCATGTACCTGTCCGACGTGGACATGGCGGGGTTCCGGGCCCTTCGCGACGACCTGTTCGCGACCCATCCGCAGTCCGCCGCGCCCGGCCCGCTGCGATATTTCCCGCATGACGAGGATTTCGCGGCCACGGTACCGATGGAGCCTGCCGAGGGCACCCTGGAGATCGCGACCGGCGGCGAGGACGGCGTCCTGACCTACACCCGGGTCGGCCATCTGCCGACGCCGTGGGGCCGGCTGACCCTCTTCTGGCTCCAGGCCTACGGCGGCGGGCTGTTCCTGCCGTTCCGCGACGGCACGAGCGGCCGCGAGACCTACGGCGCCGGGCGGTACCTCACCGACACCGTCAAGGGCACGCACGGCCGGGGCGTCGTGGCGCTCCCCGACGGGCGGGTGCGGCTCGACTTCAACTACGCGTACAACCCGAGCTGCGCCTACGACGACGCCTGGGCGTGCCCGCTCGCGCCCTACGAGAACCGGCTCGACGCCCCGATCCGCGCGGGGGAGATGACCTACCACCGCTGAGCGGACCGGGGCGCCGGCGACTAACCGAGCAAGTTGCCGATCAGCGGCAGCTTGCCGCCGCCCAGCAGCGGGAGCCCGCCGACGACCGGCAGGCCCTCCTCGTCGTGCGCGTGGCGCGGCGAGTACTGCGTCGCGTGCTTCGGTGCGTACGCCTTCTCGGTGACCAGCGGCAGCTGGCTCGCGGCGTAGGGCAGGGCCCCCGTCGTCGGGACGAGCCGGTTGGCCACGGCCGTGGTGCTCACGCCGGGCGTCGGGCCGATGCCGCCGATGACCGGCACGCCGGTGACCGAGTCGTTCTTGAGCACGTCGCTGCCGCCCAGCGGGAGGTCGCCGACGAGCGGCAGTGCCTCGGTCGTCTTGCCCTTGCGGCCCGGCGACGGCGTGCTCGGGAACGCGGTGCGGGTGTCGGCGATCGACGTGCCGCCCAGCGAGTCGGTCCCGACCGGCAGGCCGAGCGCGCCGAGCTGGCCCAGCGCACCGAGCGGGTTGCCGCCCACCGAGCCGACCAGCGGCAGCGCGGCGAGCGAGTCCTCCTTCTTGCCGGTGTTCGGGTTCTTGCCGTTCAGGCTGTTCACCGCGACGGCGTCGGTCGGGAGGGCGGGCAGGCTCGGCAGGCGGCTGGACGTCGTGCGGGGCAGGGCCAGGCCGTTGGTCGGCAGCCACTCGCTCAGCGGCAGGTTGTCCAGCAGGCTCGGGGCCGACGACGTGCTGGTGGTCATCGACGTGGTGCGCTGACCCGCCTCGGTGGTGGTCGAAGCGCTCATGTCGATGTTGGAGCCGCGCGCGTCGAGCTGCAGGTCCCCGGGCACGAGTGGATCGTCCAGCTGGCCGGGAGCCGTTTCATCGGCCGCGTGTGCGGCACCGGCGCCGAGCAGCAGCATGCCGCCGGCCACACCGGCGGTGCCTACCGCCCGGCGAAACCACGTGTTCATCCTCGAATACCCATCTGGTCGACAATTCCGATCGCCGGGTTCAACGAGGTCGCGGGACATCGGGTACTGGTGATCTTCGCTAGGATCGCCCGGTGACCTCCGAGTCTTGGCTGATGAGGCGGCTTCGCAGCGGTCTGCCCCGGGTCCAGGCGATCACCCGTCCGTGGTCGATCGAGGCGCCCGGCCATGAGGATCGGGAGCATCGCCACGTCGTGCACGCCCCGGCCAAGCGCGTGGTGGTGTGCGGCGACGACCCGCTGGCCCACCGGTTGATCGCGGAGCTGATCGAGCAGTACGGCGTGCAGGTCACCGCGATCATGCCGAGCGTCCGCCGCCGGCACGGCCCGGAGATCGCGCAGCTGCTGGCCGACAACGGCGGCCGGGTCGTCGAGGCCGACAAGCCCGGTATCGAGGCATTCCAGAAGGCCGACCTCGGCTCGGCCGACGCGCTGGCCCTGGTCAAGCAGGACGACATCGGCAACCTCGACGCGGCGCTGCAGGCCCAGGAGCTCCACCCCGGCCTCCGGCTGGTCGTCCGGATGTTCAACCTGCGCCTCGGGCAGCGGGTCAAGCGCAACTTCGCCGACGTGCGGGTGCTCTCGGACGCGCAGATGGCGGCGCCCGCGTTCGTGTCGGAGGCGCTGGGCGAGGTCGCCCCGGTGCACGTGCGGGTCGCGGGGCGCACGCTCTTCGTGGCCCGGCGGTCCGAGGTGCGCGCCGACGACGTCGTCTGCGGCCTCGCCAGTACCGCCGGGGACGGCGAACCCGACCTGCTGCCCGCCGACCAGGAGCGGGCCGACCTGGTGCTCGCGGTGGCGACGGGCGAGCGGGCGACCACGGTGCTGTCCCGCGACGACCGCGGCGAGCTGCCCCAGCGCAGCCGCGGGCGGCTGCGCCGCTGGTGGCGCCGGCAGCGGCACCGGCCGTTCGCCACCGTGCGCAGCCTGATCAGTCGCAAGCTGTGGGTGACCGCGCTGCTGCTGGTCGGCCTGCTCGCGGCCGGCACCGCGATCATCGCGTACCACCGGCACATCAGCTGGTGGAACGCCGCCTACGTGACCCTGCTGTCGGAGCTGGTGGGTGCCAGCCCCGACCTCCAGGCGCACTGGCTGGAGAAGCTGGTCACCACCCTGCTCAGCCTGGTGAGCATCGCGCTGATCCCGGTGATCACCGCGGCCGTCGTCGACGCCGTGGTCAAGGCCCGGCTGGCGATCGCGCTCGGCCGGCTGCGCGAGCCGCTCTCCGGCCACGTCGTGGTCGTCGGGCTCGGCAACGTCGGCACCCGGGTCATGCACTCGTTCGTCGACCTCGGCGTGCCGGTCGTGGTCATCGACCGCAACGAAAACGCGCGCGGCGCGCAGGCCGCCCGCGAGCGCGGCGTGCCGTTCATCGTCGGCGACGCGAGCAACGTCGAGACGCTGCGCGCCGCGTCGGTCGACACCTGCCGCGCCCTGATCGTGGTCTCCACCGACGACCAGGCCAACCTGGAGGCGGCGATCGAGGGCCGGGAGCTGAACCCGGACCTGCGGGTGATCCTGCGGCTGTTCGACGGCGGGTTCGCCGACCGGGTGCAGCGGGCCTTCGGCATCACCGCGTCGCGCAGCGTGTCGTACCTGGCGGCGCCGGCGTTCGCGGCCGCGCTGCTGGAGCGCGAGGTCATCGGCACCATCCCGGTGGACCGGCGGGTGCTGCTGCTCGCCGAGGCGCCGGTGATCGCCGCCTCGGAGCTTGACGGGCGTCCGGTCGGGGTCGCCCAGGACGTCGGCGAGGTGCGGGTGCTCTCGGTGACGACCGATGAGGGCCGCCAGACGGTCTGGGCCCCGCCACCCACGTATGTGCTGCGTGCCGACGATCTGCTCACCGTGGTGACCACCCGGACGGGTCTCGGCAACCTGTTGGCGCAAACCGGCGGGACGGTCGACGGATCCCGCTGAGTTCCGCGCGCCTCGCCGCGTCGTCGGTCGTTGAACGGGCGGATCGCCCGATTTACCCCTAACAGTCCGGGCGTTCCCTTCTGCAGACCTTTGGGAGGACGCGCGCATGCGGCGTAGGGCGTTGTTGACGGCGGGGATCTGTACCCTGCTCGCACTCACCGGGGTGGGGGTCGCGGCGGCGACCACGTTCGGCCCCGCACGGCCGCGGATGGCGTCGGTCACGCCCGAGCGGATCGAGCCGGGCGCCGTGGCGGCGGGCGTGCTGGAGGCGGTCACCGGCGGCACGATCGAGCGGGCCGCGAGCCGCGCGTTCACCTACCCGGGCGCCGACTACGTCAAGGTGCACTTCGCCCAGTTGCGGCTCGACCCGGGGGACCGGGTGCTGATCAGCGACGCGACCGGCACCGAGCAGTATGCGTACACCGCGGCCGACCTCCAGGAGCACGGCAACTGGTCGATGTCCGTCTCGGGCGATCGGGCCGTGGTCAGGGTCGAGAAGGCCGGCGGCGATCCGCTCGGGATCAAGTCGCGGTTGGCCGGCCTCGGCGTCACCGTCGACAAGGTCGCCCGGGGCCAGACGCCGGCCGAACGGCGGGCCGCTCTGGAGGCCAAGGCGCGGCTGCCGCACCTGGAGAGCATCTGCGGGCGCAGCAACGAGACCGAGAACGCGGCCTGCTACAAGTCGTCGGACCCGGTCGCGTACGCCAATGCCAAGCCGGTCGCCCGGATCCTCATCGACGGCGTCGAGCTGTGCACCGCCTGGCGGGTCGGCTCGCAGAACCGGATGCTGACCAACGCCCACTGCCTCACCTCGACCCGCGAGGCGCGCGGCACCGAAGTGTGGTTCAACTACGAGTGCGCCCGGTGCGAGGGCGGCGCGACCCTCCGCCCGACCAAGGTCATGGGCGACCAGGTCCTGGCCACCGACGACATCCTCGACTACACGCTGTTCAGCGTGCGCAACTTCGAGGTGATCCAGCGCTTCGGCTACCTCCAGGTCGACGACCGGGCGCCGGTGCGCGGCGAGGAGCTGTACATCCCCCAGCACCCGCGCGGCGCCCCGACTGTGATCACCGTGCAGGACAACACCGAGCGCAACGGCAACTGCGCGGTGTCGAACCCGTCCTACGACGGCTACGACACCGACACGGACATGTCGTACTACTGCGACACCGACGGCGGCTCCTCCGGCTCGCCGGTGATCTCGCGCAGGACCAACAAGGTGATCGCGCTGCACCACTTCGGCGGCTGCCCGAACTCCGGCGTCCGGATGGACCGCATCGCCGCCGACCTGCGTGGACTTATCTAGAAGCTGGCACCGAGCGCGGCGGCCGTGTGGGACGTCGTCTGAAAGCGTTGAGCTTTTGTGAAGGGCCTGGGCAGCTGCCCAGGCCCTTTCGCGGTTTCGGGTACCGTCGGTGCCGTGCTACGCCCCGTCCGCCCGTCCGGCTGGTGGTTCGACGCCGTCCTGCTGGCCGGCTTCGCCGCCGTGACACTCGCCCTCGTCTGGCGCACCCCGCTGCTGGACCTGGACCTCGCGGTGCGGGACTTCGTCGACGCGCACCGCCCCGGCTGGCTCGACACCACGCTGCGCTGGTGCAACCGGCTCGGCCAGGGCGGCCAGGTGCTCACCCCGCTGGCCCTGATCGTCGCCTTCGTCATGACCCGGCGCCGGCACACGATCCGGCCGTTCCTGCTGGTCGTGGGCGCCTTCGCGCTGACCTACGTGACGATCGGCCCGCTGAAGCTGTGGACCGACCGGCTGGCCGCCAGCGAGCCCACCGACCCGCATCCCGAGCTGCTGTTCCACGCCGAGCAGGGGATGTCCTACCCGTCCGGCCACGTGGTCAACGCCATCGTCTGGTACGGGGTGCTCGCCGCCCTGCTCACCGGCGTCCTGCGGCCGGGGCTGGTGCTCGCGATCCGCTACACGGTGCCGCTGGTGCTGCTGTTCACCACCACGTATCTCAGTTTCCACTGGCTGAGCGACGGGCTGGCCGCGATCCTGCTCGGCCTGCTCCTCGACCGGGTGCTGCAGCGGGCGCCGTGGGACGCCGTCCCGCTCGGCCGGATCGACCGCGCGGGGTGGGGCGCCCCCTTCTTCGCCGGGCCGGGAGATCGGGTCCAGAGCCGACAGGCCCCGACCAACATCAGGTAGCGGGTCAGACCCAGGCGCCGGCCCGCATCACCCGCTGAACGTTCAGGTCCGCGTCGAGCACGACCAGGTCGGCCCGCTGACCCTCGCGCAGCGTGCCCACCTCGTCGCCGAGGCCGATCGCCGCCGCCGGGGTGCCGCTCGCCATCCGCGAGGCGTCCACCAGTGACAGGCCCGCGCCGACGGCCCGGCGGAACGCCTTGTCCATCGTGAGCGTGCTGCCGGCGATCGAACCGTCCCTGGTCAGCCGGGCCACGCCGTCCGCCACCGCGACGGTCTGGCCGCCCAGGTCGTACTCGCCGTCGGGCATGCCGGCCGCCGCCATCGCGTCGGTGATGAGCGCGGCCCGCCGCGGGCCGGTCACCTGGGTGGCGAACGCCAGGGTGCCGTCGTGCAGGTGGACACCGTCGGCGACGAACTCGCAGGTCACCGTGGCCGCGCCGAGCAGCGCGAAGACCGGGCCGGGCTGGCGGTGGTGCGGCGGGCGCATGCCGTTGAAGACGTGGGTGCCGACGGTCGCCCCGGCGTCGACGCCGGCGAGCGTCTCCTCCCAGGTCGCGTCGGTGTGGCCGAGCGCGACGACCACGCCCCGGTCGACCAGCAGCCGGATCGCCTCCAGCGCGCCGGGCAGCTCGGGAGCGATGGTCACCAGGCGCACCGCACCCTCGCCCGCCTCGATGAGCGCGTTCAGCTCGGCGAGGGAGGGGTGGCGCAGGTGGGCCGGGTTCTGGGCGCCGCATCGGGCCTGCGAGAGGTACGGCCCCTCGAAGTGAACGCCGGCCAGCAGCCCCTCGGCGACCAGCGGGGTGAACGCCTTGGTGGCGCTCATCATCAGCTCGGGCGGCGAGGTGACCAGGCTGGCGAGCATGGTCGTGGTGCCGTGCCCGAGGTGGTACCGCGCGGCCTTGCGCGCGTCGACCGGGTCGCCGGTGGTGAACGTCGCGCCGCCGCCGCCGTGCACGTGGATGTCGACGAACCCGGGCACGACGGTCGGGCCCTCGTGCTCCGCTGCGTCGGATGCGCCGACCTCGGCGATGCGGTCGCCTTCTATCCGGACGAAGCCGTTGTCGATGACGCGGTCTCCCGCCACGACCCGGACCCCGGACACCACCGTCATCGCGTGCTCCTGTTCATCTTGTCCAGTGCTATCAGCGCCGCCCCCTGGCAGCCCGCCTCATCGCCGAGCGCCGCACGGGTGATGGCCGGCTCGCGGTGGAAGGTCACCCGCGCCTTGACGCCGTCCCGCAGCGGGGCCAGCAGCGCCTCGCCGGCCTCGGCCAGCCCGCCGCCGAGCACGATGACCGCCGGGTCGAACAGCGCCATGCCGATCAGCAGGCCGTCGGCCAGGGCGTCGATCGTCTCCTGCCAGACCGCGACCGCCACCGGGTCGCCGTCGGAGGCGAGCTTGGCGACCTCCTCGGCGGTGGCCGGCCGGCCTGCCTGCTCGGAGTACCGCCGTCCGACCGCCGACGCCGAGGCGATCGACTCCAGGCAGCCCCGCTGGCCGCACTGGCACTGCGGGCCGCCGGGCCGCACGACGATGTGGCCGATCTCGCCGGCGGCGCCGTGCGCGCCCGTGTAGACCTGCCCGTGGACGACGTTGGCGGCGGCGATGCCGGTCCCGACCGGGATGAAGAGCACGTAGTCGTGGCCCCGGCCGGCGCCCAGCCGGGCCTCGGCCAGGCCGCCGGCGCGCACGTCGTGCCCGAGCGCGGCCGGCAGGCCCAGGCGCTCTTCGAGCTTGGCTTTCAGCGGTACATCGCGAAATCCGACATTCGCCGCCCACACGGCGACGCCGTTGACCTCGTCGATCACGCCGGGCACCACGAGGCCGGCTCCGACCGGTTCGAGGCCCTTGGTCCGGGCCGTCGCGGCGAGCCCCTCGGCGATGTCGAGAATGGTCGCGACGACCGCCTCGGCGCCGCGCTCCCGCCCGGTCGCGTGGCGCTCGGCGTGCTGGACGGTGCCGTCCAAACCGACCAGCGCACACTTGATCCCGGTGCCGCCGACATCGAGGGCGATCACGGTCTGCGTCATGTGGCGTTCGTCCTCGGCTGTTCGTTACGGCTGCAAACCCCGCTCGTTCGCGCATCATTGCGCACCGGCCGGTCGGCTGGCAACCGTACCCGCATTGGTTAGTTCGAGCAGTTGCCTTTGCGTTTACCCACTGTTTCGCGCATTATTGTGCACACATCTCGCACCGTACGCGCAAAGGAGGGTCACCGTGGACCGCTATGCGCGCTGGAACGCGCTCCTGGAGATCCTCACCGACAGCGGCCGGATCAGCGTCGAGGACGCCGCCGACCGCCTGGACGTGTCGCAGGCCACGATCCGCCGCGACTTCGACCAGCTGGCGCAGCAGCAGATGATCACGCGCACGCGCGGCGGTGCCGTGGCCAACGGTGTGTCGTACGACCTGCCGCTGCGGTACAAGACCGCGAAGCACGCGCCGGAGAAGCAGCGGATCGGCGCGGCGGCCGCGGCCCTGGTGTCGCCCGGCATGGTCGTCGCGCTCAACGGCGGCACCACCACGACGGAGGTCGCCCGGGCCCTGGCGGTGCGCCCGGAGCTGACCGGCGGCGTCGACGACGCCCAGCTCACCGTCGTCACCAACGCCCTGAACATCGCCAACGAGCTGCTGGTCCGCTCGCGGATGAAGATCGTCGTGACCGGCGGCGTGGTGCGCCCCCAGTCGTTCGAGCTGGTCGGCCCCCTGGGCGGCAACATCCTGCGCGACGTGACGCTGGACATCGCGCTGCTGGGCGTGGACGCCCTGGACGTGACACTGGGCGCCGCGGCCCACCACGAGGGCGAGGCCGCGATGAACAGCCTGATGGTCGCCCGCGCCCGCCGCGTGGTGATCATCGCCGACAGCTCCAAGCTGGGCGGTCACGCGTTCGCCCGCATCTGCCCGATCGACCGCATCGACACCCTGGTCACCGACTCCAACGCGACCGCGGCGACGCTGAACGCCTTCGCCGAGGCGGGCGTGAAGATCGTCACCGCCTGACCGCGCCGGGGCGGGCGGTTCCCGGCGCCGGCCGTTAGCGCCTGTTTCACAACTGAGGCCGGGCTGCGGCGGGCCCAGATTCCTCGCCAAGGCCGGCCCGGCGCAGCTGCGCCCGGCCGGCCCGCCCATGGCGCTGACGCCACCCCGCGGAAGCCCGGTGACAACACCGGTAGCCTGGCTCCCGCGGGGCGACGCCAGACGAAATCTGGACTCCGCCTCGCTCCGACCCCAGTTGTGAAACAGGCGCTAGGGTGGAATCACCCCCCGAGGCCCCGCTGGAGTCCGCGATGAAGCGCGAGGAAGTCGCGCACGTCCCAAGTCAGCCGTCCACTCAGGACGTCGACGACTTCGTCGACGGCGACCTGGGTGACGAGCCGGCCGCCGGCGACATCGCGGTCGAGGAGGAGCCCGCCGAGCTCGACGACCGGAGCAAGCAGATCCTGGCGTTCGAGAAGCGATGGTGGCGCCAGGCCGGCTCCAAGGAGCAGGCCATCCGCGACACGTTCGGCCTCTCCGCGACCCGGTACTACCAGCTGCTCAACGCGCTGCTCGACAACCCGCTGGCCCTGGCCCACGAGCCGGTGGTCGTCCAGCGCCTGCGCCGCCTGCGCGTCTCCCGCGCCCGCCGCCGCTGAGCCCCTAGCGGGCCTTCTGTTGCTCCGCGTAGTTCGCCAGCCAGGTGACCTGGGTCGGGTCCAGGGACGGGCGGACGCGCTCGCGGGCCATCGCCACGTGCTCCGCGGTCACCTCGGTCGCGTCCAGCGACTCGCGCATCGCGGCCAGGGCCGACTCGCGGACCAGGGCCGCGCAGTCGGCCGCCGAGAAGCGGTCCAGGTCGGCGGCCAGGGCCTTCAGGTCGACGTCCTCGGCCAGCGGCACCGACTTGGCCGCGGCCCGCAGGATCTCGGCGCGGGCGTCGGCGTCCGGCGGCGGGACGAACACCAGGCGCTCCAGCCGGCCGGGGCGTAGCAGGGCCGGGTCGACCAGGTCGGGGCGGTTCGTCGCGCCGATGACGACCACGTTGCGGAGGGCCTCGACGCCGTCGAGCTCGGTGAGCAGGGCGGCGACCACACGGTCGGTCGTGCCGCCGTCGGTGCCCTGGCCGCGGGGCGGGGCGAGAGCGTCGACCTCGTCGAGGAAGACGAGCGTCGGCGCCGCCTCGCGGGCCCGGCGGAACAGCTCGCGGACCGCGCGCTCCGACTCGCCGACCCACTTGGACAGCAGCTCGGCGCCCTTGACCGAGAGCACGTTGGCCTTGCCGGTGCCGGCGATCGCCTTCACGAGGTAGGTCTTGCCGCAGCCGGGCGGGCCGTAGAGCAGCACGCCGCGCGGCGGTTCGATACCCAGCCGGGAGAAGGCGTCGGGGTACGACAGCGGCCACAGCACCGACTCGGTGAGCGTCTGCTTGACCTCGACCATGTCGCCGACGTCGTCGAGGGTGACCTTGGCCAGCTCGAGCGACGACTCCGCCATCGACGTCGGCCGCACGACCTCCAGGGCGGCCTCGAAGTCGGCCATCACGACCCGGGGCGCCTCGCCCTCGCGGCGGTGGCGCAGCGCTGCCCGTACACCCGCCTCCCGGGCCAATGCCGCGAGGTCGGCGGCGACGAATCCGGGCGTGCGGGCGGCCACGTCGTCGAGCTTGACGTCGTCGTCGAGCGGCATGCCCCGGGTCAGCACGCCGAGCTGTTCGCGGCGCAGCGCCGCGTCGGGCAGCGGCAGCGCGATCTCGTGCGCGAGCAGCTCGGGGGAGTGCAGCGCCGGGTCCACCGACTCGGGCCGGCTGGTGGTGCAGACGACCGCCTCGCCCTCGCGGATCAGCTCGCCGAGCAGCTGGCGGAACACCGTCGACAGCGGGCCGGGCTGGTCGCGCGGGGCCAGCGCGTCGACGTCGGAGATCAGCAGGACGGCCGGGCCGGGGGCGCGCATCTCGTCGGCCGCCTTGCGCAGGCGGGCGGCGGCGTCGTTGTTGGTCAGGGCCGCGATCTCCGGCGCCCAGAGCGCCACGACCTGGGCCTCGACCTGCGCGGCGACGGCGTGGACCAGGGCCGACTTGCCCGAGCCGGCGGGGCCGGTGACGAGGACGCCGAGCGACATCGTGGTGCCGAGCTTCGACAGCACCTCGCCGTGGTGGAAGCCGAGGTCGAGCAGCTCGATCAGCTGCTCCGCCTGGGCCCGCAGGCCGGGCAGGTCGTCCAGGTTCACGACGGGCTTCGCCGCGGGCGTCGAGGCCTGCGCGGTCACGACCGTGCCCGGCGCGTGGGTCTGCTGGCCGTGCTGCCAGCCGACCGCGGTGTCCATGGTGACCAGGGCGCCCGGGTCGGAGTCGGCGGCGACGACCGTGAGCAGCGCGCTCGTCCACGCGTAGCCGACCGTGTTGGACAGGCTCTTGCGGGCCGCCTCGACCAGCCCGCGGTCGACCATGACGGTCGCGGCCGCCGGGGCGGTCGGCAGCGTGCCGAGCGAGACGTCCTGCGGCAGCAGCGAGACGTTGTCGCCGACCGTCACGACCTTGCCCAGCAGGGCGAGTCGCAGCATCTCCGGCGAGACGACGGCGACGATCTCCGGCGGGCCGGCGAGCGTCACGTGCTGTGCGGCCCGCAGCGGCGCGGCGGCCACGGTGACCTGGCCCCCGTCGCGCAGCCCGAGGTTGCCGAGCACCAGGTCGTCGGCGTACAGCAGGGCGCGGCTGGCGCCCGGCTCGGCGACGGCGACGATCCCGGCCGACGCGCGGCGGCCGGTGAGCGAGATCGGGTCGCCCGGGCGCAGCCCGAGCGCGATGAGCACCTCGGGGTGCAGCCGGACCACGCCGCGGCGGGCGTCGAGCGCGGCCGGGCGGAGGCTGGCAGTGAGCGTCAAGGTCGCCGACACGCACCCGAGCGTAGCCGTTGCTGTGAAGGGCCTGAGGGATTCGCCGACCCGCAACATCCGATGCGTACCGTTTAGCAATGCGATTGCGCGTCACCCGCCGCCAGCTCATCGCCGGCTCGGTGGTCACCGTCCTGGTGGCCGGCCTTGTCGTCTGGGCGGCGCTGCCCACACCGTCCTCGTTCAGGACGTCCGAGCAGCGCATCTCCGTTCGCACCGGGCCCGACGACGCCACCGAGGTGGTCCTCGACACCACGCTTTACTTGCCGAAGTCGGCAAGCTCGGCGAAGCCGGTCCCGGCGATCCTGCTCGCGCACGGCTTCGGCGGCACGAAGCAGAGCGTGCGCAGCGACGCCGAGGACTTCGCCGACCTGGGGTATGCGGTGCTGACCTGGACCGCCCAGGGCTTCGGCCGCTCGACCGGGGAGATCCACCTCGACCACCCCGACTGGGAGGTCAAGGACGCGCAGCGGCTGCTCGACTGGCTCGCCGCCCGCCCGGACATCGCCAAGGACGGCGGCGACCCGAAGGTGGCCGCGGTCGGCGGCTCCTACGGCGGCGCGCTGGCGCTGCTGCTCGCCGCGCAGGACAAGCGCGTCGACGCGATCGTTCCCATGATCACCTGGAACGACCTGTCGACCGCGTTCCTGCCGGGCGGCGTGTTCAAGAAGCAGTGGGCCGGGCTGTTCTTCGGCAACGGCAACCCCGACCCGCTGACCGCGGCGGCGCCCTCCGGGACGGTCGGCGACCCGCAGTGCGGACGCTTCGCGAAGGACATCTGCCAGGCGTACCTCAAGATCGCCACGAGCGGGAAGGCCGGGCCGGACGAGCTCGCGCTGCTGCGGGAGTCCAGCCCGGCACCGGTGCTCGACCAGATCAAGGCGCCGACGCTGCTCATCCAGGGGCAGGTCGACACGCTGTTCCCGCTGAGCGAGGGCGACGCCAACGCGCGCGGGATCGCCGCCAACGGCACCCCGGTCCGCGTCGCCTGGTTCACCGGCGGGCACGACGGCGGCACCGGTCCGCAGTCCGAGGTGGACCGGCTGCGGTACCTCACGGCGCAGTGGCTCGACCACTACGTGAAGGGCAACGGCGCCGCGCCCGCGAACAGCTTCACCTACTCGCGGGTCTCCGGCCTCAACGCCCAGGGCCGCGGGCTCGTCACCACCGCGTCGTCGGTCGACGACTACCCGGGGCTCGGCGGCACCGGACGCTCCTTCGACCTGCAGGGCCCGCCGCAGGACATCGCCAACCCGCCCGCGGGCAACCCGGCCGCGATCTCCTCGCTGCCGATCGCCAACATCGCCAGCCTGCTCGGCGAGGGCGTCTCGGCGGAGATCCCCGGCCAGCACGCGGACTTCGTCTCGGCGCCGCTCACCGAGGCGTACGACGCGGCCGGCGCCCCGACCGTCCGCATCCGGGCGGCGTCGGAGAGCGGCGAGGCGGTGCTGTTCGTCAAGCTCTACGACGTGCCGGCCAAGGGCGCCCCGTCGATCCCCGACGGGCTCATCGCGCCGATCCGGCTCACCGGGCTGCCCAAGACGCTCGCCGAGGCCCAGCCGGTGACCGTGACGCTGCCGGCCGTGGTGCACCGCTTCGAGGCCGGCAGCCGGGTGCGCGTCACGGTCGCCACCGCCGACACCGCGTACTGGTCGCCGTCGGACCCGGCCGTCTACCAGGTGGCCGTCGACGGGGCGGTCACGCTGCCCACCGTCGCCGGGACGCCGATCGCGAACCCCAACGTGATCTGGCGGTACGTGCTGGCCGGGCTGATCGCCGCGATCCTGGTCGGGCTCGCGATCGTCGTGGCGGTCGCCCGCCGCCGGACCAGGCGGATCGACCGCAGCGTCGACGCCGAGCTCGTCGACACGCCGCTGGTCGTGCGTGGGCTGCGCAAGGAGTACGCCAGCTTCGTCGCCGTCGCCAAGGTGGACTTCACCGTCCAGCGCGGGCAGGTGGTCGGCCTGCTCGGCCCCAACGGCGCCGGCAAGACCACCTCGCTGCGGGTGCTGATGGGCCTGACCCGCCCGACCGCGGGCGAGATCCTGGTCTTCGGCCACCGGCTGCTGCCCGGCGCGCCGGTGCTCTCCCGGGTCGGCGCGCTGGTCGAGGGGCCGGGCTTCCTGCCGCACCTCACCGGCGCGCAGAACCTGGAGCTGTACTGGAAGGCGACCGGCCGCCCGCACGAGGACGCGCACTTCGAGGAGGCCTACGAGATCGCCGGCCTCGGCACGGCGGTCAACCGCCGGGTCAAGACCTACAGCCACGGCATGAAGCAGCGCCTGGCCATCGCCCAGGCCATGCTCGGTCTGCCCGAGCTGCTCGTGCTCGACGAGCCGACGGACGGGCTCGACCCGCCGCAGATCGCCGAGATGCGCAAGGTGCTGCGCCGCTACGCGACCGGCGGGCGGGCCGTGCTGGTCTCCAGCCACCTGCTGGCCGAGGTCGAGCAGACCTGCACCGACGTGGTCGTCATGCACAAGGGTGAGGTCGTCGCGGCCGGCCCGGTGGACGAGATCGTCGGCGACTCGCCGACCGTCCAGCTCGACGTGTCCGATGTGGACGCCGCCGAGAAGGTGCTGGAAGAACTGACCGGCGTGCGCTCGGTGGCCTGGTCCGGCGGGCGCGGCCTGGTGGTCGACATCGACGGGACACCGCGCGCCGAAGTGGTGGCGGCGCTCGTGAAGGCCGGGGTCGGCATCGACCGGGTGACCCCGCGCCGGCGGTTGGAGGACGCGTTCCTGTCGCTCGTCGGCGGGGACACCAAGGCGAGCGGAGAGCGCTGATGACGACCGATGTGGTGGGCGGCGCGGTCGGCTACCGCCCCGGCGCGACCCTGTCCCTGTGGACGGAGATCCGCCGCCAGGCGGCCCGCCGCCGCACCCAGCTCGCGCTGGGCTTCATGGTGCTGCTGCCGCTGATCATCCTGGTGGCGTTCCAGCTCGACAGCGGTGGCGGCGACGACGGCAACGGCGGCGGCGAGTTCTCCCGCCTGTCCGAGCTGGCGACCTCCGGCGGCCCGAACTTCACCCTGTTCACCCTGCTTGTCTCGGCCGGCTTCCTGCTGGTCGTCGTGGTCGCGCTCTTCTGCGGCGACACGGTGGCGAGCGAGGCGAGCTGGGGAAGCCTCCGCTACCTGCTGGCGATGCCGGTCCCGCGGGCCCGCCTGCTGGGCGTCAAGGTGACGGTGGCCCTGCTGTACAGCCTGGTGGCCATCCTGACCCTGGTCTCGACGGCGCTGCTGGCCGGCACCCTGCGCTACGGCTGGGCTCCACTGAGCGGTCCGATCGGCGGCGAGATCACAGGCGGCCAGACGGTGCTGCGGCTCCTGGAGATCGTGGGGTACCTCTGCGTCTCCATGCTGGTGGTCGCCTCGCTGGCGTTCCTGCTGTCGGTGTCGACGGACGCCCCGCTGGGCGCAGTGGGCGGCGCGGTGCTGCTGCAGATCCTGTCGAACATCCTGGACCAGATCACGGCCCTGGGCAGCCTGCGCAACGTCCTGCCGACCCACTACAACGACGCCTGGCTGGGCCTGCTCTCCACGCCGATGCAGACCGACGACTTGGTGAAGGGCTGTATCGCGGCCCTGGCCTACGCGACGGTCTTCTTCTCCCTGGCGTGGTGGCGCTTCCTGCGCAAGGACGTGGTCAGCTGACGGGACCGGGTTACCGGGCGGTATGGTGCCCGTCCATGCGGACCTCGGCGCTCGGCGTCTCACTGCTGGTGCTCGGCCTCGCCGGGCTCTCCGGCGCGCTCTACTACGACCAGGCGCACGCCGGGGAGTGGACGAGCTACGCCGAGCACGCCAACGCCATCAACGGGCCCGCCGAGGCCCTCACCGCCCAGGTCTTCACGCTCATCGGGGCGATCGCCGCCGGGTTCGGCGCGGCGATCGCCGGCGGCACCGCGATCCTCGCGGCGTTCGGCGGGCGGATCGGGCACTGGATGCTGCGGGTCACCACGGTGCTCATCCTCGTGCTGCTCCTGCTCGTCGCGGCCGCCCTCGGCGTCGGCGGGCTCACCGGTGACGAGCCCGCGGCCATCATCGACACGCCCGGATGGCTGCTCACGGCCGAGATCGGCGGGCTGGCCCTCGCGGTGCTCGGGTCCGGAATGACGACCGCGAATCTGTGGACGTTCACCCCGGCCGAAGAGGGCTACGCCGCGTAGCCGTCCACGGTCACCATCGGTGGGCGGTCGGGGAGCGACACGTCGGTCACCTGGGGTACGACACCGTCCTCATGACGCCGGAACTGGGTCAGCGTCGGCCAGAGCTTGTGCTCGGGCGACACGCGGTCGTTGATCGTGTGGACGATCGTGGCGGCCATCCGGCCCAGCGCCGCCGTGTCCTGGTGGCCGTGCGTGCGCTGCCCCAGGTCGACCTGGGCGATCGCGTCCAGCCCCGCGGTGCGGTAGGTGTCGATGAGCAGGCCGGTCTCTACGCCGTAGCCATACGCGAACGGCAGGCGCTCCAGCAGCGACCGCCGGGCCGCGTACTCGCCCGCGAGCGGCTGCACGACCCCCGCCAGCTCCGGGAAGTGGGCGTTGAGCAGCGGCCGCGCGGCAAGCTCGGTCACCCGTCCGCCGCCGGCCGCGGAGACGTCGAGCAATGGCCGGTCATAGAAGGCCTTCACCATCTGGACGGCCGGGTCGGCGAACAGCGGCCCCAGCAGGCCGGTCACGAAGTGGGGGCGGAAGTCGGTCAGGTCGGCGTCGACGTACACCAGGATGTCGCCCGTCGTGACCGCGAGCGCCTTCCACAGGACCTCGCCCTTGCCCGGGCGGGAGCCGGTCCACGCCAGGATGTCGTCGCGGTGGTGGACCACGGCCCCGGCTGCCGCGGCCACCTCGGCGGTACGGTCGACGGAGCCCGAGTCGACCACGACGACCTCGTCCACGAGTGAGCCGAGGGTGAGCACGCCGGTGACGATGTCGCCGACGGTCGGCTCCTCGTCGAGCGCCGGCAGGACCACCGAGACGCGGGTGTCCTGCTTCTGGGCAGCCAGCGCGGCGACGGGAAAGTCCAGCCAGGAGGCGGTGCGGGCGGCAAACCAGGCCGCCGCGGAAGGGTGCATGAATGAAACCGTAGTCACGTCCAACCCGTGAGATGACTCATACGGCCTGCGCCGTGGTGCCCCTTACACTGAAACGCGCACGACACAACTGCATACCTCATCCAGAGGGGCAGAGGGATACGGCCCGATGAAGCCCCGGCAACCCCTGCGCCGACGACTCGATGACGAGGCGAGCGCGGTAGGTGCCAATTCCGTCCCGGGAAGAGTCCGGGAAAGATGAGAGGAAATCCTCGCCATGACCTCGACGCTCAGCATCTTCACCGAGACCGGCTCGCCCGCCCGACACCTCGTGTGCCGCGGCTGTGGCGCCACGTTCCCGCTGGCCGCGCAGCACGCCTGTTACGAGTGTTTCGGCCCGCTCGAGGTGGGCTACGACGCCGAGGCGCTGGCCAAGGTCACCCGGGCGGAGATCGAGGCGGGCCCCAAGAACATCTGGCGCTACGCGCCGCTGCTGCCGGTGGGCAAGGACCCGGCGGGCCGCGTCACGCTCGACCCGGGGCTCACCCCGCTGGTCAAGGCCGACGTGCTGGCCGCCGAGCTCGGCTTCACCGCCCCGCTGTGGGTCAAGGACGACTCGGCCAACCCGACCCACTCGTTCAAGGACCGTGTCGTCTCGGTCGCGCTGACGGCGGCCAAGGCGCTGGGCTTCACGCGGTACTCCTGCGCCTCCACCGGCAACCTCGCCAACTCCGTCGCCGCGCACGCGGCCCGCGCGGGCGTCCCGTCGACCGTGTTCATCCCGGCCGACCTCGAGCCCGGCAAGGTGCTCATGACCGCCGTCTACGGCGGTGAGGTGGTCGCGATCGAGGGCTCCTACGACGAGGTCAACCGGCTCTGCTCGGAGCTGACCGAGACCGACGAGTTCGAGAACACCGCGTTCGTCAACGTCAACGTCCGCCCGTTCTACGCCGAGGGCTCCAAGACGCTCGGGTATGAGGTGGCCGAGCAGCTCGGCTGGCGCATCCCGGCCCAGGTGGTCATCCCGATGGCCAGCGGCGAGCTGCTCACCAAGGTCGACAAGGCGTTCAGTGAGCTGGTCGAGATCGGCCTGGTCCCGCCGACCGAGTGGAAGGTGTTCGGCGCGCAGTCGGCCGGCTGCAACCCGATCGCGACGGCTCTGCACAAGGGCGTCGACGAGATCGTCCCGGTCAAGCCCACCGGCATCGCGAAGTCGCTCAACATCGGCGACCCGGCCGCGGGCATCTACGCGCTGGAGTCCGTCCGCCGCACCGGCGGCTGGATGGAGTACGTCGACGACGACGAGATCCGCGCCGGCATCCAACTGCTGGCCCGCACCACGGGCGTCTTCGCCGAGACCGCGGGCGGTGTGACGACGGCGGTACTGCAGAAGCTCGTGCAGACCGGCAAGCTCGACCCGGCCGCCGAGACGGTCATCTTCAACACCGGCGACGGCCTGAAGACCCTCGATGCGGTCGCTGACCGGGTGGGCTTCACGCACCGCGTCAAGCCCTCGCTGAAGTCGGCCCGCGAGGCCGGGCTGCTGGGATGATTTTTCCGCCCGCCCAGGGGTGATTTCGCTACTGTCCGTTCACGGAGAGAGAGCGCTTCCACGCTTGGACGAGGGCCCGCTCGTCCGATCGGAGGATCCGTCCGCAACGCAGCGTGATCACCCTCGCGCGGTCCGCTGCGCGAGGGACTTGACGCCCTTTGTCGCGGGGGTCAGGATGCTCGGTGCGGGAGGACGTGTCGCCGCGAGACCCGGGGCTCTGGTCCCGAAGTCCGCGACCACAACACCGGAGGTGTTGGCGAGCGTCCTCTCGACCATTTCCTGGGTAGGGTCCCGTTCGCCGGAAAATTCGTTGCCGGTCGATAGCTGGTCGGTCAGGCTGGCCGCATGACCCAGGACCTCTCCACGCTCGAGATCGTCGAGGTGCGCGCCGATGATCCGGCGGCGGTCGACGAGGCGTTCCAGGTGGGCAACGAGGCGATGCTCGCGGACTATCCCGAGTTCCCGCCCAACTGCCGCTACGATCATGATCAATGGCTCGTGACGCCGATGCCGGGCACGGCGCGGCACACCTTCCTCGGCCGCCGCGACGGCGAGCCCGTCGGCACGGCGGTGGTCGACCTTCCGCTCTGGGACAACCTCGACAAGGCGATGTTCGATGTCTCCGTCGTGCCCGTGGCGCGGCGCCGGGGCGTCGGCCAGGCGCTCTACGTGCACGCGGCGGCGTTCGCCCGCGACCAGGGCCGCCGGTCCGCTCTCGGCTTCAGCACCTTCCACGTGGAGGGCTTCGCCCACGCGCTCGGCCTGGAGTCCAAGCTGACCGACGTCCGCCGCCGCCTCGACCTGTCGACCGTGGACGATGCCCTGCTCGACCGGCTGTACGCCGAGGGCCTGGCCCGGGCGGCTGGCTACTCGGTGGTGCGCTGGGGCGACCGCACGCCCGACGAGCTGCTGGCGGACGTGGCCGCGCTGGACAGCTCGTTCATCGGCGAGGCGCCGCTGGGCGAGCTCGACTACGAGCCCGAGCAGCTCGACGCCGACCGGATCCGGCAGAAGGACGAGGTTCGATCGAAGCACGGCCGGCGCACCTACAACACGGGTGTGCTCCACGACGCGAGCGGCCGGCTCGTCGCCTGGAGCGCGATCCGGATGCAGAAGACGGTCGACTGGCACGCGTGGCAGCAGATCACGCTGGTGAGCCCGGAGCATCGGGGTCACCGGCTCGGCGTGGTGTCGAAGATCGAGAACCTTCGCTACATCCGCGAGGCGGCGCCTTCCCTCCGCGTGATCGACACGTTCAACGCCGAGGTCAACGTGCACATGATCGCGATCAACGAGGCGATGGGCTTCCAGGTCCGCGAGCGGTGGGCCAACTGGCAGGGCCCGATCGACGGCTCAGTCGCGTGAGCGGTCCTCGTAGAGGGCCAGGAAGACCGAGTACGGCCGGCCCGGACCGCTGCGGTCCCGGGCCGCGTACTCGTCGAGCAGGTCGACGAAGCGGTCGTGCAGCTCCTCCCACTCCTCCTCGGTGAGCCGGAGCCCCAGCCGGGCGAGCCGCGCGGGCTGCTCGGCGATCGCCATCTCCTCCTGGAACGCCTCGAGCACCGCCTGCTGACCGGAACCGATGTCGAGGTCCCAGGACTTGCCCGTCGACAGGTAGGGCACCTCGCGCGAGCCGCGCGGCCCGCGCCGCTCCTCCTGCGGCTCCAGGAACCCGGTCGCGACCAGCGTGCGCACGTGGTGCAGCGCGGTGGCCGGGTTGAGCTCCAGCCGGTGCGCGATCTCCTTGTTGGTCAGGGCGCGGTCCAGGCAGGCGCGGATGATGCGCAGCCGCGTCGATGACGCCAGCGCCTTGGCCTCGGCCTCGGTGGCCCGCCGCAGTTGTCTGCCCACGGCGTAATCTTACCGATTGACTTTTCCCAATCAGTCGCTGACAGTGGGGTCGTGAGGGCAGGACTGCTGCGGGACCACGACTTCCGCCAGCTCTTCACCGCCGACACGATCAGTCAGGTCGGCACTCAGGTGAGCGTGCTGGCGCTGCCGCTCGTCGCGGTGCTCACGCTGCAGGCCTCGCCGCTGGAGGTCGGCGTCCTGACCGCCGCCGAGACCGCGGCGTTCCTGCTCGTGGGGCTGCCCGCGGGCGCCCTGGTCGACCGGGTGCGGCGGCGCGGCGCGATGGTCGTGGCCGACCTGCTGCGGGCGGTGCTGCTGGTCTCGGTCCCGGTCGCGTGGTGGCTCGACGTCCTTTCGATGCCTCAGCTGTACGTCGTGGGCCTGCTCGCCGGCGTCTGCACGGTCTTCTTCGACGTGTCGTACCAGAGCTACCTGCCCTTTCTGGTGGGCAAGGACCACCTGGTCGAGGGCAACTCGCGCCTCGAGCTCGTGCGCTCGACCGCGCAGATCGGCGGCCCGACCGTGGCCGGCCTACTCGTCAAGGTGGTCGGCGCGCCCGTCGCCATGCTGCTCGACGGCGTGAGCTACCTGGTCTCGGCGATCTTCCTGGGCCGGATCCGCCGGGTCGAGGAGCGGCCCGAGCGGCATCCCGACGCGCATCTCGGCCGGGAGATCCTGGAGGGGTTGCGGTTCGTCGTCGGCAACCGGCTGCTGCGTGCCATCGCGGCCTGTACCGGTACCTCCAACTTCTTCGGCGCCATCGTCCAGGCGACCCTGGTCATGTTCCTGGCCCGCGAGCTGGCCCTGTCACCGGCCCTCATCGGCCTGTTCTTCACGGTCGGCGGCCTCGGCGCGCTCGCCGGCGCGTTCCTGGTCGGCCCGATCACCCGGCTGGTCGGGGCGGGGCCGGCGATCTGGCTCGGCATCCTGGTCGGCGACCTCGGCGGCCTGCTCGTCCCGCTGGCGGCGCCGGGCTGGCGGCTCTGGCTCGCCGCGGCCGGCAGCGCCCTCTACGGCGTCGGGGTGATCGTCTACAACGTCAACCAGGTGAGCTTCCGCCAGGGCATCACCCCCGACGCGCTGCTCGGCCGGATGAACGCGACGATGCGGTTCATCGTCTGGGGCACGCTCCCGCTCGGCGCCCTGGCCGGCGGCGTGCTCGCCTCGGTGATCGGCGTCCATGAGGCGCTCTGGGTGGCCTCGGTCGGCGCGTTGGTCGCCCTGGTCCCCATCCTCGTGTCACCCTTGCGCTCGATGCGCGAACTGACTCCCGCCGCCCCCGCGGGCACGGAGGCGGTGCGGAAATAGCCGATCTTGTGGTTGTGCCGGGTGGTGCCGCCTCCAGTCGCTGAAGCTCGACACAACCGCAAGATCGGCGCTCTTCCGGTGGCAGGATGGCGGCATGGAGAACTCACACCCCATGTTCACCAAGCACACCGACACGCTGGAGCGGGCGCTGACCGCGATCGCTGAGCGGTCGTACTGGTCCGCGTTCCCCGAGTCACCCAGCCCCCGCGTCTACGGCGAGACCGCCGCGGCCGACGGCGAGGCGGCCTTCCGGGCCTACCTCGGCGCCGACTTCCCCCTCAAGGACCAGCCCGGCGTGACCGACTGGGTCGCGACCGAGACGTCGCCGTTCGGCATCGCGCTCGACGTGCGCTACCCGCACCTCGACCCGTCGTTCCTCGACGCGATGACCGCGGCCATGCCCGCCTGGCGCGCGGCCGGCCCGCACACCCGCACCGGCGTCTGCCTGGAGATCCTGACCCGCCTGCACGCCGCCTCGTTCGAGCTGGCCAACGCTGTGCACGCCACGACCGGCCAGGCCTTCGTCATGGCCTTCCAGGCCGGCGCCCCGCACGCGTTCGACCGCGCGCTGGAGGCCATCGCCTACGCCTACCGCGAGATGACCCGCACGCCGGCCTCCGCCGACTGGGAGAAGCCCGCCGGCAAGGGTCAGACACTGCACATGAGCAAGACCTTCCACGTCGTGCCGCGGGGCATCGCCCTCGTCATCGGCTGCAACACGTTCCCGACCTGGAACTCGTACCCGGGCTTCTTCGCCTCCCTGGTCACTGGCAACCCCGTCGTCGTCAAGCCGCACCCGCGCGCGGTGCTGCCGCTCGCCATCACCGTGAAGATCGCCCGCGAGGTGCTGGCCGAGGCCGGCTTCGACCCCAACCTGGTCGTGCTCGCCGCCGAGGCGCCGGGCGAGGGCCTGGCCAAGACGCTCGCGCTGCGCCCCGAGGTGCGCATCATCGACTTCACCGGCTCGACCGAGTTCGGCGACTGGCTCGAGGGCAACGCGCGGCAGGCGGCCGTCTACACGGAGAAGGCCGGCGTCAACACCATCGTGGTGGACTCCACCGACGATTTCGCCGGGATGTGCCGCAATATCGGATTCTCGCTGGTGTTGTACTCCGGGCAGATGTGTACGACGCCGCAGAACATCCTCGTCCCGTTGGCCGGCATCGCCTCCGACGAGGGGCACAAGAGCATCGACGAGGTCGCGGCCGGTATCGCGGCGGCGGTCGGGAAGCTCACCGCCGACCCGGCGCGCGGCGTCGAACTCACCGGCGCGATCGTGAACGACAACGTTCTCTCCCGGATCGAGAAAGCCTCTCACGTTGGCGAGTCGGTGCTCGAATCCTCAGACGTTTCGCACCCGACGTACGAGGGCGCCACTGTCCGTACGCCACTCATCCGGAAACTCGGTGCGAACGATGCCGAGACGTATGGCACCGAGTGGTTCGGCCCCATTTCGTTCGTTGTCGCCACCGATTCCACTGCGGGCAGTTTGCGGATCTTCGCCGACACCGTCGGCCGGAAGGGCGCATTGACCGCTTCGGTCTATTCAACATCGCCGGATGTGCTCGACGCGATGGAAGAGGCGGCGCTGGACGCGGGCGTGCATTTGTCAGTCAACTTGACCGGCGGGGTCTTCGTGAACCAGTCGGCGGCCTTTTCCGACTTCCATGCCAGCGGCGCCAATCCGGCGGCCAATGCGGCGCTCACGGACGGTGCGTACGTGGCCAACCGCTTCCGGGTCGTCCAGTCCCGCCGCCACGTCTAGTCACCAACACGTTGTCGCCGGGCGATGCTTGACTCTGCAAAGAAAGGTCGCCGAGAAGGCATGCTCGGCGACCTTTTCCACCTGCTTGATTCGTGACCTTGCTGTCCGATTTGGGCCTGTCGAGGGCTGCCTTAACTCGTGTACCGTGCGTTTCGGTCGTCGTTCCTTCGCCGGTGCCACCCCCGGACCCGGCGTCCTGGGTCGAAGATCCTCCGGTTGGTCCCCACAGCCAGCCGAGTGACGCAGAAGGACCGAAGTAGAGGAAGTGCACCGTGGCACAGGGCACCGTCAAGTGGTTCAACAGCGAGAAGGGCTACGGCTTCATCGCGGTCGACGGGGGACAGGACGTGTTCGTCCACTTCTCCGCGATCCAGATGGACGGCTACAAGTCGCTGGAAGACGGACAGCGCGTCGAGTTCGAGATCGCGCAGGGCCAGAAGGGCCCTCAGGCCGAGGGGGTCCGGCTCCTCGCCTGACGAAACGTCCGCAAACACCCCGCCGGGGCACCGTCCTCATCGATGAGGATCGGTGCCCTGCGCCTTTTCTGGGGGCGATTCGCGGTAACCGGAGCCATTCGCCCGAATTAACGCCTTGGTCACTTCTTCGGACCTGTCGGCGCTCCAGGGGTCCCTGTGGGGCCCCTGTGACGGTTGCGCTCCGTGATCGACCCGTCGTTGCGCTGCGTGGCCGTCCACCTCTGGCGTCACCCGGGCTTTGCTTGCACTCGCCCGGGCAGAGTGCTAAACAGGTGTTGGCACTCCCATCTGGTGAGTGCCAACGGTCGGGGCGGTGCAGTCCTCCGGTGCGCAAACACCGAGAGGCTGGTCGTCGCGGGCTATTCCGGCCCGACCAACGAGGATCCGATGGGTCCCCGAAGGTGCGAAAGCAGGCGGTGAGCCGCCGGCCCCACGCGGGCCGCGGGCGAATCGTGGATGTCCAGGAGGACAACGCCGAATGGCCAAGATTATCGCGTTCGACGAGGAAGCGCGCCGCGGTCTTGAGCGGGGCATGAACACCCTCGCCGACGCCGTCAAGGTGACGCTGGGCCCGAAGGGCCGCAACGTCGTCCTCGAGAAGAAGTGGGGCGCCCCCACCATCACCAACGATGGTGTGAGCATCGCCAAGGAGATCGAGCTCGAGGACCCGTACGAGAAGATCGGCGCCGAGCTGGTCAAGGAGGTCGCCAAGAAGACCGACGACGTTGCCGGTGACGGCACGACGACGGCGACCGTCCTCGCCCAGGCGCTGGTGCGCGAAGGCCTGCGCAACGTCGCGGCCGGCGCCAACCCGATGGCCCTGAAGCGCGGCATCGAGGCGGCGGTCGCGTCCGTCGCCGACGAGCTCGCCAACCTGGCCAAGGACGTCGAGACCAAGGAGCAGATCGCCTCCACCGCCTCGATCTCCGCCGGTGACTCCACGGTCGGCGAGATCATCGCCGAGGCGATGGACAAGGTCGGCAAGGAAGGCGTCATCACCGTCGAGGAGAGCAACACCTTCGGGCTCGAGCTGGAGCTCACCGAGGGCATGCGCTTCGACAAGGGCTACATCTCGCCGTACTTCGTGACCGACACCGAGCGGATGGAGGCCGTCCTCGACGACCCCTACATCCTCATCGTCGAGTCGAAGATCTCCGCGGTGAAGGACCTCCTCCCGGTGCTGGAGAAGGTCATGCAGTCGGGCAAGTCGCTCGCGATCATCTCCGAGGACGTCGAGGCCGAGGCCCTGGCGACCCTCGTGGTGAACAAGATCCGCGGCACCTTCAAGTCGGTTGCCGTCAAGGCCCCCGGCTTCGGTGACCGCCGCAAGGCGATGCTGACCGACATCGCGATCCTGACCGGCGGTCAGGTCATCAGCGAGACCGTCGGCCTCAAGCTGGAGAACGCCGACCTCAGCCTGCTCGGCCGCGCCCGCAAGGTCGTCGTGACCAAGGACGAGACCACGATCGTGGACGGCTCCGGCGACGCCGAGGCCATCAACGGCCGCGTCGCGCAGATCCGCGCCGAGATCGAGAAGAGCGACAGCGACTACGACCGCGAGAAGCTGCAGGAGCGCCTGGCCAAGCTGGCCGGCGGTGTTGCGGTCATCAAGGTCGGCGCCGCGACCGAGGTTGAGCTCAAGGAGCGCAAGCACCGCATCGAGGACGCCGTTCGCAACGCGAAGGCGGCCGTCGAGGAGGGCATCGTCCCGGGTGGTGGCGTCGCGCTGGTCCAGGCCGGCAAGACGGCGTTCGACAAGCTCGACCTGGTCGGCGACGAGGCGACCGGCGCGCAGATCGTGAAGGTCGCGCTCGACGCCCCGCTGCGTCAGATCGCGGTCAACGCGGGCCTCGAGGGCGGCGTCGTCGTCGAGCGCGTGCGCAACCTGGAGGCCGGTCACGGCCTCAACGCCGCGACGGGCGACTACGTCAACCTGCTGGCCGAGGGCATCATCGACCCGGCCAAGGTGACCCGCTCCGCGCTGCAGAACGCCGCGTCGATCGCGGCGCTGTTCCTCACCACGGAGGCCGTGGTGGCGGACAAGCCGGAGAAGGAGAAGGCCCCGGCCGGCGCGCCCGGCGGCGGGGACATGGACTTCTGAGTCCGTGACTTCTTGAACGGGCCGGGCACCGCGAGGTGCCCGGCCCGCTTCTTTTGCTCCAGCCGCAGGTTTCCCTTTCGCCCGGCCGCGGGCCTCCCTTTCGCTAGCCGCAGGTCTCCCTTTTTCGCTAGCCGCAGGTCTCTCGCAGCACTCGCAGGGTGTTGTCCCAGCCGAGCGCGCGCAGGTCCCGCTCCGACCACCCGCGCGAGCGCAGCTCCTCGAACAGGGCCGGATACGCGCTCACGTCGTGCAGGCCGTCGGGCAGCACCTCGGTACCGTCGAAGTCCCCGCCCAGGCCGACCGCGCCGACTCCCGCCACCTCGCGGACGTGCTCGACGTGGTCGGCGACCTCCTTGACGCTGGACGGGGGGCACGGGTTGGCCGCGATCCAGGTGCTCCGTTCCCGCTCGAATTCCGTGGTGTCCCACGCGGCGGTGATGGCGTCCTCGACGCGGTACAGCTCGTCGCCCCACTGCCGGCACGCCTCGTTCAGGAAGAACGGCACGAACGTCACCATCACCACGCCGCCCGTGTCGCGCACCCGGACCAGGACGTCGTCGGGGACGTTGCGCGGGTGGTCGCACAGGGCCCTGGCGGAGGAGTGCGAGAAGAACGCCGGCGCGCTCGTGGTGTCGAGGGCGGCGTGCATGGTGCTCGGGGCCACGTGCGACAGGTCGACGAGCATGCCGAGCCGGTTCATCTCGCGGACCACCTCGTGCCCGAACGGCGACAACCCGCCGACGCCGGGCTCGTCGGTCGCGCTGTCCGCCCATGCGGTGTTCCGTGAGTGGGTCAGCGTCAGGTACCGCACGCCGAGGCGGTGCAGCGCCCGCAGTACACCCAGGGAATTGTCCAGACAGTGACCACCCTCGGCGCCGAGCAGGGACGCCACCCGCCCGGACGCCGCGATCCGCTCGACGTCATCGGCAGTGGTCGCGATCGCAAGGTCCCGAGCGTGCCGCTCGGCCAGCCGCTGGACGAGGTCGACCTGCTCCAGCACCTGTACTGCGGCGGTCGCCTCCGGCCGGTCGACCGGCACGTACACGGACCAGAACTGCGCCCCCACCCCGCCCTTGCGCAGCCGCGGCAGGTCGGTGTGAAGCTTGTGCGCGCTCAGGTCGGTCCCGATGTCGAGCCGCTCGTGCGGGTCGCGCACGCGCAGGCGCCAGGGAAGGTCGTTGTGTCCGTCGATGACCGGTACGGCAGCGCTCATTGCTCGACCTTAGGGCGTCGCGTCCCCTGGTGCGATATGCGCGTTTTGCCGCGGTGGTACGAAGTGTCTTCATATGGTGAAGGCGGCCGGCGGCACGGCGGCGAACACGGCAATCAGCCCGATCGGTAGGTGAACGGGAGACGTCGGCGCCTCGTGGCATGACGGGGGATCACGGGTACCGGCGACAGGTGTGCGGGGCGGGACCGGCTGGCGAACCCATCGGCCCGCCCCGCATGCTGCTACAGCGCCTTGCCGTAGATCCAGAAGATGCGCTCGATGCGCGCGCCGACGGCCTTGGAGTAGAACGCGATCGGCCCGGCCCAGCCAATCTGCGCGGTGTCGTGCCGGTTCGCGCGCTGGTCGGCGAGGCAGCGCCGCAGCAGCACCCGCCCGACCCCGAGCCCCTCGGCGGCCGGCGCCGTGCCCATCGGACCGAACCAGCTGGGCCGGTTCGCGCCGTACGCCGCGAAGCCGAGGATCTCCCCGTCCCGCACGGCCACGTAGCACCCGGCGCCGTCCCGCCCGATCGACTGCCCGACCTCCCAGGCCCACCCGTCGCCCCAGATGGAGCGCACCCACTCGCTGGTCTCCGGCGGCGCCTCCATGACCTTCACTCCGACCCCGGCGAGCCGCTTCTCGTCCCGCTCGGCGTCGTCGCTCTCACGGCGCAGGTCGGCGGTCATGTTCCAGGCCGTGTCCTCGAGTCCGTACCCACGCTTCTGGGCAAGACAGACCGCCGCGGTGTACCGCACGTCAACCCCCGGCCAGGCGTAACAGGGCGGGTTCCCCCCGAGCCGAACCCGCTCACACCCGAGCGCCCGCAACCGGTCCTCGGCCGCGGCCAGCAGCTGACTCCCGAGGCCACGCCGCCGCGCACTCGCTCGCACGGCGAGCAGCTCGACGTACCCGAGCCGCGGATCCCGATCGCTGACGGACCCAAAGACGACGCCGTCCCCACGCTCGTCCACGAGCCGGAACCCGACCCGCCCGTCGGGCCCGTCGGCCAGCCGCCGCACAAGCAGCCGAGCCTCACCCGAGTCGCCGTCAAGCTCAAGCGCCTCGGCCGCGATCCGCGCAGCGGTGTCCAGCTCCGCAAGGTCCACGATCATTTGGTAAACATACCTAACTGTTACCGCGCAGGCCCCGCAAACCGGCCTGCCCGCCAAGGTCGTCACCACGATGTAACAAACCCTGTTACAGCGCCTCCGGCGACGGGGGCGCCGGCCTCCCCATGATCAAGGGAAACATCTGGCTGTCATAGCGACCAGAACTTTCCCTCGATCATGGACGGGCCGGCGGGAGCCGCGAGGGCGGAGGGGTTGCGGCCCGGGCGTCGGCCACTCCTGCTCCGGGTGGCAGGCGTCACGACGGATATTTCGGATTTGTCGGGCGCGCGGATCGCGGATCGGGGCACGGTGGTGGGTTGCTGGGGCGGGACGTGGTTGCGGTCGGGACGTGGTTGCGGTCGGGACGTGGTTGCGGTCGGGACGTGGTTGCGGTCGAGGCCGGCTGTGGGGCGCGGTGCGGCTGAGGGGTGACGCGCGGCGGTGGGTCGGCCGCGGACGGCAGCGCCGGTTGGATTGGATGGGGACGGCGCGGTGCTGTGGCGAGGCAGCGCCATGCCGAGGGGTCGCAGTGGGTGGGCGCAGCGATGTGCGGAGAAGGCCGTGTCCACGCAGTCACCCCGTCAACCCCACGTCGCGTCGGGCGTGCTGCTCGGGTCTGGCGGGTGACGGGGCGAAAGCCCCGAGTCAAGGCACGGACTCAGCGCCACGTACGGCGGCTCGATCCACCCCCAAGATGATCTCGCCGAGAGAGAGGGTAGATCGATCAACGCCGTTGACCAGTGGTGAGGCGCGGTGAGGCGAGCCTCAAGGCCTGCTGGCCGCGGCTACGCGGACGGGGGTCGGGTCAGGAGGGTGGGCGTGGGGTGGCGGCGACCGCGGCCAAGGCGTCCACCAACCCCGAGCCCACCACGTCCGCCGGGTCGCCGCAGACGGTGCCGGTGGGCGTCAGGTGGCGGGCGGTGCGCTCCAGGATCGCGCGGGTTTCCTCGACCTTGCCGATCAGCGACGGGTTGGCCGACCACATCAAGGCCACCACGCCCGCCACGTGCGGAGTCGCCATCGACGTGCCGCTCAGGTAGCCGTAGCGGCCGCCGGGCAGCGCGGACAGGACGTCGACGCCCGGGGCCATCACGTTGGGCTTGGTCAGGCCGTCTGGGGTCGGGCCGCGGCTGGAGAACTCGGCCACGTCCGAGGTGTGGTCGACGGCGCCGACCGTGAACGTGGCGGCGTAGTTCGACGGCGGGTCGGTGATGGTCTCGCAGTCGGGGCCTGTGTTGCCGGCCGCGGCCACGAAGAAGATGCCGGCCGCGGCGAACGCGTCGATCGCCGGGCGCAGCGAGGTCAGGTCGCAGCCCTCCACCTCCGGGCAGCCCCACGAGTTGGTCAGCACCTGCGGCGCCCGCTCTGGGCGCCCGGCGTGCCACGGGTCGGACCCGGCCGGGTACGGCGCGAGCATGAACTGCAGGCAGCTCAGGTAGTTGGCCATGCTGCCCAGGTTGCGGGGCAGGTTTTCGCAGGCGATCCACTGCGCACCGGGAGCCACGCCGACGTCCTTGCCCACGGCGGTGGCCAGCGTGTGGGTGCCGTGGCCGTTGTTGTCGGTGGGGGACTTGTCGACGCCGAACGGGTCGAGCCACGAGTCGTCGCCGCCGCGGAAGTTGCCGCGCAGCGCCGGATGGGTGCCGTCGACGCCGGAGTCGGAGCTGCCGACGACGATGCCCTTGCCGTCGCCATACCGCTGCCAGACCGCGTCGGCGCCGATGAGCGTCAGGTTCCACTGCGGGGAGGTGGGCGCGTCGACCGTGCCGTGCATCGGCGCGGCCGTGGCGGGCAGCGGCCGCAGCCGCGGGTTGAGCAGCACCTTGGCCACGTCGGAGCGGCTCTCCAGCCACTGCCGGGCCACCGGGCCGGCGTCGACCTCGACGCCGTTGACCAGGTAGAACGGCGTGTAGCCGACGCCCTTGTCGCGCAGCGCCTTGCGCAGGGAGGCCTGGGACCGCTCGGCGGTGGCGACCAGCCGCTCATACGTCTGCCGGACCCGTGCCGTCTGGTTGGTGACGCCGCTCAGCCCGCTCAGGTCGGCCTGCTCCTTCATGACCACGAACAGCCGCTCGCCGGCGAACCCGGGCTGCCCGAGCGCGGTGTAGACCACGGCGGCGCCGAGCGCGACGACGGCGGCCGCGACACCGGCGAGCCAGGCGTGCCAGACGGCGCGGCGGAACACGATCAGGAGGAGCGCGGCGACGAGCAGGGCGAGGACGAGCGACGCCGCGGCGCCGACCGCGCCCCAGAACAGCCCGTCCCGCAGGCCCAGGATGAGCGACGTCTCCTCCGGGTCGACGAGCCCCAGCGGCCCGAACAGCAAGGGCGTCAGCAGGGCCACCACAGACGGGCGGCCCCGGCGGTGCAGCGCCGCGATCGCGAACGCCGCCGGCGGCACGCAGAGCAGCGCGAACAGCTGCACGGCCGGCTCGCCGACTCCGCCCGCGATCGAGGCCAGCCCGACCCCGATCACCAGCCCGCCGACGACCGCGCCGCCCCAGTTGTTGCGGATGCCCATGCCGACGGAGGCGAGCGCGGTGACCGGGCGCGTGGCGAGCCAGCTCACCGCGAGCGCGGCGAGCGCGGCGAGGATGGTTTCGAGCAGACCGCCGAGCGCACCGACCCACAACCACGGGACGAGCAGCACCAGCCCGACCGCGAGGCTGAGCCAGAACAGCCAGCCGTCCGCCCGCTCGCGGCGGCCGGTGACGCCGGTGTGGATGGCCGCGCCGATCGCCGCCGCGACGGCGATGACGGCCAGATAGAGCTCGTGATAGGTCTCCGGGACCAGCCGGGCCGCGCTCAGCACGCCGCCGAACAGCGCGGCGAACGCCCACTGCCGGCCGGCCGTGCGCGCGAAGTGCACCCGCGACAGCAGCCCGAGCAGCAGCGCCGGCACCCCTGAGAGCAGGGTGACCACGACGGCGCCGAGCAGCCAGAACACGCGAGACATCGAGAGACCGCTGATCGTCAGCGTGTCGCCGACCAGCCACAGCACCGCGTTGACCACCACGACCAGCGCGACCGTCCACAGTCCCACCAGAATGGTGAGGGCGATCGCCCACCCGCGACTCGGCGGCCGAGGCTCGAAGACCTGAACCATGCTCGGGACTCTACGGCGTGCGTATGACGAATCCGGGGGAGCAGACTGGGGGTTATGACGGAGACGGTGGACGCGGTCGTCGTCGGGGCCGGGCACAACGGACTCGTCGCGGCCAACCTGCTGGCCGACGCCGGCTGGGACGTGGCCGTGCTGGAGGCGACCGAGCACGTCGGCGGGGCGGTCCGCTCGGCCGAGCTCGTGCGGCCGGGCTTCCGCAGCGACGTGTGCAGCTCGTTCTACCCGCTGGGTGCCGCCTCCCCGGTGTTCACCGCCCTCGATCTCGAGTCGCACGGGCTGCGCTGGACCCACGCCCCGGAGGTCGTCGCGCACCTCTTCCCGGACGGCCGCGCGGCGGTCCTGAGCCGCGAGCTGGACCTGACGGCGGACTCGCTGGACGGCTTCGCGGCCGGCGACGGCGAGCGGTTCCGGCAGGTGTACCACGAATGGCGCGACCTCGCCGACGATCTCATCCCCGCCCTGCTCACCCCGTTCCCGCCGGTCCGCTCCGGTGCCCGCCTCGCGGCCCGGGCCGGCCTCGGCCGAGCATTGCGAATGGCCCGGCGGTTCCTGGCCCCGGCCCGCGTGCTCGGCGAGGAGCTGTTCCGCGGCGACGGCGCCCGGATGCTGCTCGAAGGTCTTGCCCTGCACACCGACCTGGCCCCCGACGACGCGGCCAGCGGCGCCTACGGCTGGCTGCTCGCCATGCTGGGCCAGCAGTACGGCTTCCCGGTCCCGGTCGGTGGTGCGCAGGAGCTCACCGACGCGCTCGTCCGCCGGTTCGACGGGGTGATCCACCGCCGGGCCCGCGTCGACCGGGTGATCGTCGGCGCCGGCCGCGCACTGGGTGTCCGCTGCTCGGACGGCCGCATGTTCCGCGCCCGCCGGGCCGTGCTGGCCGACGTTCCGGCGCCCATGCTGTACCGCAGCCTCGTCGACGCCGGCGACCTGCCGCCGCGGCTGCTGGAGGATCTCGCCGGATTCCGCTGGGACAACCCGACGCTGAAGGTCGACTGGGCCCTGTCCGGCCCGGTGCCGTGGCTCGCGCCCGAGGTGAGCGGCGCCGGCACGGTCCACCTCGGCGCCGACCCGCACCGCTACGCCGCGGACCTGTCGCTGGGCCGCCCACCCGAGGACCCGTTCCTGCTCGTGGGGCAGATGACGACCACGGACCCGACCCGTTCACCGGCCGGGACGGAGACGCTCTGGGCGTACACCCACATCCCCCGCGGCATCAAGCCGGACGAGGTGGACGCTCAGGTGGCCAGGGTTGAGCGGGCGATGCGCGCGCATGCCCCGGGCTTCGACGACCTGGTGCTCGGCCGTCACGTGGCCGGCCCCGCCGAGCTGGAGGCGAAGAACCCGTCGCTCGTCGACGGGGCGATCAACGGTGGCACCGCGGCCGCGTTCCAGCAGCTGGTCTGGCGCCCGCTGCCGGGGCTGGGCCGGGCCGACACGCCGATCGACCGGCTGTTCCTGGCGAGCTCCAGCGCGCACCCGGGCGGCGGCGTGCACGGGGCGCCGGGCGCCAACGCGGCCCGGGCGGCGCTGGCCCGCCACCGCCCACTGCTCGGCGATGCGTACCGGCTCGGCATCAGCGCCACCCTGCGGGCGATCTACCGCTGACGGCGCTCCGCCAGGTCGGCCAGCCGCCGCAGCACCTCGGCGTTGCGGTAGTGCAGGAAGACGTCACCGACCTTGTTCCGCACGCCGACCATCGGCCCGTCGGTGAACTGCTCCTGCATGGTGACCCGGGTGGCGCCGGGGTCGAGCTCGTCGAGGGTGAACCGCACCTCGCCCGCTCCCAGCGGCCACAGGTGCACCTTCAGCCGCAGCATGCGCCCCGGCTCGCACTCCAGCGACTCGCTGCGGTCCTTGACCGTCGTCGGCCACGGCCCCGCGTTGTGGTGCAGCCGCGTGCCGGCCCGCGGCCAGCCCTCGTCGACGTCGCGGATGTGCGCGGTGCCGACGACCCAGTCGCTGTACGTCCAGCCGTCGGACAGGACGCCGAAGACCCGGTCGGCAGGCGCGCGGACGATGCGTTCGGTGATGGACACCTCAACCTGATTCCCCGCGTGTCGCATCGCACACAAACCCGAGACAGGCGCGGCTACGGTGTTGGTGTGCGCCGTGAACCCTCCACGTCCCGTTTCGAGGCGAGCCGTCTCTCACCTGGCCGCCGAGCCGCGGACGTCGCCCGCCTGCGCCGGGAGCGCTTCGACGTCCTCATCATCGGCGGCGGCGTCACCGGCGCCGGCGCCGCGCTCGACGCCGCCTCGCGCGGGCTCTCGGTGGCTCTCGTCGAGGCTCGTGACCTGGCCTCCGGGACGTCGAGCCGATCCTCCAAGCTGATCCACGGCGGTCTGCGATACCTCGAACAGCTCGAGTTCGGCCTGGTCGCCGAGGCCCTGCAGGAGCGCGGCCTGCTGGCCACCCGGCTGGCGCCGCACCTGGTCCGCCCGGTGCCCATCCTGGTGCCGCTCCCGGCGCACCGCGGCCTCACCGGGCTCGCGCACCGGGCCTGGCAGCGGGCGTACTACGGCGCGGGCGTCGGCCTCTACGACGCGTTCGCGACCGCCGCCCAGCTGCGCGGCTCGGCCCCGCGCGGCATGCCGCTGCACCGCCACCTCTCGCGCACCGAGACCCACCGGCGCTTCCCGTCGCTGCGGGAGGACGCGATCAGCGGCGCCATCCAGTACTTCGACGGCCAGGTCGACGACGCCCGCCTGGTCGCGACGCTCGCCCGCACGGCGGCCAGCCTCGGCGCCGCGGTGGTGACCAGCGCCCGCGCCGTGGGCCTGCTGCGCGACGCCCGCGAGGTCACCGGCGTCCGGGTGCGCGACCTGGAGACCCGCGAGGAGTTCGAGGTCCACGCCCGCACCGTGGTCGCCGCCACCGGCGTGTGGATGGAGGACATCGCGGGGCTGCTGTCGGGTGAGGGTCCGCGTGAATCCTCCGGCATGCAGGTGCGCGCCTCCAAGGGCGTCCATCTGGTGGTACCGCGCAGCGCCATCACCGGCGAGGCCGGCCTGATCCTGCGTACCCCGACGTCGGTGCTGTTCGTCATCCCGTGGGGTGGCCACTGGATCATCGGCACCACCGACACCGACTGGACCCTCGACCGCGGCCACCCGGCGGCGTCCGCGACCGACATCTCCTACCTGCTGGGCCAGGTCAACGCCGTCCTCGACCGCCCGCTGACCACCGAGGACATCGAGGGCGTGTACGCCGGCCTGCGCCCGCTGCTCTCCCGCGAGGCCAAGCAGCGCCAGCCGCACAGCCGCGACGAGCAGACTTCGGCCCTCTCGCGCACGCACGCGGTCGTCGAGCCGATGCTGGGCCTGATGCTGATCGCCGGCGGCAAGTACACGACGTACCGCGTCATGGCCGCCGACGTCATCGACCGCGTCGCCCACCGGCTGGGTGGCCTGCGCCGCCACGGCGGCCTGGTCCCGGCCTCCCGCACGGCCGACCTGCCGCTGCTGGGCGCCGACGGCTACCACCAGCTGTGGACGAACCGCGCCGACCTGGCCCGCCGCCAGGGCGTCTCGGTGGGGGTCCTGGAGCACCTCCTGGAGCGCTACGGCTCGCTGGCCTTCGAGGTGCTGGCCCTGGACCCGGAGCTGCGCAGCCCGCTCCCGGGAGCGCCGGAGTACCTGACGGCCGAGGTGGCGTACGCCGCCCTGGCCGAGGGCGCGCTGCACCTGGAGGACGTCCTGACCCGGCGCACGCGCATCTCCTTCGAGACCGACCACCGCGGCGTGGCGTCGGCCGCGGACGCGGCCAAGGTGATGGGCGACGCCCTGGGCTGGGACCGCGCGACCCGGGCCCGCGAGGTCGACCACTACCTGGCCGGGGTGGCCGCCGAGCAGGAGTCCCAGCGCATGCCGGACGACCTGACCGCCGACGCGGCCCGCCTGGGCGCTCCGGACGTGCGAGGGTTCATGGCCGACCGCGCCGCCGCGCAGGCCTGACCCTTCACCGGACCTCGGCGGGGTCCCGGGTCTGCTCGGCGAAGTGGCAGGCGACCAGGCGGTCCGCCGGACCGTCGAGCGGGCGCAGGGCCGGCGCTTCCTGGCCGCAGCGGTCCTGGCGGAACCGGCACCGGGTGTGGAACCGGCAGCCGCTCGGCGGATCCGTCGGGCTCGGCGGGTCGCCGGCCAGCATGATCCGGTCGGCCAGGCGCCGCCGGCTGCGGTCCACCACCGGTGACGCCGACAGCAGCGCCTGGGTGTACGGGTGGGTGGGCTGGTCGTACACCGTCGTGGTGTCGCCGATCTCGGCCAGCCGGCCCAGGTACATCACCGCCGTGCGGTCGGCCACGTGCCGCACCACCGAAAGGTCGTGCGCGATGAAGACCAGCGCGATGCCCATCCGCTGTTGCAGGTCGCGGAGCAGGTTGACCACCTGGGCCTGGACCGACACGTCGAGCGCCGAGACCGGCTCGTCGCAGACCAGCACCTCGGGTTCGAGCGCGAGGGCCCGGGCGATGCCGATGCGCTGGCGCTGACCGCCGGAGAACTGGTGCGGGTACCGGTGCATCAGCTCAGGCGCCAGGTTGACCAGGCTCAGCAGTTCGGCGACCCGGTCCCGGCGGGCGGCGGCGCCGGTCACCCGTTTGTGCACGATGAGCGGCTCGGCGAGCAGGTCGAGCACGCTCATCCGGGGATCGAGCGACGTGTAGGGGTCCTGGAAGACCATCTGCACCTGGCGGCGCATCAGCCGCCGGTCGCGGCCCCGCGTCCGGGTGACGTCCCGGCCGTGGATGGTGATGCTGCCGGAGTCCGGGTGCTCCAGTCCGACCAGCATCCGGGCCAGGGTCGACTTGCCGCAGCCGGACTCGCCGACGATGCCGAGCGACTCGCCGGCGCGCAGTCGCAGGCTCACCCCGTCGACGGCGCTGACCCGGGTGCGATGCCAGCCGGACCGGCCGGTGGCGAAGGACTTGTGCAGGTCACGGGCGTCGAGCACCAGGTCAGCCGGTGACGGCGGCATGGTGTACCTCCTCGGTGCGGTGGCAGGCGGCGGTGCGGCCGCCGGCGACGACGGTGAGCAGCGGCCGCTCGGTGCGGCAGCGGTCGACGACAAAGCCGCAGCGCGGGTGGAACGCGCAGCCCGCCGGCTGGTGGGCCGGGCTCGGCGGGCTGCCCGGGATGGCGTAGAGCTCCTGGCCGCGCTGGTCCGCCTGGGGGACCGAGCGCAGCAGCGCCTCGGTGTACGGGTGGGCGGGCGCACCGAGCAGGTCGTCGGCGCTGCCGGCCTCCACGACCCGTCCGGCGTACATCACCATGACCCGGTCGGCGACCTCGGAGACCACGCCGAGGTCGTGCGTGATGAGCAGCACCGCCATGTTGAGCTCCCGGCGCAGCGAGTCGAGCAGCTCCAGGATCTGGGCCTGGACGGTGACGTCGAGCGCGGTCGTCGGCTCGTCGGCGATCACCAGCTCGGGCCGCAGTGCGATGGCCATCGCGATGAGGATGCGTTGGCGCATCCCGCCGGAGAACTGGTGCGGATACTCGCCGACCCGGCGGGCCGGGGCCGGGATGCCGACCTGGCCCAGCAGGTCGACGGCGGCCACCCGGGCCTGGCGGCGGGACATGTCGCGGTGCTCGCGGAACAGCTCCCCGATCTGGTCGCCAATGGTGAGCACCGGGTTCAGCGCGGAGAGCGCGTCCTGGAAGACCATGCTCATCCGGGTCCCGCGCAGGTGCCGCAACTGCGGCTCGGCGAGGCCGAGCAGGTCGGTGTCGCCGAGGCGCAGCGCGTCGGCGCTGACCGTGGCGTTGCGTGCGGACAGCCCCATCACCGCACGGGCAGCGGCCGACTTGCCGGAGCCCGATTCGCCGAGCAGTGCCACCAGTTCGCCGCGGGCGACGTCGAGGTCCACGTCGACCACCGCCGGCACCGGCCCGCGACGGGTACCGAACGTGACCGACAGGCCGCGTACGTGTAGCGCCGATTCAGGGGCGTGACGCATGTGTTTCCTCCCGGTTAAGCAACCGAAACGGGATGCCCATACTTCACTCGCGAAGTGTTGATGGTGCCTGTTCCTTGCTCGCATCTTGACTTCCATGCCGGATTATTGCAACCCTCGCATGGGTCACCCCTCGCCGGACGTCGCGCCGGCGGGGCCTCGACGACCAGCGGCCTCACGAACGGCGGCGCCACCATCCCCGGCGTGCGTCGGTGCCGTCACGCGTCATCACGGAAAGGGGAGGCTTTGATGCTGGAAAGCGCAAAGCGATACAACGGCTACACGGCGTACGAGTACCTCGAGCCGGGCAAGGACTTCAAGGTCTTCGAGTACGCCGAGCAGATCGGCCGAGTGTCGGCGTACCAGGGGCTGGAGCTCTCCGACAGCCAGCGGGACCGGGTCGTCCGCCTGCTGACCGACGAGATCGTGATCTCGTTGCACGACCACGTCCAGGTCTTCCCGAAGGACATGGGCCAGCTGCGGGAGCACATCCGGCAGGGCCGCGAACCCACCGGCTACCGGGGCCTGGCCCGCTCCGGCATGACCGCGGTCTTCGACAACGGGATGGACGGCACCTGCTGCATCTCCAGCGACGCCGGCTGGAAGTACCAGGACGTGCTCTTCGACCTCGGGGTCCGGATGGCCGACCTGGCCCACCAGGACTACGTGACCAAAGCGGAGTCCCTGAAGGACATCTACCACGCGCACGAGACCGGCCGGCTGGCCCACGTCTTCGCGCTCGAGGCGGCGACGCCGATCGAGAACGAGGTCGACCGGCTCGACGTCCTGTACGGCTTCGGCGTACGGCAGATCGGCATCGCCTACTCCGAGGCGAACTACCTCGGCAGCGGCCTCAAGGAGCGTGGCGACGGCGGGCTCACCTACTTCGGCGAGAAGGCCGTCGAGCGGATGAACAAGCTCGGCCTGGCCATCGACATCTCGCACTCCGGCGACCGCACCGCGCTCGACGTCATCAACTACTCCCAGAAGCCGGTCCTGATCACGCACTGCGGCTCCCGCGAGGTCTGGCCCACCAACCGGATGAAGCCGGACGCCCTCATCAAGGCGTGTGCGGAGCGCGGCGGGGTCATCGGCATCGAGGCGGCGCCGCACACCACCCTGTCCGCGGCGCACCCGCACCACTCGCTGGAGTCGGTGATGGACCACTTCACGCACCTGGTCGACAAGGTCGGCATCGACCACGTGACCTTCGGTCCGGACACCCTCTTCGGCGACCACGTCGGACTGCACGACGCGTTCTCGAGCAACCTGTCCATCTCTCAGGCGCACGGCCATGTCGAGCACCCGAGGGTGGAGTACGTCGACGGCCTGGAGAACCCGGCCGAGTGCTTCTACAACATCATCGGTTGGCTGGTCAGCCACGACTACTCGGACGACGAGATCCGCAAGGTGGTCGGCGGCAACACCATCCGCGTCCTTGAGGAGGTCTGGGTCTAGATGCGTGTCCGTCCAACGTTCACCGCGCTCGCCGCCCTTGCCGTGGCGGCCACGGTCGCAGCCTGCAGCCCGAGCGCCCCCGCCGAGTCGGGCGGCGCCACGAGCGACGCGGTGCTGACCATCGCGACCACCACCGACGTCGTCAACTTCAACCCGCTGATCGGCAACAGCCGGACCGACTCGTGGATCACCGGGCTGATGTACCCGCGGATGCTCACCATCGACGCCAACGGTGCCAAGCAGCCGTACCTGGCCAAGGACTACGGCTTCACGGACCCCACGACGGCGTTCTGGAACCTGCGCGACGACATGAAGTGGAGCGACGGCAAGCCGGTCAGCGCCGACGACGTCGCCTTCACCATCAACGCGATCCTGAAGGACAAGCCGGCCGGCAACACCACGTACGGGCAGCTGGTCAACGTCGACTCCGCGTCCGCGCCGTCGCCGACCCGGGTCGAGCTCAAGCTCAAGCGCCCGGACTCCACGGTGGTCACCGAGGTCGGCTTCTGGATGAACGTCGTGCCCAAGCACGTCTTCGAGCCGGCCGGCAGCGTCGCGAAGTTCGCCAACAACAGCAACTGGGTCAGCGCCGGACCGTACAAGCTGACCACGGTGGCGAAGGGGCAGAGCTACACGCTCGAGCGGGTCACCCCGTACCCGTTCGCACCGAAGAACACGCCCACGGTCGCCAAGATCGTGTACCGGGTCTACCCGGACGTGAACACCGAGATCCTGGCGCTCAAGAACGGCGACGTCGACCTGATCGCCAACTCGCTGCCCCCGGCGCAGGTGAAGAACCTGCAGAGCGCCGCCGGCATCAAGGTCGAACAGGTTCCCGGCCTCGGGTACGCGCACATGACGTACAACATGAAGCGCAAGCCACTGGAGAACCTCAAGGTCCGCCAGGCACTCGCGCACGCGGTGAACTACGAGGCGATCCGCAGCGTGGTGCTGCAGGGCCAGGCCGTGTCCACCGGCTCGAGCCCGATCCCGCCGGTACTCAAGGACTTCGTCGACCCGTCGATCAAGGAGTACGAGTTCAACACCGACCTCTCCAAGCAACTGCTTGCCGAGGCGGGGTTCGGTCCGGACAAGCCGCTGTCCCTCACGATGATCTACTCGCTGCAGGACGCGGTGACCTCACAGTGGGCCGCGCTGGTCAAGGACGACGCGGCCAAGGCGGGCATCACCATCAACCTGCAGGGCATGGACCGCAACACGTACCTGGCCAAGACGAGCGCCGGGGAGTACGACATCTACGCCGGCAACTTCGCCATCATGGACGACCCGACGACGAACATGGCGCTCACGTACCTGCCGGGCGGGGCGATCAACTACACGTACGTCGACGATCCGGCGCTGAACGAGCTGATCACCAAGGCCCAGCAGACCACCGACAAGGCCAAGCAGAAGCAGCTCAACCAGGAAGCCGCGAAGCTCGTGCGGGACAACGTCTACGACAACGTCATGTACATGCAGAACCTCTACATCGCGCACAGCGACAAGTGGAGCAACTTCACCATCAAGCCCAGTGAGCTGCTCTCGCTGGTCGACCCGCAGTCGCTGGCCAACGCAACGAAGAGCTGACGCCGATGCCACAGGTACTCCGATTCGCGGTCCGCAGGATCGGGCGCGGGCTGCTGACGCTCTGGTTCGCCGCCACAGTTACGTTCCTCCTGCTCCGGTTGCTGCCCGGCGACCCCGCGCTCGCGGTGGCCAGCCCGAACATGACGCCGGAGGCCCGCCAGACCCTGCTCTCGCAGTACGGGCTGGACGAGCCGCTCCTGACCCAATACGGCAAGTACCTGTGGCAGTTGCTGCACGGCAACCTGGGCATCTCGTTCAGCCAGCAGGTCCCGGTCAGCACGGTGCTCTGGGAGCGCCTGCCGTGGACCCTGCTGCTGACCGTCTCCTCGTTGCTGGTCACGGTCGCCGTCGGCATCCCGCTCGGGGTGCTGGCGGCGACCCGCCCACGGGGCTTCCTCGACCGGCTGGTGCAGGTCGGCGGCGTCGTCGGCCAGTCGCTGTTCGTCCCGAGCGTCGGCATCTTCCTGCTCTTCGTGCTCGGGCTGCAGCTGCACTGGCTGCCGATCGGCGGCGCCTACAGCCCCGGGGTCTACGGCACCGCGTGGTACGGCGACGTGCTGCGGCGCCTGGTGCTGCCCTGCTTCAGCCTGGTCCTGGTGCAGCTCGGCTCGTACGTGCTGACCCTGCGCTCCACCCTCATCGAGTCGCTCGGTGAGGACTACTGCGTCCTGGCCCAGGCCAAGGGCCTGCCCAACCGGAAGGTGGTGTGGAAGCACGCACTGCGCAACGCCCTGCTGCCCACCACCACCCTGGTCGGCCTGCAGCTGGGCTTCCTGGTCGGCGGCGCGGTGCTCACCGAGACCGTCTTCGCCTACCCGGGCATCGGCCGGGGCATCTACGAGGCCGTCACCCAGCTCGACTTCCCGGTCCTGCAGGGCGCGTTCGTCCTGCTGGCCGCGACCGTGGTGCTCGCCAACGTGCTGACCGACCTGGCATACGGCCTGCTCGACCCGAGAGTGAGGACGGCTTGACCGCGACCACGACCGCCGGCGGCCTGGAAATGGTCGCCACCGACCAGGTCACCGCGGCGCGGGCCACCTGGTCCGCGTTCCGGCGCAACCCGCTCGGCATCGCCTCGGTCGGCATCCTCGCCGTGCTGGTGCTCGTCGGTGTCTTCGCGCCGCTCATCGCCGACTCGCCCTCCGGCTACGGCGAGCAGGTGCTGCAGCCGCCCTCGGGCGCGCACTGGTTCGGCACCGACAACCTCGGCCGGGACATCCTCGCCGAGGTGGTGTGGGGCGCCCGGCTCAGCATCGTGATCGCCGCCCTGTCCTCGGCGCTGGCGATCGTCATCGGCGTGCTGGTCGCGGTGCTCGGGGCGTACTTCCCGAAGACCGACACGCTGATCGGCACGGTCGTCGACCTCTGTCTGTCGCTGCCGGTGCTGCCGCTGATGATCCTGGTGGCGGCGCTCGCCGGGCCGAGCCTCGTCACGCTGGTCCTGGTCATCGCGTTCTTCTCGTGGCCCGAGGTGGCCCGGGTCGTGCGTTCCCAGGCGCTGTCGGTGGTCCGGCTGCCCTACATGGACGCCGCGCGGCTCACCGGCGGGTCCCACGTCTGGATCGTCCGCAAACACCTGCTCCCCGCGGTCGCGCCGGTCATCGTCGTGTCGGTGGTGCTGACCGCGTCGCGGGCCGTGCTGTCCGCCGCCGGTCTGGCCTTCCTCGGCCTCGGCGACCCGACCAGCTGGTCCTGGGGACGCATCCTCTTCGAGGCCCAGCAGTCCGGGGCGATGTCCAGTGCCTGGTGGACGACGCTCTTCCCGTCGCTGGCGATGCTCGCCCTGGTGGTCTCGGCGACCTTGATCTCGATCGCGTACAACGACGCGCGCAATCCCCGCACCCGGGAGGACTAGTCCATGCTGGACACCCAACGCCTGCCCGCCGACTTCTACCGGCGGCTGCAGGACGACATCCGCGCCCAGCTCGCCGAGGAGGCGCTGGACGCGGTGCTCACCGACGATCCCGAGGACGTCGCCTATCTCACCGGCTTCTTCCACCACCCGAACGAGCGGCCGGCCGTGGTCCTGCTCCCCGCCGACCGGGCCACCCTGCTGCTCGTACCGGAGCTGGAACGCGAGTACGCGCAGGCCCAGCGGGCGGCGGCGGAGATCGTCGCGTACCCCGAGTTCCCCGGCCTCCAGCCGCCGTTCTCCTACCTCGGCGCCGCGGCGGAACCGACGACGGGCCGGATCGGTTATGCGGGCAGCATCACCGTGGACCGGCTCGACCAGGTCCGCGCCGCCTTCCCGAAGGCCACCCTGGTCCGCACCGACCTGGTCATGCGGGCCCGGTTCCACAAGCGGCCGGAGGAGATCGCGCTGCACGCCGAGGCGGCCCGGATCACCGACCTGATGCTCGCCGCCGGGCGCGCGCTCGTGGAGGACGCGGTCGCAGCCGGCGGAGAACTGCCCAGCGAGGCCGAGCTGGCCGGGCACATCACCGGCGTCGGCACCCGCACCATGTACGCCGACCACGCCGACGTGGTCGTGGTCTCGCTACTGGCCGGCGGGCTGGTCTACTCCGGCCCGAACAGCGCCCGGCCGCACGCCCTGCCGTCCGGGCACCGGCTGCGCCCCGGCGAGACCTTCATGCTCTCCCTCGGCTGCGCGGTCGGCGGCCGATTCGTCGAGGGCGAGCGGACGTTCATCCTCGGCGAGCCCAGCGCCGACCAGGTCCGCTACTACGAGGCGGTCCGGCAGGCGCAGCAGACCGGAGGAGAGGCGCTGCGCCCCGGCGTTGCCTGCTCCGAGGCCAACCGGGTCTGCCTGGACGTCATCCGCGAGGCCGGCCTGGACCAGTACCTGCGGCACCGGCAGGGGCACGGGATCGGGCTCGGCATGCACGAGGCGCCGTGGCTCTCCGACGGCGACGACACCCCGCTGGCCGAAGGCATGGTCGTTTCGAACGAGCCCGGCATCTACATCCCGGGGCACGCCGGCTACCGCATCTCCGACTCGATGCTCATCACCTCGGACGGCGCCCGCCCGTTCACCGCCTACCCCCGTTCGCTCGACGACGTCGTCATCGCGCTGTAGAAAGGACGAATCCGTGCGGCTCCTGATCAACGGCAATGAACTTGAGGTCGAGGTCTTCGGCGCGGAGGACGCGCCGGTCCTGATCGCCCACCACGGCGCGCCCGGCCTCGGCTCGCGCGCCGAGCCCCGCGCCACGTTCAGCCCGTTCGCCGACACCTACCGGGTGATCGTCTTCGACGCGCGCGGCTCCGGGGTCAGCGAGGGCCGGTCGCCCTTCACCCACGAGCAGTGGGTCGCCGACGTCGACGCGCTGCGGGCGTGGGCCGGGGTGGAGACCTTCGTCATGGCCGGCGGTTCGTACGGCGGCTTCATCTCGATGGAGTACGCCATCCGCCACCCCGACCGGGTGCGTGCGCTGGTGCTGCGGGACACCTCCGCCGACCACGAGAACGACAAGGCCGCCCGGCACAACGCCGAGACGTCGACCCGGGTGCGGATCGACCTGGAGAAGCTGGACCGCATCAACAACGGGCAGGTCCGCGACGACGACGACCTGCGTGACTGCTGGGCCGAGATCCTGCCGCTGTACGACCACGTCTACGACCCGGCGAAGGTGGCCGAGCGGGTGGCGGCCACGCCCTACCGCTACGAGACGCACAACTTCGCCTTCTCGGTGAACATGCCGGCGTACGACATCAAGTCCCAGCTGCACCGGATCACCTGCCCCACGCTGGTCACCGTCGGCCGCGACGACTGGATCACGCCGGTGGCGAGCAGCGAGACAATTACATCCTTGGTGCCGAACGCTAGGCTCGTCGTGTTCGAGAAGTCCGGGCACTCGCCCCAGGTCGAGGAGGCGGAGCTGTGGCGTCAGGTGGTTCGCGACTTCCTGCACGAGGTCGGTGCCGGTGACCGCTAACGGCAACGGCGGCCACCTCGACGACCTCGACCGCCGGATCATCGCCGCCCTGCAGGGCGACGGCCGGGCGAGCTGGACCGAGATCGCGGAACTCTCGGGCAGCTCGGTCGCGACTGTCGCCCGGCGCGGGCAGCAGCTCGTGCGCGACGGGGTCGTCCGGGTGGCCGTGGTGCCGCGCAACAACCATGCCGGTCCGGCCGACCTGTTCGTCCTGCGGATCACGTGCGCACCCGGTGCCCAGATGGCCGTGCTCAACGAGCTGGTCCAGCAGCCGGACCTGCGCTTCCTCAGCCTGGTCACCGGCCCGTACGACATCCTCGCCGAGCTGAACCTGTCCCGGGAGGACTCCCTGCGGGCACGGATCGTCGAGGAGGTCCTGGCCATCGACGGCGTGCAGCGCTGCGACACCGACCTGACCCTGCACGTCTACAAGGTCACCGGTGACTGGAGCCGGCAGCTGCTCACCGGCGTGCCCCTCGAGGAGGTGACGGAGGCGCACCAGTGCGACCCGAGCCACTTCGACACCTCCGACCGCCAGATCATCGAGCTGATGCGGGAGGACGGCCGGGCCAGCTTCCGGACCGTCGCCACGGAGGTCGGGCTCAACGAGAGCACTGTGCGGCGGCGCTTCGAGACGCTGCGCGGCCGGGGCTGCATCCTGGTGACCACGCTCGTCCCGGCGCCGGCGCTGGGCTTCGAGTCCGAGGTCGTGCTCAACATCGCCGTCGCACCGCAGTTCCTCGACGCGGCCGCCCGCACGCTGAGCAGCTACCGCGGAGTGCGATACGTCGCCGCCATGCTGGGCAACAACGCGCTGATGTGCGAGCTGATCATGCCGACGACGCAGGAGCTGTTCGAGTTCACCACGAAGACCCTCGGCCGGCTGGAAGGGGTGCAGGGCTGGACGGCGAGCGTCGTGCTGCTGGTGCTGCGCCGGGGCTTCGTCGAGACGCCGTGGTGGCGGGAGAACGTGACCCTGGCCCCGGCCCGCGGCCAGGCCAGCGACGGGTCGCGGTGACCGTGCGGTCGGTGGTCTGACCCTGCGGGCCGGACCACCGTTCAACACCGCCAGCTAGAAGATCTTGCCCGGGTTCAGGATGTTGTCGGGGTCGAGCGCGGCCTTGATCGAGCGGTGGGCCTTCAGGCCCGTCGGACCGATCTCGCGGGCCAGCCAGTCGCGCTTCAGCAGGCCCACGCCGTGCTCGCCCGTCGACGTGCCGCCCAGCGACAGGCCCAGGGACATGATCGCGTCGAACACCTTCTGGCCCTGCGCGATGCTCACCGGGTCCGAGCGGTCGATCACGATGATCGGATGCAGGTTGCCGTCGCCCGCGTGGCCGACCGTGGCCACCACCATGCCGTGGGTGGTCGAGATGTCCTCGATGCCCTCGATCAGCTCCACCAGGCGGGTCCGGGGGACCGCCACGTCGTCCACCATGATGCCGCCGCCCGCCGGGAACAGGTTCGCGGCGAACTGCTCCAGCGCCGGGTGGGCCAGCCGGCGCGCCGCCAGCAGCGCGTCGGCCTCCGCGGCGTCCGAGGCCACGTAGACGTCGGCGGCCTGTGCCTCGTGGCACATCCCGGCCAGCAGGGCCAGGTCGTCCGGCGCGCGGCTGCCCGAGTCCACCGCCGCGATGAGCAGGGCGGCGGCCGTGGTCGGGAGGTCCATCGGGCGGTACGCCTCGATCGCGCTCAGCGCCACCCGGTCGATGACCTCCAGCATGCTCGGCTGGAGGCCGGAGCGGGTGATCGACGACACCGCGGCGCCGGCGGCCGCGAAGGTGTCGAAGACGGCGACCAGGGTCAGTGACGGCTGCGGCGCCGGGCGGAGCCGCACGGTGATCTCGGTGATGACGCCGAGCGTGCCCTCCGAGCCCACGAAGAGGCTGGTCAGGTCGTAGCCGGCGACGCCCTTCGCGGTGCGCCGGCCGCAGTGCAGGACCTCGCCGCTGGCCAGCACGACCTCCAGGCCGATCACGTGGTCGCTGGTCACGCCGTACTTCACGCAGCACATGCCGCCCGCGTCCGTCGACACGTTGCCGCCGATGGTCGACTGCTCCCACGACCCCGGATCCGGCGGGTAGTACAGGCCCTTCTCGGCCACGGCCCGGCGCAGCTGCGCGTTGACGACGCCCGGCTGGACGACCGCGATCCCGTTCTCCGTGTCGATGTCCACGATGTCGTTCATCGCGGTGAGCGACAGCACGATCGCGCCCTCGATCGCGTTGGCGCCGCCGGCCAGGCCGGAGCGGGCACCCTGCGGGATCACGGGTATCCGGTGCCGGCTCGCCGCCCGCAGAACGGCCGAGACCTGGCCCGTGGTGCGCGGCCGCACGACGACGGACGGCGTGCCGAAGGGCACCAGGTCGGCCTCGTCGTGCTGGTACGACGTGAGCAGATCGGGATCGGTCAGCACCCCGCCCTCGTGAGGCAACGCGGCGCGGAGTTCCGCAACGAGATCCATACCCTGGCACGCTAGTGGGTGTGCTCTACATCGACACACCGCGGTGGCCCGCTCATGGTCGTTTTTGGTCACACCTCATCAGCGACGTCTCGCCGGCCGAGCTGCACGCCTTCGCCGAGATGATCGGCGCGCCCCGGCGCGGGTTCGAGCGCGACCACTACGACGTGCCCGCCGAGCGGGTGCAGACAGCGATCTGGCTGGGTGCCCGGATGGCCTCGTCGAAGGAGATCGTCGACCGCCTGAATGCTGCCGGCCTGCGTCGGCCGAGGCATTTGTCCAGATCGACAACGACGAAATAGCAGCTCAGGGGTTGTGTAAACGAAAACGTTAGGCCACCCTCTCTTAGGTAAGCCTAAGCAGGGAGTACGGCCGTGTATGTCTGCATCTGCCACCGGGTCAAGGAGTGTGAGGTCCGGCAGGCCATCCGCGCTGGTGCGCACAGCGAGGACGCCGTCGGCGACGAGTGCGGTGCCGGCACCGGCTGTGGCACGTGCCTCGATCGCATCGCCGACCTGATCGACGCAGAAGCGACAAATGCCGTGTTGCCCGCTTTGGCCTAGAAAAGGGGTTACCCTGCCCACATGCAAGGGGATGCACGGGTCATCGAATTTTTGAACGAACAGCTCACCGCCGAACTCACCGCTATCAACCAGTACTTCCTGCACGCCAAGATGCAGGAGAACTGGGGCTACACGAAGCTCGCCAAACACACCAGGCACGAGTCGATCGACGAGATGAAGCACGCGGAAGTGCTCACCGATCGGATCCTGTTCCTGGAGGCCCTGCCGAACTACCAGCGCCTGTTCGCACTGCGCATCGGCGAGACCGTCCCGGAGCAGTTCAAGTGCGACATGCAGGTCGAGCTGGAGGCCGTCGACCGGCTGCGCCGGGGGATCGAGTACATGCGCTCGATCGGCGACGTCACCTCGGCGAACATCTTCGAGGACATCCTGGCCGACGAGGAGCAGCACGTCGACTACCTGGAGACCCAGCTCGGGCTGATCGAGAAGCTCGGGGAGCCGCTCTACCTCCAGAACGTCACCGAGCACCCAGAAGGGTCCTGATCTCCGTCCGCAGGTTCTCGTGCGCGCGGGCGGTCCAGGCCGCCCGCGAAGGAACGGCCCGGTAGAGTTCGGGCAGCTCCAGCAGCTGCTGGAGGATCGCCGCCCGGCCCGGCCGGAACACCTCGTCCGGCACGGCCGCGTACTCCTGCCGTACCGCCGCCGCATAGCGCTCGTAGTCGGGCCGGTCCGCCGCCAGGATCGCCAGGTCGGCGTCCGCGAGCAGCGCGCCGTTGCGGTCGCCGGGCGCCACCCGGTGCCCCGCCGTCAGCCGCACCAGCCGCGCGACCTCCGCCGCCCGTTCCGGGGGCCAGCCGAGCACCGCCAGCCGCGCGAGCGCCAGCTGCGCGCTCTGCTCCTCGTTGTCCTGCGCGAACGGCACGTAGACCGCGTCGTGGAACCACGCCGCCAGCCGCACCGCGTCGGCGTCGTCGGCCAGCGAAGCGTGCGCGTTGATGACGCGGAGCATCGCCGAGAGATGTTCGAGGGTGTGGTACCGCCGGTGCGGCTCCGAGTACCGCTCGATCAGGTCGGGCCCGACAACGGCGTCGCCCGGGAAGAGCCACTGCTCGATCACACGGAGAAGCCTAGGTCCTTCAGTGTCGTGACGATGTGGTCGAGGCTGACCGCGCCAGCGTCCGGAGGTCGTCGACCAGGCCGGCGAACGCTTCCTCGCGGTCGTCGGCGCGCAGCACCGCCGACGGGTGGATGGTCGCGACGAGCACCGCGCCGGGCGCGGCCGGGAACTCGTCCGGCACCTTCAGTGGTACGCCTCGCTGCTGCGTCACCCGGAACGACGGGCCGAGCAGGGCCTTGCCGGCGATCGCCCCGAGCACGACCACCTGCGCCGGGCGCAGCTGCCGGAACTCCTCGACCAGCCAGGGCCGGCAGGCGGTGATCTCGCGCTGGTCGGGTGTCTGGTGGATGCGCCGCTTGCCGGGCGCGGCCGGGCGGTGCTTGAAGTGCTTGACGGCGTTGGTGACATACATCAGGCCGCGGTCGAGCCCGGCCGCGTCGAACGCGCGATCCAGCAGCTTCCCGGCCGGGCCGACGAACGGCTGGCCGCGCCGGTCCTCGATGTCGCCGGGCTGCTCGCCGACGACCAGGATGCGGGCGCGCGCCGACCCGGCGCCGAAGACGGCCTGCGTGGTGTCCCGGTACAGCGGGCACCCGTGGCAGCGCTGCACGGCCTCGCGCAGCTCGTCGAGGTCAGCGCCCCGCGGGACGTACTCCTCAGCCGACATGCGGCTGGACATACCCGCCGCCGGGCGGGTGACACGGCTACTTCTTCGGCTTGCGCAGCTGCTGGCCGGTCAGGGCGCCGGGCCCCTTGCCGGCCAGGCAGCGGAACGTCGTCGGCCCGGCCTGCTGCGCCTCCAGGCTCGGCAGCATCACGTCGGTCCGCCAAGCCGCCGTGTTGATGTCGACGACGATGAGCACGGTCCGGTCGCACACCTCGCGCACTGGCGACTGCTTGATGTCGCTGACCTGGCTGCCCTTGCTCAGCTCGCCGAACGCGAACAGCTCCCAGGTGTGCTTGCCGGCGCAGGACACCGCGCGGTGGTCGGCGTCGTAGCACTCGACGACGGTGGTGCACTTGGCCTCGGGCGGCGCGCCGACGCCGCAGTTGATCGTCGGCAGGCCGCTCGTGGCGGTCGCCGACGTGCCGGACGTCGGGCCGACCACGGGGTCGCCGCGCAGGCCGTAGGCGATGCCGACGCTGACCAGCGCGGCGACGACCAGCACGGCGCCCGTGACGAGCAGGGCCACCCCGCGGCGGCTGATCGGCGGCGCCGGCGGCTTCACGGGCGGCACGAACGGGTCGGCCGGCGGCGCGACCGGACCGTGCGGGACGGTCTGCTCCGGGTCCGCGTCTCCTGAGCCGCCCGCGAGGAACGGGGACGCCAGCAGCCGGTTCGGCGTCGGGGGCGTGTGCGAGGGGTCGGCCGCGGGCGCCACGTAGACCGGCTCGACCGGGGGCGAGCCCAGCGGCGGGACGATGACCTGCGGTACCGGATCGAGGCGCACGGCGATGAGCCGGTCGCGCAGCTCGATCGCGCTCGGCCGGGCCGACTCGTCGTTGGACATGCCGGTCCGCAGGATCCCCATCAGCTCGGGCGGGCAGCCGGGCAGGTCCGGGATGTGCTCCTGGAACATGTCGACCAGTGACAGGAGGCTCGGCATCTGGTCCTCGCGCCAGCGCGGCGGCTTGCCCCGCATCAGCGCGTAGAGCGTCGCGCACAGCGCGTAGACGTCGGCGGCGGGCGCCGGCGCGGCGTGGCGGAACGTCTCCGGCGGCGCGTAGGCCGGGGTGAGCACGTCGAGCGTGATCGACACGTCGCGCCACTCGGCCAGGATGGCCAGGCCGAAGTCGGCCAGCGCCGGCTCGCCGAACCGGCTGAACAGGATGTTCGCCGGCTTCACGTCGCGGTGCAGCACGCCGAGCGAGTGGGCGTCGGCGAGCGCGTCGGCGATCTTGAACCCGACCTCCCGGGCCTCGGCGGCCGACAGCGGGGCGCTGCGCATGCGCTCCGCGTACGAGCCGTCGCAGAGCTCCATGATCAGGTATGGGTGGCCGTCGGTGGTCACACCCGCGTCGAACAGGTCGACGACGTGCGGGTGGCTCGACATCCGGCCGGCAGCCCGGGCCTCGCGCAGGAACCGGCGGCGATCGCGCTCGGTCTCCAGCGTGCGGTTCTCCACCTTGACGGCGACGTCGCGGCCGACGGACTCCTGCACGGCCCGGTAGACCGTGGCGTAACCGCCCCGGGCCAGCACGGAGAACCCGGTGAGGCCGGGGACCGTGGGGATGGGGGCCGATGCGGTCACGGCTAGAACGGTACGACAGCCGTCCGGCATTCGCCGTCACGCATCGGCCACAGCCGGGGCACACTGTCCGTTGGCGTCGAGCGCGTCCGCCAGTACCGCCTCCGCATATATCCGGCTGCGGACGTCCTCACCAGCCAGAGTCTGCGCCTGGCGGGCCCAGTCGAGCGCCTCGGCGTTGCGCCCGGCGGCCAGCAGCGCGCCCGCGTAGGCGGCCACGGCGTGTCGCCGGGAGAAGATCACCGACGGGGCCGGGCGCTCGGCGGCGACGCACCCGAGCGTCTCCAGCGCCGTCTCGACGTCGCCCTGGGCCAGCCGGGCCAGCCCGAAGAGCACCTTGGGCCCCACCTTGGCCGCGTCGAGCACGTCGTGGGTCTCGACGACCTTGAGCACCGCCCGGGCGTCGACCTCCGCCGCCGCGGCGTCGCCGCGGTCGAGGCTGACGAACCCGCGCAGCGTGCGGGACATGCCGAGCAGCAGCGGGTGGCCGGTCTTCTCGCCGTACTCGGTGGCGTCGGAGAGCAGGTCGTAGGCGTGTGCCGGCTCGTCGAGGCCGCGCGCGACCACGCCGCGCACGACGAGTGCGAGGCCGCGGCCCCAGTCGTCGCCGGCGGCGGCGAACTCGCGGTACGCCCGGCGGGCCTCGCGGTCGGCCTCGGCCAGGTCGCCGCTCTCCGCGGCGGCGAACGCCTCGACCGCGCGCAGCGTGCCGACCGCCCACGCGTCGCCGACCCGCTCGCCGAACGGCAGGAACGCCTTTGCCAGCCGCCGCGCCTCGCCGAGCCGGCCGGCGAGCAGCCGCACGAACGCCGTGGTGCCGCGCAGCCAGGCCCGCCCGACCGGGTCGCCGAGCTCGGCGAAGCGGCGCGCGGCCCGGCCGAGGGCGGCGTCGGCGCCGGCGAAGTCGCCGCGGGTCGTGGTGACCCAGGCGAGATGCTGCAGCGACCAGGCCTGGGCCCGCCGGTCGCCGGCCATGACCGCGATCTGGAACGACTCGGCGAACCGGCTGCCGGCTTCGGCGAGCCGCCCCTCCAGGAAGTCGGCCATGCCGAGCCGGCGCATCGCGTCGCCGCGCTCGTAGGTCAGCCCGGCCGCGGTCGCCGCGTCGAGGGCCTCGGTCAGGGTCTGGTAGCTGCGCCGGTGGTCGCCGGTCGCCCGGTAGGCCCGGCCGGCGACGAGGAGCGCGCCGACCCGGACCACGGCGTCGTCGCCCGCGTTGGCGGACACCTTCTCCGCGTGGGCGAGGGCTTCAGCGGTACGGCCGAGCTGGAGCAACGCGCGCGCGTGCACGAGCCGGTCGCCGGCCGGCAGCGCGCCGCCACCCAGCGCCGCGGCGCGGTCGGCGGCCTGCGCGGCCTGGGCCGGCTCCCCGGTGGCCAGCGCGGCCCGGGCGGCCCGGCCGAGCGCCTGCACGCCGAGTGGGGCGGCCGAGCGGGCCAGCGAGTCGGGCCGCAGCCCGACCACGTCGGCGAGCCGGCCCGCGCTCTCCGCGTGCTCGGCGATGAACGCGTCGGCGGCGCCGATGGTCATGTTGAGGCCCTGCACGTTGCCGGTGCCGCCGGAGGTGAGGTACGCCGAGACGGCGGCGGCCGCCCAGCGCGACAGTGCCGCATGCCGCTCGGCGAGGTCGGCCTTGCCGATCCCGGCGTAGGCGGCCTCGCGCAGCAGCGGGGTGGCGAACGCGAACCCGCCCCGGCCGCGGCGCAGCATGCGGCGCTGGAGCAGCTCCTCGACGGCCCGCTCCAGCTCGACCGCGGCGACGACCGCGGGCCGGGCCGGCTGGCCGGGCGGGTTGAACCGCAGCGCCTCCAGCGCGCGGGCCGGCACCGTGTCGCCGATGACGGCCGCGTCGCGCAGCACCGCCCGGGTGTCGACCGGCAGCGCGTCGATGCGCGCCGCCAGGACGGCGGCCAGGTCGCGGGAGAGCAGCCGGCCGCCGAGCGAGCCGGGGGTGAGCCGCCAGCCGGCCGGGTCGGTGCCGGCGACCGTGGTCAGCGCGCCCCGCTCCTGGAGCAGGGTGACCAGCTCGGCCAGGTAGAACGGGTTGCCCTGGGCGGTGGCCAGCAGCCGGTCCTCGTCGGGCGCGGCGAGGCGCCCGCCGCCGAGGTAGGCGGTGAGCAGCCGGGCCGCGTCGGCGCCGCGTAGCGGCGGGAGAGGCACCACCTCGGCGTCGGCGATGTGGGTCAGCACGCCGGCCGAGCGGACCAGCTCGGGGCGGCCGAGCAGCACGATGAGCACCGGGCCGGTGAGCTCCTCGATGGTCGAGCCGAGCGCGTCGAGGGTCTCCGGGGTCGCGTCGTGCAGGTCGTCGACGATGACCACCAGCGGCGTCTCGGCGGCGAGGCCGGACAGCAGCTCGGCCACCGCATTGGGGATGGCCTTCAGGTCGAGCTCGTCGGGCTTGCCGCCGGGCGCGACCGAGCCGGTGTCGCCGACCGCGTCGGTGTAGCCGATCAGGCTGAGCAGCAGGTCGCTGGCGAACCGGGGCGGCTCGGGCCGGCCGCGGGCGGCCCGGGCGAGCCGCTGGGCCAGCCGGCGCAGGCGCTCCTCGACCGCCTCGCGGGTGAGGGCGGCGTCGGGCGGCAGGCCGATCGCGCCGCGGACCAGGTCGGCCAGCGGGGCGAGGCGGCGCCGCTCGCCGAACGCGGCGCAGTGCACCGACAGCACGCGCGCGCCGCCACCGGGGGCGAAGCCGGCGCTCGGGGTGTAGCCGGCGGCGCCGAGGTACCCGGCGGCGAACCGCTCGATCTCGCCGGCCAGCCGGGTCTTGCCGAGCCCGGCCTCGCCGGTGAAGACCAGCACGCGGGACTCCTGCCGGTCGGCGATCTCGGCCAGCCGGCCGGAGACCCGGGCCAGCTCGGCGTCGCGCCCGACGAACGGCGCCTCGTCGCCCAGGCCGGACCGGGTGCCGGGGGCGTCGAGCAGGCCGAGCAATTCGAACGCCTCGACCGGCTCCCGCTTGCCCTTGAGCCGCAGCGGCCGCAGCGCCCGCCAGGAGGCGAGCCGGCGGGTGGACGAGGCGGTTCGGTCGCCCGCGTAGACGGCGCCGATGGCGGCCGCGTCGGCCAGCCGGGCCGCGGTGTTCACCGTGTCGCCGATGACCGTGTACTCGATGCCGGCCTGCACGCCGGCGACGACCGTGCCGGTGTTGAGCCCGATGCGCAGGCCGAGCGGGGCGCCGCCGCCACGCTCGTCGTCGAGCACCCGGCGCACGGCCCGCTGCATCGACAGGGCGGCCCGCACCGCGCGCTCGGCGTCGTCCTCGTGGGCGACGGGCGCGCCGAAGACGGCCATGATGCCGTCGCCGGTGAGCTTGTCGACGTGCCCGCCGAAGGTCTTGACCGCGCCGGCGAGGGCGGCGAGCACCCGGTCGGTGACGGCGCCGACCCGCTCCGGGTCGAGGTCCTCCGACCAGGCGGTGAAGTCGGAGAGGTCGCCGAAGAGCACGGTGACGATCCGCCGCTCGGCCGCCGGCAGGGTAGCCGCGGCCGGCAGCGCGGAGCCGCAATGGTGGCAGAACCGCGCGCCGGGAACGGCCACGGTCCCGCACACCGAACAGGTCACGCCGCCACCTCCGCTTCGCTCCGGCGCCGTCGTGACTTCGCCGGACTGAGCCTCTGGTGGCCGGCCCCTCCGCTTCGCTCCGGACCGCCCACGTCCTACCCCAACTCACTCGGGGTGGGATGTGATTCCCGCCTCAGGAAGTCCAATTGGGCACGGACGGACGCCTCGGCCGCGGGCCACAGGACCCGGTCGACGTCGGCGTAGACCCTGGCGACCACCTCCGGCGCGTCGGTGGCCCCGGCGGCGACGGCGGCGCGGACCTGGTCGAGCCGCGCCTTGCGGTGCTGGTGGTAGTAGCGGGCGGCCACCGCGGTGTCGGTCAGGGCCGGCCCGTGCCCCGGCAGCGCCGGGCGGCCGTCGAGCCCCGACAGCGTGCCCAGGCTGCTCAGGTAGTCGCCGAGGTCGCCGTCGGGCCAGGCCACGACGGTGGTGCCCCGGCCGAGGATCGTGTCGCCGGTGAGGACGAGCTCCTGGTCGCCGTAGCTCGCCACGAAGCAGACCGAGTCCTTGGTGTGCCCCGGCGTGGCCAGCGACCGGACCGTGAGGCCGTCGATCTCGAAGTCCTCGCGCACGGGCGGCAGGTGGATCGGCGCACCGGTCAGCGCAGCGAGCCGCTCGACACCCTCCGTGTGGTCGATGTGGCCGTGGGTGAGCAGGATGCCGGCGACCGGGGCGTGCTCGGCGACGGCCCGCAGGTGGCCCTCGTCGAGCGGGCCCGGGTCGACCACGAGGCAGCTTTTCCCCGGTGCGCGGAGCAGCCAGGTGTTGGTGCCGTCGAGCGTCATCGGACCCGGGTTGGGCGCGCGGACGAGCGTCACCCAGCCGGGCAACGCGTCGAGCACCTGGGCGGTGGGGGCGGTGACGTGGCTTACCACGATGCGATCGTACGGCGGGCTGGTTCCCCCGACACGTCACCCGACCGGCCATGGGACGGGCTCCGCACAGCCGGTCGGACGACGGCGCTCAGGCGATCTCGAAAATGGCTTCGACCTCGACCGGCGCATTGAGTGGGAGCGCGGCGACCCCGACGGCGCTGCGGGCGTGCTTGCCGGCGTCACCGAACACCTCGCCGAACAGCTCGCTGGCGCCGTTGATCACGCCGGGCTGGCCGGTGAAGCCGGGCGCCGAGGCGACGAACCCGACAATCTTCACAACTCGGACGACGCGAGCGAGCCCGACGAGCCCCTCGACGGCCGCGAGCGCGTTGATACCGCACTGGCGGGCCGCCTCCTTGGCCTGCTCGGCGGTGACGTCCGCGCCCACCAGGCCCTCGGCGAGCAGCTTGCCGTCGGCCAGCGGGACCTGGCCGGAGACGTACACGTGGTTACCGGTCTGCACGGCCGGCACGTAGGCGGCGACCGGCGGCACGACCGGCGGGATCTGCAGCCCGAGCTCGGCGAGGCGGGCGTAGACGTCGGCCATGTCAGGCCGCCTTCGGCCGCTTGAAGTAGGCGACGAGGTTCTCGGGGTTGGGACCGGGGACGATGGCGACCAGCTCCCAGCCCTCCTCGCCGAAGTTGTCCAGGATCATCTTGGTGTTGTGGACCAGCAGCGGCGCGGTCAGGTACTCCCATTTCTGCATGTGGCGACAGTATCGGTGGGCACAGCCTGATATCGGTGTACCCCGCGATGTGCCTCGGGCCGCTACTGTGATGGCCGCCGCCGCACATTGGCGGGGCATAGAGGTGTCGCACAGAGGTGGGAGAGATGACGCAACCGCCGCAGTACCCGGGTCAACCGGAGTACCCAGGGCAGCCGGGCGACCCTTACGCCATGCCTGGCCAGCCGCCACAGGCCCCGCCGGGGCAGGGCTGGCCGCCGCCTCCACCGGTGCAGGACCCCTACGCGGCACCGCCCACGTCCGCGCCGCCGACCTCCGGTCAGCCGTACTACCCGCCGCCCCAGCAGCCGTACCAGGACCCCTCGCAGCAGTACGCGCCGCCGACCGGCCAGTTCCCCGGTGGTCCGCCGCCGACCGGCCACTTCGGGCCGCCGACCAGCCAGTTCCCGCCGCCGCCGACCGGCCAGTTCCCCACCGGGCCGATGCAGGGCGGCATGGCGCCCCCGTTCTCCGGGCCGCCGGCGCCGACGTCGGGCTTCCCGGGGTACCAGCCGATGCCCCCGCCGAAGAAGAACCGCGGCCTGACGATCACCCTGATCGTCCTGGCTGTGGTCCTGGTGCTCTGTGGCGGTGGTGGCGCCGCGGCCTACTTCGTGGTCAAGGGCAACGCGGGCAAGGGCCAGACCAGCGCGGTCGAGGCGGTCAACGGCTTCCTCAAGGCCGTCTACAAGGACAAGAACACGGACGAGGCGCTCAAGTACGTGTGCGCGTCGGCGCGTAACAAGGAGAAGCTGGCCCAGCGGGTCGACGACATCCGTAAGTACGACGCGAGCCTCAGCAGCCCCGAGTACACCTGGCCGACGCCGACCGTCGACAAGCAGGAGGGCAGCACCGCCACGCTCACCGTGCCGGTGAAGGTCGCCACGAGTGACGAGAAGGTCGCGGAGACGAAGTGCAAGTTCCTCGCCACGAACGACAACGGCTGGTTCGTGTGCGAGATCACTGCGGCCTGATGTCTTGGGCCGTGACCTTCGGCTCTTGGCCTTACATGATCCCCGGCGGGGACCAGGTAGCGTCGAAGGCGTGACGGCACGCGAGTCTTCGGACGGGCGGGACAGCTACGGCTGGCCTGCCCGTCTGCATGTGGTCACCGGCAAGGGCGGCACCGGCAAGACGACGGTCGCCGGCGCCCTGGCCCTGGCGCTGGCGCGCGACGGCAGACGCACCCTGCTCATCGAGGTCGAGGCCCGCCAGGGCATCGCCCAGCTGTTCGAGCGCGACCCGTTGCCCTACCGGGAGACGCGCATCGCGACCGCCCCGGGCGGCGGGGAGCTGCGGGCGCTGGCCGTCGACGTCGAGGAGGCGCTCCTCGAGTACCTCGAGATGTTCTACCGGCTGGGCGTTGCCGGACGGGCCCTGCGCAAGGTCGGCGCCGTCGACTTCGCCACCACGATCGCGCCCGGCCTGCGTGACGTGCTGCTCACCGGCAAGATCAAGGAGGCGGTGACCCGCACCGTCGACGGCCGGCGGGTCTACGACGCCGTCGTGCTCGACGCGCCGCCGACGGGCCGCATCGGCCGCTTCCTCAACGTGACGGCCGAGACCGCCCGGCTGGCCAAGATGGGCCCGATCAAGACCCAGAGCGAGGGCGTGGCGGCGATCCTGCGCTCGCCGATGACCGCGGTCCACGTGGTCACGCTCCTGGAGGAGATGCCGGTCCAGGAGACCGCCGACGCGATCGAGGAGCTCACCCGGCTCGGGATTCCCATCGGTACCGTCATCGTCAACGCCACCCGTCCACCCATGCTGGCCGGCGTGAAGCTCACCCAGGCCGACCTGCGCAAGGGCCTCACCGCCGCCGGGCTGTCGCCGGACAAGGAGACGCTGGCGGGCCTGATCGGCGAGGCGAAGGCCTACCAGACCCGGGTCGCCGCGGAGGCCTCGCTGCGCGCCGACCTGCAAGGTCTCGGCCGGCCGGTGGTCGAGCTGCCGATCGTGCCGGAGGGCGTCACCGCCGCCGCGCTGGAGTCACTCGGTGATCTGCTGCTCACGTCGAGCTGAGGCGGGGGCCGAGCGGATACGCTCGCTAGGTGCGAGTGAACGCTGAGCCGCCGGGCCTGGAGGTCGACGCGATCCTTGCCGACCCCGCGATCCGGATCGTGGTGTGCTGCGGCTCCGGCGGTGTCGGAAAGACGACAACCGCGGCCGCGCTCGCGCTGCGGGCGGCCGAGGAGCACGGTCGGCGCACGGTCGTGCTGACCATCGACCCGGCCCGACGACTCGCCCAGGCGCTCGGCCTCACCGAGCTCGACAACACTCCGCGGCAGGTCAAGGGCCTCCAGCCGGACTCGGCCGAGCTCCAGGCCATGATGCTCGACATGAAGCGGACCTTCGACGAGGTCGTGCTCGCGCACACCGACCCGAAGAAGGCCGAGGAGATCTTCGCCAACCCCTTCTACCAGGCCATGAGCTCGACGTTCTCCGGCACGCAGGAGTACATGGCGATGGAGAAGCTCGGCCAGCTGCGGGCCCGCGACGAGTGGGACCTCATCGTGGTCGACACGCCGCCGTCGCGCTCCGCTCTGGACTTCCTCGATGCGCCGGCCCGGCTGTCGCGGTTCCTCGACGGCAAGATGCTGCGGCTGCTGCTCGCCCCGGCGCGGGCCGGCGGGCGCAGCGTGTTCAACCTGGTCTCCGCCTCGTTCGGGCTGTTCAGCCGCACCGTCACGAAGATTCTCGGCGCGCAGCTGCTGAGTGACCTGTCCGGGTTCGTCGGTGCGCTCGACTCGATGTTCGGTGGTTTCCGGGAGCGGGCCGAGCAGACGTACCGCGTGCTGCAGGCCCCCGAGACCGCGTTCCTCGTGGTGGCGGCCCCCGAGCCGGACGCGGTGCGCGAAGCGGTCTACTTCGCGGGCCGGCTCGCCGCCGACCGCATGCCCCTGGCCGGTCTGGTGCTCAACCGGGTCGTCCCGGTGGCGGCACCTCGGCTTTCGTCCGGAGATGCACGCGCGGCACTGGCCCGGCTCGACGAGCTGGGCACCCATTCCTCCACGGCCGACGTCCTGCGGGTGCACGCTGAGCTGGCGGATCAGCACGACCGTCAGGCCGAGGTCTCGGCCCGGTTCTTCCGGGAACATCCGGGCGTGGCGGTCGCCCGGGTCCCCGCACAGCCCGCCGACGTACACGACCTCGACGGGCTGCGCTCTATAGGTGTGACCTTCGCTGTTTCTAGCTCCGCCGGCTGACGCCGACGGTTTTGTGCGGGGTTCCCACCCCACGCTGTTTCTAGCTCCGCCGGCTGACGCCGACGGTTTTGTGGGGGGTTCCCACCCCACACTGTTTCTAGCTCCGCCGGCTGACGCCGACGGTTTTGTGGGGGGTTCCCACCCCACACCCCCCATGCGGCGCTCGCGCCGCACTTTTGTCGCTCCCGCGGACCGGTGCCTCAGCCGGTCGGGACCAGCTCCTTGGTGGCATCCTTCGAATTGCGGTCCATGGCCGCTTCGAACATTTTGCGCCAGCTGGGCACCTGCGGGTGGCGACGCAGCAGCGCACGGCGTTCGCGCTCGGTCATGCCGCCCCAGACCCCGAACTCGATCCGGTTGTCCAGGGCGTCCGCCAGGCACTCGTACCGCACAGGGCAGCTGCGGCAGATCCGCTTCGCCACGTTTTGCTCGGCGCCCTGGACGAACAACGCGTCCGGGTCGCCATTGCGACACGCGGCGATGCTGGGCCAGTCGACGACCATGCTCATATTTCCTCTTCCCCCCTTGGACTCCCCCCGGGTCCATCCGCCGCTGTTGCCCCGGCGAAAAGCGCCCAAACCACGTCCCCCCATGGCATTCGGGTGCAGTTCGCCGATTCGTGCGGCGCGACGGCAGGGTCCCCGGCCACGGGAACCCCGAGAGGAGCTTTCCGGAACATCATGCTCTGTAGTCGTCCAGTTACGCAACGTTGTTGCACCAGGTTAACCGGCCTTTTGCGATCCCCCAAAGGGCCGGAGCGTGCTACCGCGGCGTCACGACCGGGTGTGATTTGCCCAAAATGCCGGCACACCGGTGATCCGTGCATCAGACTCGGCTACGGGTCAACCTCACGCGCAGTGTCACGCGTCTTAGACAACGAGGGCCGTCGCATCAGGACGCGGCCTCAATGACGTCGTCCCGTAGTCTGAGGCGGTGACCTGGATGCGCAAACGCGAGCACGGCCTGCTGCCCAACGCGGCTTCTCTGCTGCTGTGTGGGCTCTTGGCAGGCTTGGTGGTCGCTGCGGCCGCGTTCCCTGCGGTCGCGATGTCGGGCCTGGCCGCGAAGGCCGGCGCCGACACGTTCGACAACCTTCCGACCGACATTGATGTACTGCCTTCGCCACAGATCTCTTACGTTTACGCATCCGACGGCAAGACGCTGCTGGCGATGATGTACGACGAGAATCGGCGCGACGTGAAGCTCGCCGACGTTGCCGAGGTCATGCGCAAGGCGATCGTCGCGGCCGAGGACAACCGCTTCTACCAGCACCGCGGTGTTGACGTGAAGGGTGTCGCCCGCGCGTTCGTGGCCAACCAGAACGCCGGCGGCCAGACCGAGCAGGGCGCCTCGACGCTCACGATGCAGTATGTGCGGCAGGCGATCTCCTACTCGGCCAAGACGCCGCAGGAGGTCGTGGACGCCACCGACAAGACCCCGACGCGCAAGCTGCGCGAGATGAAGTATGCGATCGACCTCGAGAAGAAGCTCAGCAAGGACGAGATCCTCGAGCGGTACCTCAACATCGCGGCCTACGGTCACGGGTCGTACGGCATCTTCGCCGCCTCGCACGTCTACTTCGAGAAGGACCCGAAGGACCTGACGCTGCCCGAGGCGGCCCTCATCGCCGGCCTCGTCAAGGCGCCCGGCACGAGCGACCCGGCGACGGCCGACGGTCTGCCGGTGGCGCTCGCCCGGCAGAAGTACGTGCTCAACCAGATGGTCGCGCTGGGGTACATCAACAAGCAGCAGGCCGACGAGGCCGCCGCGACGAAGCTCAACATCGTCGGCAAGCGCACCCCCGAGGGCTGTGAATACGTGCAGCGCGCTGAGGTGCTCGGCGCCGGCTTCTTCTGCGACTACCTGCGCCGCTGGTGGCTCGACCAGCCGCTGTTCGGCGAGGACACGTACCAGCGGGCCAACCGGCTGCGGGCCGGCGGCTACACCGTGGTGTCGTCGCTGGACATCCAGACCCAGACGGCCGCGTTCAAGTACGCGCAGCAGCAGCCCAACGTCTCCAAGGACCAACAGGTCAAGATGGGCCAGTCGCAGGCGCTGATGCTCGCCGCGGTCGAGCCCGGCACCGGCCGCGTCCAGGCGATCGCCACGAACCGCAAGTTCAGCAACGATCAGACGGCCAACGGCAACAACACCAACCCGGGTAAGAAGGGCCAGAAGGGCAACTGGCCCAACACGACGGTCCCGATCGTGACGGGTGACGCCGACATCCCGGGCTATCAGGCCGGGTCGACGTTCAAGATGTTCACCGCCGTCGCGGCGCTCGAGGCGGGCCTGCCGCTCGCCACCACGATCAACACCGAGAAGCAGTTCCAGTCGACCTTCAGGATCGATCCGAAGAGCCCGGCGGCCTGCAACGGCCCGTGGTACTGCCCGAAGAACGCCGGCGGCCAGTCCGGTCCCTACAACATGTGGACCGCCTTCGGCAGCTCGATCAACACGTTCTTCGTGCCGCTGGAGCAGCAGGTCGGCGCCGACAAGGTGGTCGACGTGGCCAAGCGGCTCGGCATCCAGTTCAACACGCAGGTCGACAAGGACAACGCGGCCAGCGCCAAGGGCTGGGGCGCCTTCACCCTGGGCGTCAGCGCGACCACGCCGCTGCAGCTGGCCAACGCCTACGCCACGCTCGCCGCCGACGGCGTCTACTGCGACCCGACCCCGATCCTGGAGCTCAAGGACAACAAGGGCAACAAGGTCCCCGGGGTCGAGCCCAAGTGCAAGCAGGTCGTGAACCCCGAGGTGGCCCGCGCCGCCGTCGACATGGCCCGCTGCCCGATGGGTGACCAGTCCGCCACCGGCAAGTGCGCCGGCGCGACGGCCGGTTACGCCCGCAACTTCGTGAAGCGGCCGATCGCCGGCAAGACCGGCACGACCGACTCGGAGAAGAGCGCGACCTTCGTCGTCATGACCAAGCAACTGGCGGTGTCGGGCTTCCTCACCGACCCCGACTGGCCCGAGACCAACAAGGACATGAAGCACCCGCCGATCAACTACGCCGCGCTGGCCACGCTCCGCGACGGTCTCAACGGCAAGCCGGTGGTGGGCTTCGTCGCGCCGACCAAGGACAAGGCGCAGGGCAAGCTCGTCGACATCCCGTCGGTGAAGTGCCTCTCCGTCGACCAGGCCCGCAACAAGATCCGCAACGCCGGGTTCAACGTGACGGTCTCGTCGCAGCAGGTGGCGTCGGACTGCCCGGCCGGCACGGTCGCGCGCACCGAGCCCGGTGGTGCGACGGTCCGCGGTGGCCCCGTCTCGCTGGTCATCAGCAAGGGCCCGGGGGCGGGCGCGCCGCCGTACGTCGGCAACGGCAACAACGGCAACGGCCGCCGCGCCGACGACTGTTCGCTGCCCTGGGTCTGCTGAGCGGTTCTCGACAAAGAACGGCGGGCGCCTCCTTCGGGAGGTCGCCCGCCGTCTGTTTTGTGTGTCAGGAGGCCGGCTTGTTTGGTTCAGGCAGCGAGCTGGGCCTTCACGACGGCCGCCACCCGGCCGCCCTCGGCGCGGCCCGCGACGGCCGTCTGGGCCGCCTTCATGGCCGGTCCCATGCTCGACATGCCGCTGAGCCCGGCGGCCGCCAGGGCGTCGCGCACGATCGCGGCGAGCTCCTCGTCCGACAGCTGCTTGGGCAGGTAGCCGGCGATGACCTCCTCCTCGGCGCGCTCCTTCGCGGCCTGTGCCTCGCGGCCGGCGTCGGCGAATGCCTCCGCCGCCTCACGGCGCTTCTTGGCCTCCTTGGTGAGCACGCCGAGGATCTCGTCGTCGGACAACTCACGGGCGGACTTCCCGGCGACCTCCGCATTGCGCACCGCGGCGATCGCCATCCGCAGGGTCGACGTCACGAGCTCGTCGCGCGCCTTCATGGCGTCGCGGAGGTCGGACTCCAGGCGTTCCTTCAACATGAACGAAGTCTATCCGTCGGATCTTGTCCATATTGGCTTGCAAAGGGCCCGGTAGGCTGAGTCAATGCGCTCGAAGACCGTACTGCGCCTCGCCGCCGGCACCGTTGCCGCCGGCGCCGCCGCCCTTGCCTACGCCTCGCTCGTCGAGCGCAACATGTTCACCCTCCGCCGCTTCGACGTGCCGGTCCTGGCACCCGACGCCGAGCCGCTGCGCATTCTGCACCTCAGCGACTTCCACCTCACCCCGGGGCAGCACCGCAAGCAGCGCTGGATCGCCGAGCTGGCCGGCACCGACCCCGACCTGGTGGTGGTGACCGGCGACAACATGGCCGACGTCCACGCGGTCCCGGCCGTGGTCCGGGCGCTGACCCCGCTGCTGGACCGCCCCGGCGCCTTCGTGTTCGGGTCGAACGACTACCGCGGCCCCGTGCTCAAGAACCCGTTCGGCTACTTCGACAAGGACAGGCCGTACGTGCAGGGCGCCGTCCTGCCGACCGAGGAGCTGCGCGACGTGCTCACCGGCTCCGGCTGGGCCGACCTCAACAACGCCCGCACCACGATCAAGGCGGGCGGGCGCACGATCGAGCTGGTCGGCGTCGACGACCCGCACGTGGACCGCGACGACTACGACACGGTCGCCGGCCCGGCCTCCCCGGACGTGGACGTGCGCATCGGCCTGACCCACTCACCCGAGCCGCGCATCCTCGACCGCATGGCCGACGACGGCTTCGACCTGCTGCTGGCCGGCCACACCCACGGCGGCCAGGTGGCGGTGCCGTTCTACGGCGCGCTGGTGACCAACTGCGGCCTCGACCGCCGGATGGCCAAGGGCCTGCACCGCTGGCCCTACTCCTCGGCGTACCTGCACGTGTCGGCCGGCCTGGGCACCCACCCGACCGCGCCGATCCGCTTCGCCTGCCCGCCGGAGGCGTCGATCCTGACCCTCATCCCGCGATGACCACCACACCGCCGGCCTCGGCGCCCACGATCCGCAAGTGGCCCAGGCGCGCCGCCTACGCGGGCCTCGCGGGCGCCGCCGGCCTGGCGGTGCTGCTGCCCACCGGCACGGCCGGCGCGGGCTGGTTCCTGGCCGGCCAGGTGCTCAACGTGGGCGGCGCCCGGGTCTACCCGGTGCGCGTGCGCTCGTACCTCCGCGGCCAGGTGACCCTGACCCGCACTCCCGACACGGCCCGCTCGATCCCGCTGTCGTTCGTCTGGGCGGCCGGCCATGCCCGCCTGGGCCCGGTCGTGTCCCTCGACCGGACGACGGTCACCCGGGAGGTGACGGAAGTCACCCGGGGCACGCTCGTGCCCGGCGTCCGCGGGTACACCTCCGGCTATGTTTTCGAGGGCGACCCGCTGTCGGCCCGCGGCCTGCCGTTCGAGGAGGTCACCGTCCCGGGCGAGCTGGGCGACCTCCCGGCGTGGCTGGTGCCGCCGACGACCGCCGCGGCGGACGACACCTGGATCGTGGCGGTCCACGGCCGGGGCGCCCCGCGCGCCGAGGCCCTGCGCGCCCTGCCCACGCTGGCGGAGAGCGGCCACCGGACCCTCGTGGTCACGTACCGCAACGACCCCGAGGCCCCACCGTCGTCGGACCACCGCTTCCACCTGGGCCACACCGAGTGGCACGACGTCCAGTCGGCCATCTCCTTCGCCCGCTCGTCAGGCGCGCGCCAGATCATCCTGATGGGCTGGTCGATGGGCGGCGCCGCGATCCTCAATCTGCTGCGCAACTGGGACCACGAGGGCTTCCTCCGCGGCGTCGTCCTGGACTGCCCGGTGGTCGACTGGGTGGCCACGCTGCAGATGAACGCCCGCCAGCTGAACGTGCCACCTCCGTGGACCTGGACGGCGCTGAAGCTCATCCAGCACCGCCTGGGCGTCCGCGCGGGGGACCTGGACTACCGCCCGGTGGCCGGCCGCCTGGACGTGCCGACCCTGGTCTGGGTGGACCACGACGACCGCACGGTGGCCCCGTGGCCGACGATCGAGTTCGCCCAGTCCTCCTCCCACGTAACCCTGGTGGAGACGCGCGAGGCCGGCCACTGCCGCGGCTGGAACCTCGACCCGTCGGCCTACGAGACCCACCTGCGAAACTTCCTGAAGTCCCTGTAACGGCAGCTCACGCCGGGCGGGGGATACCGAGTTGGAGGCTCGGCGGCGGTGGGCTACGATTACTCGGCACGCTCGGGGTATAGCGCAGCTTGGTAGCGCGCTTCGTTCGGGACGAAGAGGTCGTCGGTTCAAATCCGGCTACCCCGACCAGCGTTCAGGGCCGGTCTCTCAATCATGGGAGCCCGGCCCTGAATCGTCCTGGGAGCATCCGGCGCAACCGGAGGACGATCTCGCCCGGTGCGTGGACCCACCGTCACAACCTTTCCCTCAGCAGCCGGTCCAGCACCGCCACCGCCGAGCCAGGATGCATCGCCCGACGCTCATCGAGCGCGGCCCGCTACATCCGTGAGCCCGTCGACCAGCCGCCGACGCATCTCCGCGGTCACGTGCGAGCAATTGACGGGTGACAGTCGGCCGGATTTCTCCGGTTCTGCTGTCACAGTGCGTAACCGGCGTGCCGTCCCATCGCCGGGGTGGCGATCCTCGATGCCGGTCGAGACGCGCGGTCAGCCGCGGATCCGGATGTGGCATCGCGGCGCTCAGCTCCGTTGAGGACTCGTCGTAATACCTTGGCCGGTCAAGAGGGGTGGGCAGTGGGTGGCGAGTGGGCAATCGTTTCGGAAGATGAGGCTCTTGCCCGGCTGGGTCCGGAGCGTGAGGTTGTGCGTGGCGATGCGGTGACGTTCGCGAAGGGCGCCGACGGCACGGTCGTGATCATCGTTGATGCCGGTGACCGGCCGTCAGGGAACGCCGTCGACGGCGAGCGAGCCATGATGCTGCACGAGCCGTTCCCGGACGGAGTGCTCGATTGGCTGAGCCCGCCTGGCTGGACCCACCCGTCCTTCTACGCACTGGTACGCCTCCCGGAGGGCTGCTTGGACTTGGGCGAAGTGTCGGCAGGCTTTTCCGCGCCCAGAAGCGTCGGGCTTCGGTGCGAGCTGGAGTGGGAGACGAAGTTGCCGCTCGAACTCCTCGACCGGGTGCGGCCGGTGACGGACGCGCCTGTACCGGGCGTCGACTGGCTCGCCCACCTGCCCAACGACCCGGGCGCCGCTCTTCGGGACTTCCTGACCGGCTGGTACGCCGACCTACCCGCCGCCACACCTTTCCCCGCACCGGCAGTACCGATCCCGCCAGCGCTGCAGGCCTTCTATGACCTTGCTGCGGGGCACGCCGACATCCTCGGCCAGCAGCACGTCATCTACCCGCCGGACAGACTGCAGATCGGCGCCGGGGACGACGACCGGATCATCATCGGCGTGGAGGGCCAGGGCGTCTATAAGATCCTCATCGGCCGCGACGACCCCGACCCAACCGTCTACTACCACGGCGCCGGCGATGACCTGGTCGTCGTCGAACGTGAATCCCTCGGCACCTATCTGCTGCTGTTCTCGCTGGCAGAAGCGGCGTACACCTCGCCGGTCTATGGCCACGCTCTCCTCGACAACCAGCAGCTCGAACGCTTCACCCGCCACTTTGTCCCCGTGCCGCTGCAGCCGCTGACGGTGCCTGCCGATCCGACGCGTCTCTACGTCGCGCCCGGGCTCGTCGCTCTCACCACCGTCCTGTTCAGCCCAGGCACACACGTCTTCGTCGGCAGCCGTCAGCGGGCAGCCTTGCGCGCCGCTCGCGATTGGACCACCGCCTGGACCTGGTTCAACGGCTGACGGCCAGCGGACCTCTGGGAGCCAGCACACGTACCGTTCGATCTCTCCTCTGGCCGCAGTAAGCAGCTCCAGAGACTGGCCGACAGCCCAGCGAAGGAAGATCGCCGCTCACGGCCATGACGGCACCGGTTCCCTGCCCGGACATCCTCTCATCGGAAGAAGTGGATGCCCTGGCGCGCCAGCGTCGTGGACGGTCGGCGTGACAGTCCGTGTCCAACATGCTAGAGACCCGTGTAACCGTCAACTGGATTCACCGTGTCACGGATCAAGCGGAGTACGACAGCGGCTGGTTCCTGTCTAGTCCCACCTCATGCTTGACGTTTCCGTCTCACCTGATGTTGGACAGGTGGACTAGGGACGTTTTGGACGCTTCATCGTAGACGTGCTCGGGCGTGGCGCTTCTAAAGATCGATCGGGCGTTGATCCGGCTCGGTCTACTCGGTCAGGGTGAACCGGCGATGCTCGTCGGTGGGGTGCACGGTCACGGCGACGGTGCTCTCGTCTTCGAATCGCAGCATGAAGACGGGATCGAGGTCGCAGAAGAAGGCGAAGCCCTCGCGGTCCTCGTCCTTGTTGCTGGTCAGGAACCCATGAGCGTCCCATTCGGCACCGCTGGTGGTGATGACGACTGCCACCTCGACGCTGTCGAGCAGGGTGGACGAGTTCGCCCACCAGTCCAGCCAGGCGCGGCCTTCGAAGCTGTCCATGGTCGTCATCATCCAACGACAACCTGGGGCGCGGAGCCAGACTTTGCCTCGGGGGCAGCGTGGCGACGTCGTGCATCGTGCTGGCACGGCGCGACTGGGCGGTTCGCAGCGCCTCGGCCGAGGGATGGTCGGTCTTGCGGGGTCGATGGGCTTTGATCCGAGTGGCAGGCTGCTCGGTGGTGCGTCGCAGACTGCGGTGGATGACCATCTCGGTGTCGGACACGTCGATGGTGACGGTCTTGCCCGCGTGGACGCGGCCGAGGGCGACCTTCTTTCCGGCGACCATGACGACGCCGGTGTTGGAGGCGTGGCGCTGAACGTGCACCGGGCCGGTCGGGGGCTGTGGTGGCGGACCGGCGGGGCGGGCCGAGCGCAGCCGCCTGATCTCGGCCGGGGTCAGCGGGTTAGCGCGGGTGCGCAACAGTTCGCGCGTGTCGGGGTCGAAGAACATCAGCGTCTGCCGGTCGAAGCGGATGCTCACCCGGCGCCCGGCGAGGATCTCGGCTGCCAGCACCACATGCCGGCCCAGGGAGACGTGGCCGGCGGCGTTGACGGTCCGGTCGACCTCGACCGCGGTAACACGCGGCTGACGAGCCTGTGTGAAGATTCAGTGCATGCTCTCGATCCGAGCCTGATCGGGTCGGCATGATGTCGCCATGTCGGACACCGCGACAAGCGATGACGCTGCGCCGAAGGCTGGACCTGGCTGGCATTGGATCTGGGCGTTCCACCTGGTCGTCGTTGCGGTGGCGGGTGGCGTGCTCTGGTCCGTGAGCTACCCGGACGGCGACTTGTACCTGTTGGGGGCCTTCGGCTGCACGTCCGTGCTCGTTGGCTGTTTCTGGCTCGGCTGGACCATCTCCGTCGCCAGGACCACCGGCAGGCGGCGAGGATGGTTCCTGGCCGGACCGGTCGTCGGCGTACTCACCTTGGCCCTGCTCTGCACCGGTGCGCCGTTCAAGATGCGGTGGGCGGCCAGCCGGGGCGCGTTCGCCGCCGTCGTCGCCGGACATCCGATTCCACCACCGGGCAGCGAGTGGGAGGGTTTCATCGTGCCGCGCCGGTTGGGCCTCTACAGCATCACCGAAGCTGGTTGGGTGCCCGGTGGCGCGGTCTTCTACGAAGCTCACGGCGGCCTCTACGGCGCTGGCTTCGCCTACCTGCCAGGCGGGCCGACTGCGGAACTCGACACCGTCGAGTTGTATTGGCCACAGTTCAAACACCTCGGCGGCAGCTGGTACCGCTGGATCGGCAACTTGTAGGTTCAGGTGTCGAAGTCGCTACCGTCGCGGCCGGATGGGTCGAGACTGAGTAGGGATTCGTAGAGGCCCTCGACGGTACGTCCGGTTGGGGTGCCATCGGAGTCGGTCTCGACGAGTCGCCATCCGGGCAGCGCGTTGGCGAGTTCGTCTGGATCGTCGTCGTCGAGGTGGTAGAGCAGGCCGAAGACGGTCTCGTAGGCCACCACGCGGGCCAGGCGGGCCAGGTCGTCGTGGTCGGCGCCGGCCTGGAGGGCTCGTTGTGCGGCTGGGATGTTGTCGATCCCGGTCTGCCATGCGTCGATCATTCGAGGCCAGAGGGTGTGTAGGAACCGGTATCTGGCTGCTTGCGGGATGTTCTCGGTGACCTCTGAGCGGACCCAGCCGTCTGGGTCCTGGCATCCCAGTTGGCTGAGCGTATCCAGCAGTCTCCGGGCATGCTGGGCGGTGTCGGCGGGCAGCTGCGCGAGCCAGTTGTCGGTCACGCCGCCGATTCAAGCATCGGCGGCCAGCCATCGGCGTTGACCTTGCGAAACCCGAAACGCTAACGAGGCACGTCAATGCGTCGCGGCAACCGGCCGGCCGAGCGCATTCCGTGAAGATTCCGTGTGTGGGGGCGACGCGGCGGAATGCAGGCCGCAGGATGGGCCGCATGGGGGACGAGGCGTTGCGGCGGGCGCGGCAGGTGATGAGTGGGTGGTACGCCGCCTACCTGGTGGTCGGTGGCGTGCTCGCGTACGCGTACCTGGCGCCCGGGGAGCTGGAGTGCTACACCGACGACTTCGCCTGCCGCGGCTTCGGGTACACGCTGCTGTGGGTGGTGTCGGTCGCCGGCCTCGCGGTCGGACTCGTGAGCCTGGTCGTCTCGTGGGCGCTGATCTGGCCGCTCGTCGAATGGATACCGGCCCGGGCCGCCACGGCCGGAACCATGGCGGCCCTCGCGGGGCCCCTCGTCGTGGTGGGGGGACTAGTAGGATTTTTCCTGGCCCATTAGGTGCTGGGCGACGAAGTTGAGGATCATCTCGCGCGACACCGGTGCGATCCGGCCCGCGCGGACCGAGCCCAGCAGGGTCGCCACGCCATACTCCGTGGTCATGCCGTTGCCGCCCAGTGCCTGGATCGCCGTGTCGACCGCCAGGGCCGCCGCGTCCGCGGACGCGTACTTGGCCATGTTCGCGGCCACGCCCGCCTCCAGGTCGCGGCCCGCGTCGTACAGGGCCGCCGCCTTGGCCACCATCAATCGGGCCAGCTCCACCTGGATGTGCGCGTGGGCCAGCGGGTGCGCCACGCCCTGGTGGCTGCCGATCGAGCGGCCCCACACCGAGCGCGTCGCCGTGTACGTCGAGGCTCGCTCCAGCGCGTACCGCGCGACCCCGCACCCCATCGCGGCGACCGTGATGCGCTCCGGGTTCAGGCCGGAGAACAGCGCCGGCAGGCCGGCCTCCACGTCCTCGCCGATCAGGGCCGACGCCGGTACCTCCACGTCGTCCAGGAACAGCAGGAACTGGTTCTCCGGGGAGACGATCTCCATCTCCAGCTTCGACGCGGTGAGCCCGGCCGAGTCGGTGGGCACCAGGAACAGGGCGGGCTTCAGCTTGCCCGTGCGCGCGTCCTCCAGGCGGGCCACCACGAGCACGTGGGAGCACTCGTCGACGCCCGAAATGTACACCTTCCGGCCGTTCAAGACATAGCCGCCAGACGATGCCCGCGCCACCGTGGCGAGCTTGTGGAAGTTCGAGCCGGCATCGGGCTCGGTGATGGCGAAGCACACCTTCAAGGTGCCCGAACCGAACCCCGGCAGCAGCGCGGAGCGCTGCGCGGGAGTGCCGTGGCGGTTCACGATCGTCGCCACGATCGCGGGGGAGACGACGAGCAGCAGTAGGGGCGAGCCCGCCGCCGCCAGCTCCTCGCACACGATCGCCAGCTCGGTGATGCCGCCGCCACCGCCGCCGAACTCCTCCGGGACGCTGACGCCCAGGTAGCCGAGCCGGGCGGCCTCCTCCCACAGCTCGTCGGAGTGCTCGCCGGCCTTCGCCTTGCGCACGAAGTACTCGTGCCCGTAGCGCTTGCCGAGCTTGGCGACGGCGTCGCGGAGATCTTGCTGCTCAGGGGTGTAGTCGAAGTCCAACGCAGGCTCCCAAAAGAAAACTATGAGGGGGTGAGCACCGCCAGCAGCGCGCCGGACTCGACCTGCGAGCCGGCCGCGACCCGCAGGTCGCTGATGACACCGTCGGTTGGGGCGTGAACAGGGTGTTCGAGCTTCATCGCCTCCACGGTCAGCAGGAGCTCGCCGGCGGCGACCCGCTGGCCGGGAACGACGAGGACCCGCCCGACCGCGCCGGGCAGCGGCGCGACCAGCGAGCCCTCGGGCTGCTCGGTGACGGGCAGGGGGTACCGCGGAAGCTCCGTCAGCGTCATGGACCCCTCGGGACTGTCCACGAACGACACCCCGTCGACCTCGTGCACCGCGAACTGGAGGCGCACCCCGGCCACGTCGAGCACGACCCGGTCGCCGGTGGCGGAGAGGATCGCCGCCGGCGGGTGGTCGGGCGCGCCGGCCGGATCGAGCGCGGCGCCGGGCAGGCCGATGTCCTCCGGGTCGATCCGGCGCACCGCCCACGCGGCGAGGTCGTTGCTACGGTCCAGCCGGTAGCCGACCTCGATCGTGCCGGTCGGCCCCTCGTACACCACCGTCTGCAGCGCGCTGGGGACGTTGCGCCAGCCGGAGGGCAGGCCCGGCAGCGTGGCCGACTTGCCCCGCCGCGCGGCGCCGGCCAGAGCGGCCGCGAGGCACGACAGCCGGACCGCGTCGACCGACGACAGCAGCGGCGCGAACACCTCGGGATGCCGGTCGAGGAAGCCGGTGTCGGTGCCGCCGGACAGGAACGCCGAGTGGCGCAGGACGCGCACGAGCAGGTCGCGGTTGGTCGTGACGCCGTGGATACGGGCCCGAGCGAGCGCGTTGGAGAGCATGCGCGCGGCCTCGGCCCGGGTGGGCGCCCAGGCGATGACCTTGGCCAGCATCGGGTCGTAGTGCACGCCGACGACCGAGCCGTCGGTGACGCCCGAGTCGAGCCGCAGGCCGGGGGTGGTCAGCGGGCCGAACGCGTGGGTGACGCCCGGCAGGTCGAAGCGGTGCAGCGTGCCGGTCGAGGGCATCCAGGCGTACGCTGGGTCCTCCGCGTAGAGGCGGACCTCGATCGCGTGGCCGCGCAGCGGCGGCGACCCGTTGAACGGCAGCGTGCCGCCCTCGGCGACGTGCAGCTGGAGCCGGACGATGTCCACCCCGATCACGCATTCGGTCACCGGGTGCTCGACCTGCAGGCGGGTGTTCATCTCCAGGAAGAAGAACTCGCCGGACGGCGCGAGCAGGAACTCGACGGTGCCGGCGCCGACGTAGGAGACGGCGCGGGCGGCGGAGATGGCGGCCTGGCAGAGCTTCTCGCGCAGCGCCGCGTCGACCGCCGGGGACGGGGTCTCCTCGACGATCTTCTGGTGGCGCCGCTGGATCGAGCACTCGCGCTCGCCGAGCGGCACGACGTTGCCGTGCGAGTCGGCCATGATCTGTACTTCGATGTGGCGGGCGCGCTCGATGTACCGCTCGCAGAAGACCGTCCCGTCGCCGAACGCCGACGCCGCCTCCCGCCGTGCGGCGGCCACCGCCTCGGCCAGCGCCTCGCGGTCGCGGACCACCCGCATGCCCCGCCCGCCGCCGCCGGCCGACGCCTTCACCAGCACCGGGAACGCGTCGACCTGCTCCGGCTCGACCGCGGTCGGCAGCATCGGCACGCCGACGTCGGCGAGCAGCTGCTTGGCCTCCAGCTTCGAGCCCATCATCGCGATGGCCTTCGGGGAGGGGCCGACCCAGGTGAGGCCGGCGTCGATGACGGCCCGCGCGAAGTCGGCGTTCTCCGAGAGGAAGCCGTACCCCGGGTGCACCGCGTCGGCACCGCACTTGCGCGCGGCCGCGATCAGCAGGTCGCCCCGCAGATAGGTGGCGCTCGGCGCACTCCCCGGCAGGTGTACCGCGTAGTCGGCCTCCCCGACGTGCGGCGAGTCGGCATCCGCGTCGGAATACACCGCGACCGTCTCGATGCCCATGGACCGGCAGGTGGCGAAGACCCGGCGCGCGATCTCGCCGCGGTTGGCGACCAGCAGCCTGCGAATCACGTTGTACCCCTAGTGTCGGAAGACGCCGAAGTGAGCCGGACCGTCGGCATGGACCAGCGCCAGGCACATGCCGAGGACCGTGCGGGTGTCGCGCGGGTCGATGACGCCGTCGTCGTACAGGCGGCCGGAGAGGAACAAAGCCGCCGACTCCTGCTCGACCTTGTGCTCGACCATGAACCGCATCGTGCGGTCCTGCTCCTCGTCGTAGGTGTGCCCCTTGGCCTCGGCCGCCTGCCGGGCCACGATCGACAGCACGCCGGCCAGCTGCTGCGGCCCCATCACCGCCGACTTGGCGTTGGGCCAGGTGAACAGGAACCGGGGCTCGAAGGCCCGCCCGCACATGCCGTAGTTGCCGGCGCCGTAGGAGGCGCCGATGTTGATCGTCAGGTGGGGGACCCGCGAGTTGGCCACCGCGTTGATCATGAGGGCGCCGTGCTTGATGATGCCGCCCTGCTCGTACTCGCTGCCGACCATGTAGCCGGTGGTGTTCTGCAGGAAGATCAGCGGCGTGCCGCTCGCGTTGGCGAGCTGGATGAACTGCGCCGCCTTCTGCGCCTCCTGCGAGAACAGGACGCCGCGGACGTTGGCCAGCACGCCGACCCGGTGGCCGTGCACGGCGCCCCAGCCGGTGCACAGCGCGGTGCCGTAGGCCGGCTTGAACTCGTCGAACTCGCTGCCGTCGAGCACCCGGGCCAGGATCTCGCGCGGGTCGAACGGCACTCGCAGGTCGGCCGACGGGATGCCCAGCAGGTCCTCGGGGTCGAGCTTGGGCTCGGTGCCGTAGCCGCGGTTGTCGAACCGGGCGAAGCTCTTCACGCACGACCGGGCCAGCCGCAGCGCGTCCCGCTCGTCCTCGGCGACGAAGTCGGCCAGGCCGGAGCGGGTGGCGTGCATGACCGCGCCGCCGAGCGTCTCGTCGTCGACCGTCTCGCCGGTGGCCATCTTCACCAGCGGCGGGCCGGCCAGGAACACCTTGGCCCGGTCGCGCACGAAGATCGTGTAGTCGGACATGCCCGGCACGTACGCCCCGCCGGCCGTCGCGTTGCCGAACACGACGGCGACGGTCGGGATGTTCTGCGCCGACAGCCGGGTCAGGTCGCGGAACGCCGCGCCGCCCGGGATGAAGATCTCCGCCTGCTGCGGCAGGTCGGCGCCGCCCGACTCGACCAGGTTGATCATCGGCAGCCGGTTGTCGCGGGCGATCTGGTGGGCCCGCTGCGTCTTCTTCAGCGAGTACGGGTTGACGGCCCCGCCCCGCACGGTCGGGTCGTTGGCGACGACGACACACGGCTGGCCCTCGACGATGCCGATGCCGGTCACCACGCTCGCGCCGACCGGGTAGTCGGTGCCCCAGGCAGCCACCGGGCACAGCTCCAGGAACGGCGCGTCGCGGTCGATCAGCAGCTCGATCCGCTCGCGCGGGAGCAGCTTGCCGCGGGCGTGGTGGCGGGTCACGTACTTCTCGCCACCCCCGCCGCGGGCCTGCCGCAGCGCCGACTCCAGCTCGGTCAGCCGCTCCAGCATGGCCTCGCGGTTCTCGCGGTAGGCCGTGCTCCGCGGGTCGAGGTTGCTCGTCAACACCGGCATGCCTCAGACCCCCAACTGCTTCGCGATGATCTCGTTCATGATCTCCGTGGTCCCGCCCCCGATGCCCAGGATCCGGGCGTCGCGGTAGTGGCGCTCGACCTCGGCGTCCCGCATGTAGCCGAGGCCACCGTGCAGCTGCACGGCCTGGTCGACGACGTGGTCGCAGGCCAGAACGGCGGTGTTCTTCGCCATCGCCACCTCCGTAACGAGTCGCTCGCCGCTTGCGACACGCAGCGCCACGTGCCGGACGTAGGCCCGCGCGGCGTCGACCTGCCGGGCCATCTCGGCCAGCCGGTGCCGCACGAGCTGCCGGCTGGCGAGCGGCCGGCCGAACGTCTGCCGGTCCCGCACCCAGGCCAGCGTCAGGTCGAGGCAGCGCTGCGCGGTCGCGTACGCCTGTACCGCCAACGAGATCCGCTCGGTGGCGAAGTGGGTCATCAGCTCGGCGAACCCGCCGACCCGGTGGGCCGCCGGCACGCGCACGTCCACAAAGGACAGCTCCGCGGTGTCGGAGCAGCGCCAGCCCATCTTGTCCAACCTTCGGGTGACGGTGAAGCCCTCGGTCACCAGCAGGGCGAAGCCGTCCGGCGTCCGCACGGCGGTCGTGGCGAAGTCGGCCCGGGCACCGCTGGTGATGTACGTCTTGGCGCCGTTGACGACGTAGTGACCACCGTCCGGCAACGCGGCGGTGCGGATGCCGGCCACGTCGGAGCCGCCATCCGGCTCGGTGATCGCCAGGCAGCCGATCCTCTCGCCGGCCAGGGTGGGCCTCACGTACCGCTCGATCAGCTCGCGATCGCCGTGGGCGACGATGTGCGGTAGCGCGATGCCGTGCGTGAACAGGGCCGCGACCAGGCCCGACGAGCCGCCGGCCTGAATGAGCTCCTCGGTGACCACGACGGTGTCGAGCAGGTCGCCGCCCGAGCCGCCGACCTCCTCGGGGAAGCCGATGCCGAGCAGTCCCAGCTCGGCCGCCGTGCGGTGCAATGCGCGGGGCACCTCGCCGGCGTCCTCCCACGCGTTGAGGTGGGGGAGCACCTCGCGGGTGACGAACGTGCGGGTCAGCTCGCGCAGCCGGCGCCGCTCCTCGGTCGCAAAGACATCGATCACGCGCCCTCCACTTCGCTCCGGCCGCCTGACCTCCGAGCTGAGCCCATGGTGATCGGCCCCTCCGCTTCGCTCCGGACCGATCACGGGAGGTCGACCATCCTCGATCGCAGCCACTCGCCGAGCGCCTTGCCCTGTGGATCGAACCGGGTGCTGGCCGCGACGCCCTGGCCGAGGATGCCGCGGATCACGAAGTTCACCGCACGCAGGTTGGGCAGCTCGTACCGCTCGACCGTCAGGTCGCGTGTCTCCGGCAGCAGCTCGCGCAGCTCGTCGGCGCCGAACCCGCGCAGCCACTCCCACCCGTCCGCATCGCGCGCCCACACGCCGAGGTTGGCGTCGCCGCCCTTGTCACCCGACCGCGCGCCGAACCGCGTCCCGAACGGCGCCCTGGTCGTCGACGGGCCTCGTGAGCCCGCGGGCGTCTGCCGGCTGAGCGTCTCCGCGGTCCTCGGTGGTGGCGGAATCCGGCGGCGCGTCCCGTCGGGCAGGACCGCGACGTGGTCGACGGCCTCCTGAGGAACCAGATGATGGGAAAAGACCCCGAAAGGCGTGGCATCGCCGGGCGGGGCGGTCAACGTCAGGCCCGGATAGGACGCCAGTGCCAGCTCCACCGCTGCCTGGGAGAACGTGCGTCCGGCCCGTCGCTGGTCCGGGCTTTTCAGGTGTACCGCCAGCAGCGCGCTCGCCGCCTGCTCCTCCGCGGCGTCGGGGTGGTCGGTGCGTGCGAGGACGAACTCCAGCCCGTCGGCGCCGATCGCGTCCTCGAGCTGGGCACGGACCAGCGCGGCCTTCTCCTCGATCTGGAGGCCGCAGAGCACGAACGTCATGGTGTTGCGGAAGCCGCCGAGCCGGTTGGCGCCGACCTTCAGCGTGGGCGGCGGCGGGCTGCCCGTGACGCCGGCGACGAGCACCCGGTCGGGGCCCTCCTGGCTGAGCCGGATGGTGTCGAAGTGCGCGACGACGTCGGGCCCGAGGTACTGCGGCGTGCCGATCTCGTAGAGCAGCTGGGCGGTGACGGTCTCGACGGTGACCGCGCCGCCGGTGCCGGGGTGCTTGGTGATCACGGCGCTGCCGTCGGGCCGCACCTCGGCGAGCGGGAAACCGGGGCGGCGGCCACCGTCGGGCAGCTCGGTGAAGAAGGCGAAGTTGCCGCCCGTCGCCTGCGCGCCGCACTCCAGGATGTGGCCGGCGACGGTGGCGCCGGCGAGGGCGTCGAGGTCGTCGCGCGTCCAGCTGTAGTGGGCGATGGCCGGGCCGACGACGAGGCTGGCGTCGGTGACGCGGCCGGTGACCACGATGTCGGCGCCCGCCCCGAGGCACTCGGCGATGCCGAAGGCGCCCAGGTAGGCGTTGGCCGTCAGCGCCGTCGGGTCCTCGACGCGGTCGCCGGTGACGTGGGCGACCTTGACGTTGCCGAGCTTCCCGATGGCCGTGGCGAGGCCCTCCGGGTTGAGCCCGCCGGCGTTGGTGACGATCCGGGTGCCCTTGGCGAGGGCCGTCTCGAGGATGCCCTCCAGCTGGCGGAGGAACGTCTTGGCGTAGCCGGTCGAGGGGTCCTTCATCAGGTCGCGGCCGAGGATGAGCATGGTGAGCTCGGCCAGGTAGTCGCCGGTGAGGACGTCGAGCTCGCCGCCGTCGAGCATCTCCTGCCAGGCGGACGCTCGGTCGCCGTAGAAGCCGGAGGCGTTGCCGATCCTGATCATCGCTTCGGCTCCCGCTTCGCGCCCGGGGGGCCGGCGAACGCCTGCGCGACCGTCGTCCACTCGCGGGCCTCGTCGCCGGTGACCTGGAGCGCGAGGTCGGCCGGGTGGCGGCGCTGGGTGACCAGCAGGCAGAAGTCGAGCACGGGGCCGGTGACGCGGTTCGGCGCGTCCTCGGGGCCGAACGTCCACAGGTCGCCGCCGGCGGTCGACAGCTCGACGCGGAACGGCTGCCGCGGCTCGGCGCGGCCGTGCATGACGAAGCTGTGGGCGATCGTTCGGTACCCCAGGAAGACGACGTGTCGCAGCCGGTCGGTGGGTCGCAGGTGTTCGTCGGCGCCGATCGTCTCGGCGATGTCCCGGCCGTGCGCCCAGGTCTCCATCATGCGGCCGGTGGCGCTGGACAGGGGCGACATCGCGACGCCGAACCAGGGCAGCTTCTCTTTTTCTGGGACGTTGCTCAGCGCCTTGATAAGCGCGACCCGGCCGGCCCGCCACTTGGCCAGCAGCTCGGCCGGCGGGGCGACGCCTTCCGCAGCCGTCTGGTCCACCAGGCGGTAGGGATCATCGACCTCGCTCAGTTTCGCGATGAACCCCGCCGGGTCGGTGGCCGCGAGCGCGGCGACCGAGTCGGTCCAGTGCAGGTGCGAGATCTGGTGGGCGATCGTCCAGCCGGGTGCCGGCGTCGGGCGGCTCCAGTCCTCGACGGGCAGCGCGCTGACCAGGCGGTCGAGCGCGGCCGACTCCGCTTCCAGGTCGGCGAGCACTTCGGGCAGCGTTGCCATCGGCGGTGTTCCCCTTACAGGTGGGTTGCTAGCTGCTGCTTCCAGGTGGCGAGGAGCTGGTTGCGCCGCGGGGTGTCGTCGGTGAGCAGGTTGGCGACGCCGAGCCCACGCAGGAGATCGAGCGTCGCCTGTACCGCCTCGCGGACGCCCGGCTTCGACTCGTCGGCCTGGAGGACTTCGACGGTGAGGCGGTGCATCTCGCGGCCGACGAGGGCTTCCAGGGGTACCAGTGCGTCGCGCAGTTCCGGGTCGGTGCGGGCGGCGACCCAGACCTCCAGCGCCGCGACGAACAGCGGCCCGGTGAACGCGGCGGCGAGCAGGTCGATGACCTGGTCGACCCGCTCGGTCCGGGTGAGGCCGGCGGCGAGGTTGGCGGCCTCGGCCCGGATCTCCTCCGCGCGCCGTTCGGCGAGGTGCTGCACGGCGGCGAGCACGAGGGCCGCGCGGGTGGGGTAGTGGTGCAGCTGGGCGCCGCGCGAGACGCCCGCCCGCTCGGCGATGACGGTGGTGGTGGCGCCTGACCAGCCGTACCGGTAGAGGCACTCGACGGTCGCCTCCAGCAGCCGCTGCTGGGTGGCCCGGCTGCGGTCCTGCTGCGGCTCCCGCACGGCGGTGGTGGGACCGGGCTGCGCCTGCCTGCGGCTGCGGTGCTCCTCCGCTGCGCGCCCCGCGGTCATCTCGTTCACCTGCGGCCCCGCTCCGATCTGCCCGCCATCGTCGCCATCGCTCAGCGTGGCTCTCGCCCCGGGTAGGCCCTCACTCAGCTTGCGCCCTCGCCCAGCGTGCGCCCGTTGCTCAGCGTGCGCTCTCGCTCAGCTTGCGCTCTTCCGAAACAAACAGTCAAGACTGATTTTTTTCGGGCCAGGCTGAGCCGTCCTTGTTCAGGAACAGCTCAGGGGTGTCGTGCGGTCGGTCCGGCGGGTGTCTAGCGGACTCGTTCAGACGCGCGCGCGGCGGGCCAGGCGCTCGGGGTCCATGATGATCACGCTCTTGCCGTCGAGGCGGAGCCAGCCGCGGGAGGCGAAGTCGGCGAGGGCCTTGTTGACCGTCTCGCGCGAGGCGCCGACGAGCTGGGCCATCTCCTCCTGGGTCAGGTCGTGGTTGACCCGCAGGACGCCGCCGTCGCGGGTGCCGAACCGGCCGGCCATCTGCAGCAGCGTCTTCGCCACACGGCCGGGGACGTCGGTGAAGATCAGGTCGGCCAGTGAGTCGTTGGTGCGACGCAGGCGGCGGGCCAGCACGCGCAGGAGCTGCTCGGCGATCTCCGGCCGGTTGGTCAGCCAGGGACGCAGGGCCTGCTTGCGCAGCCGGGCCAGGCGCGTGTCGAGCACGGCGGTGGCCGTGGCCGTGCGCGGACCCGGGTCGAACAGCGACAGCTCGCCGACCATGTCACTGGGCCCCATCACGGCGATGAGGTTCTGCCGCCCGTCGGCGGCGCGGCGACCGACCTTGATCTTGCCGGACAGCACGATGTACAGGCTGTCGCCGGGCTCGCCCTCACTGAAGACGATCTCGCCCTTGCGCAGGTCGATCGTCTCCATCTCCTTGGCGAGGGATTCCGCAGCCTCGGGCTCGACCCCTTGGAAGATGCCGCTCCGTGCCAATACCTCGTCCATCGCGTCCACCTCGAATCATCGGCGCTCCACCCGCTCTTGAGCGATCGCGCGAACGCCAGTTTATGCACATGAAGCCGTCCGGTGACCGTCGGGCGGGATGCTGACAGTACCGGGCGACCTGCGCAACCCCTGTTCTGGATTCGGCTCGATGCGGGGTCGCGAAGGTGCGATATGTTGCGCGGGGCACGGTGATGGCGACCGCGTATGGGGTGGAGAGATCGCATGACGGTATACGGCGGCCCTTCGCGTTGGCCGGATGAACCGGCCGACGGCGACGACCGGACCGGCTCAGGCACCCCTCCACCGGAGCAACCGGCCCGGGGTGCGCAGGGTTACGCCCGGCCCTCTTCCTATTCTCCTCCGCCACCCGCGGCGGCCGAGGCGACGGGCGCGTTCGGCGCTCAGCCGCCAGGCTCACCGCCGGGCAGCGCCTCCTCGGGCCGCGCCCGGGTCGGTGGCACCGGCGCCTTCGGCAGCGTCCAGCGCGACCCCACCGGCCCCGTCGGAGGCCCGCGCGACGCCACCGGCTCGGTCTACGGCGGCGCATCCGTCCCGCCGGGCCCACCCTCCGCCGGCCCAGCCTTCGACGGCCCGCCTCCGGGCGGTCGGACCTTCGGCGGCCCGGCCTCAGGCCCCGCTTTCGGCACTCCGCCCCAGGACGGCCCGGCCTACGGCGGCGGCTTCGGCGCGGAGCCGGCGGCTGGCGGGCCCGGCTCCGGCCGTGGTGGCTTCGGCCCCGACGCGGGCGCCGGTGGCCCGGCCTACAGCGGCGGCTTCGGCGCGGAGCCGCCGGTCGGCCAGCCCGGCTCCGGTCGTGGTGGCTTCGGCCCCGACGCTGGTGGCCCGGGCTTCGGTGGCGGCTTCGGCGCGGAGCCGCCGGTCGGGCAGCCCGGCTCCGGTCGTGGTGGCTTCGGCCCCGACGCGGGCGCTGGTGGCCCGGGCTTCGGTGGCGGCTTCGGTGCGGAGCCCGGCCCGGGCCGAGGCGGCTTCGAGCCGGCCGGCCCCGCCTACGGCCGAGGCGACTCGACCGGCCCCATGTTCGGCCCCGGAGACCCGACCGGCCCGGGGTACGGGCGCGGCGACTCCACCGGCCCCCTCTACGGCCGCGACTCCACCGGCTCCGTCTTCGGCCGCGGCGGCGAGGGGTCCGGACCGCTGTACGGCGGCTCCCGCGACCCCATCCCCGGCCCGGCGCGGCCGGAGGACCTGTACGCGGCCCAGGCGTACCAGCCCGAGGAGCGCGCCGGCCGGCGTAAGCTCCCCCTCCCCGGCGAGGCCCCGCCCGAGGGCCGCGGCGGTCGCCGCCGCACCGCGATCCTGCTCGGCGTGGTCGCCGTCCTCGTGGTGGGCGCGGGCACGGCCGGCGCAGCCACCCTGCTCGGCGGCAACGACGACCCGAAGCCGTCCAGCAGCGCGACGTCCGGCCAGCCGCAGGCGGCCGGCGGTACCTCCGGATCTCCGAACGGCTCGCCGGCCGCGGCGGGTGTGCCCGGGCCGGCCGAGGGCATCACGATGACGGCCACCGGCGACATCGTCATGGGCATGGCGCCCAACGGCCTGCCGCCCGACAGCGGCAAGGGCTTCTTCGACCCGGTCAAAGAGTTCCTGGTCGCCGACTTCCAGATGGGCAACCTGGAGCAGACGCTGACGGACGACACCGGCGTCGGGAAGTGCTCGGCCGAGTCCGCCGGCAAGACCTGTTTCGCCTTCCGGACCCCGCCGTCGTACGTGAACAACCTCAAGGACGCCGGGTTCATGATGATGACGATGGCGAACAACCACGCCTACGACTTCGGTGAACAGGGGTACAAGAACTCCCAGAAGGCCCTCGACGGTGCCGGCATCAAGTACACCGGCTGGCCGGGCATGATCTCGGTCGCCGACGTCAAGGGCGTCAAGATCGCCGTGGTCGGCTTCGCGTCGTACAAGTGGTCGAACCTGTGCAGCGACCTCGACGGCGCGAGCAAGATCATCAAGGAGGCGGCCGGGAAGGCCGACCTGGTCGTCGTGCAGGTCCACCAGGGCGCCGAGGGCTCCGACAAGACCCGCACGAAGCCCGGTACGGAGTACTTCCTCGGCGAGAACCGCTGCGACACGATCGCGTTCGCCCACACGGTCATCGACGCCGGCGCCGACCTGGTCGTCGGCCACGGCCCGCACGTCATGCGCGGGATGGAGTTCTACAAGGGCCGGCTGATCGCCTACAGCCTGGGCAACTTCGCCGGCTACCGGGCACTGAGCTACAACGGCGTGGTCGGCGTCGGTGGCGTGCTGAAGGTGCAGCTCGCAGGTGACGGGACCTGGAAGGGCGGCTCGCTCACCGCCACGTACATGGTCGCGCCCGGCCTACCCAGGCCCGACCCGAAGAAGCAGGCCATCCCGATGGTCTCGAACCTCACGAAGCAGGACTTCCCGACCACCGGACCGAAGATCGCGGCGGACGGCACGATCACCCCGCCAGCTGGCGGTTAGCGAGACGGCGGGCCGCTCGGTCGGGCCCGCCGGCACGCCGACGTATTGTCGGTGCGTGACCGAGACCGCGCTGGGATTGAAGCGACGCGCGCGCCGGATGGGGCGCGCGCTCGCGACGATCCACCCCGACGCGCACTGCGAGCTCGACTTCACCACGCCGCTCGAGCTCGCCGTCGCCACGATCCTCTCGGCCCAGTGCACGGACGAGCGGGTCAACCAGGTGACGCCGAAGCTGTTCGCCCGCTATCCGGACGCGGCCGCGTACGCCGCCGCCGACCGGATGGAGATGGAAGAGCTCATCCGGCCCACCGGCTTCTTCCGGAACAAGACCGACTCACTGATCAAGCTGGGTCAGGCCCTCGTGGAGCGGCACGACGGGGAGGTGCCGGGGACGCTCACCGAGCTCGTCGCGCTGCCCGGCATCGGGCGCAAGACCGCCAACGTCATCCTCGGCAACGCGTTCGACGTCCCGGGCATCACCGTCGACACCCACTTCCAGCGGCTGACCCAGCGGTGGGCGTGGACCACGGAGTCCGACCCGGTGAAGATCGAGTTCGCCATCGCCGCGCTCATCGAGCCCCGCGACTGGACGATGCTGTCCCACCGCGTGATCTTCCACGGCCGGCGCGTGTGTCACGCCCGCAAACCCGCCTGCGGGGCCTGCACGCTGCGGAAGGACTGCCCGTCGTACGGCATCGGCCCGACCGACGTCGAAACGGCGATCTCCCTGCTCAAGGGCCCGCGCGCGCACGAGCTGGCCGAATTGGCGCTGGCGTCGTGACGCGGTTCTCCGCTGCGGCCACGGTACTGCTGGCAGCCGCGCTCTTCGCCCTGGCCGGCTGCACCCGGGGGATCGACTCGCCCGACCCGGCGCCGACGGCCGCGCCGACCGGCCCCCGCTGCATCGAGCCGCCCGCGTCGCCGGCCGCCTCCGCCGCCCCGCCGTCGTCCGGGCCGGCGCTGCCCGCGATGGCGCTCCAGTGCTTCGCGGGCGGCCGCTGGACCTCGGTCGCCGACCTCGGCGGCGCTCCGACGATCGTGAACCTGTGGGCGTCGTGGTGCGGGCCCTGCAAGACCGAGCTGCCGGTGATCCAGCGCGTCGCGACGGCCGGCGCCGGCCAGGTGCGGGTCGTGGGCATCGTCACCAAGGACCGTCACGAGTGGGCCCAGTCGGTGATCGAGCAGCTGAACCTGACCTTCCCGATGATCGAGGACCCGGGCCAGCAGTTCGCCATCGCGGCCAGCCCGCTCGTCGACAAGGCCCTGGTCAACCTGCCGGTGACCCTTTTCATCACCGCCGACGGGCGCATCGCGCACGCGTACCAGGGGCCGGCCCTGAACGAGGCCGAGCTGCGCGCGCTCACCAAACAGCACCTCGGCGTGGCGGTACCCTCATGATCGAAATCGCGAAGGGGGTCTTGTGACCGATCCCGAGCCGCCCGCGGACCTGCCCGGCTGGTTCGAGCCCCTGCTCACGCAGGTGCGCCACGCCGAGGCCGCCGAGTTCACGCGCCTGCCGACGCCCGACGGCGAGGGCCGCAGGCAGAGTGCCGTGCTCATCCTCTTCGGCGAGCAGCCCGAGTCGGGTCCGGACATCCTCGTCCTCCAGCGCGCCGCCACGATGCGCAACCACGCCGGCCAGCCGGCGTTCCCGGGCGGCGCGGTCGACCCCGGCGACGCCGACACGATCGCGTGCGCGCTGCGCGAGGCGGAGGAGGAGGTCGGGCTCGACCCGCGCACGGTCGAGGTCGTCGCGACCCTGCCCACGCTGTGGATCCCGGTGAGCAACTTCCTGGTCACGCCGGTGCTCGCCTGGTGGCGCACGCCACACCCGGTCGGCCCGGCCGACCCGGCCGAGGTGGCCCGGGTCGAGCGGCTGCCGATCCGCGACCTGGTCGACCCGGCGCACCGCCTGCGCCTGCGCCATCCCAGCGGCTGGATCGGCCCGGCGTTTCGGATACACGACATGTTGGTGTGGGGTTTCACCGCCGGCGTGCTGTCTACGCTGCTGGAACTCGGTGGATGGGCAGTGGACTGGCCGACCGGCCGGGTCGAGGAACTGCCGACACCTGGTGCCGCACCCGTACCCTGAAGGCGTGTTTGGCAGCGTGATCGATATCGTCCTGTTGCTCCTCGTGGTGATGTTCGCCATCAACGGCTACCGCCAGGGGTTCCTCGTTGGTCTGCTGTCATTCATCGGCTTCTTCGGCGGCGCCCTGCTCGGCCTGCAACTGGGGCCGCTGATCGCCGACCAGTTCGATGACGACCCGGTTCGGGTCGTCATCTCGTTGTCCTGCGTCTTCGGCCTCGCCGTCGCCGGCCAGGCACTCGCGAGCTTCGTGGGCAACCGCATGCGCAGCGCGATCGTCAACCGCAAGGCCCAGGCCGTCGACAACGCCGGCGGTGCCGTCGTGTCGGTCGTCGCGGTCCTGGCCGTGGTCTGGCTGGTCGCCACGCCGCTCAGCGCGTCGTCGCTGCCGTGGCTGGCCCGCGCGGTGAGCAACTCGCTCATCCTCAACGTCGTCGACGACGCGATGCCGGCCCAGGCCGACGCCCTGTCGGAAGCGCTGCGTGAGACGGTGGACACGCGCGGTTTCCCGGACGTGTTCGACGGCCTCTCCCCGACCCGGGTCAAGGAGGTCTCCCCGCCCGACCCGAAGCTGGCCGGCTCGGAGGTGGTGAAGAACTCGAAGAAGTCGGTGGTGAAGGTCCTGGGCACCGCTCCCAGCTGTTCCCGCCGCATCGAGGGCTCAGGCTTCGTCTACGCACCGCAGCGCGTGATGACCAATGCCCACGTGGTGGCCGGCACGAAGAGCGTCAGCGTCGAGGTCAACGGCTCCCAGAAGAAGGCGGTCGTGGTCGCGTACGACCCGGAGCGCGACCTGGCAGTCCTCTACGTCAAGGACCTCAACGCCCCGGTCATGCCGTTCGCCACGAAGAAGGCCGAGTCCAACGATGACGCGATCGTGATCGGTTACCCGCTCGACGGCCCGTACGACGCCCAGTCGGCCCGCATCCGCGACCACCGCGACATCACCGGCCCCGACATCTACGAAGACGGCAAGGTCACCCGCGAGATCTACACGATCCGCGCCCTGGTCCGCAGTGGCAACTCGGGCGGCCCCCTGGTGGCCTCGGACGGCCAGGTCCTGGGCATCATCTTCGCCGCAGCGGCGGACGACCCCCAGACCGGCTTCGCGGTGACGGCCGACGAGGCCTCGGTGGTGGCCGAGGCGGGCAAGACCCACAACGAGCCCACAAACACTGGCAAATGCGCCTGACCGTCCGCGGGGCTTTGATCTAGAAGGTCGCCCGGCGCCGGTGCCGCCGACGGTGGTGGAGCAGCACCCCGACGGCCCCAGCGACCATGATCAGGATGGTCGCCATCAGCCCCGCCGTGACGCTGGACCCGAGCCGCCGCCCGTCCGCCACCGGCTCGGCGAGCACCACGCTCGTCTCCACGGCAGGCAGCGGCGCCGCCCCACCCTCCCGCGGCACGGCGGGCGCACTGGGCAACGGCCCGCGCCCACCCGACGGGGCCGGCCGAGGCGGCACGGTCGCCAACGGATTCGCCACGACCTCGGGCACCCGCTCCCTCAGGGCGGCGACCGGATCAACCTCGCCGTACCCGAACCGATCGTCCCGCCCCCGCGACCCGAGATCCCGAGCCGTCTCGATCATCCGGTTGATGACGTTGGCCGCGCTCATCTGCGGATACCGAGCCCGGATGAGCGAGGCAACCCCGGCAACCAGCGGCGCGGCAAAACTGGTGCCCTGCACCTGCCAGTACCCTCCACCCGGCCGGGCCCCGGTAAGACTGTCCGCGGGAGCGGTCAGCACGGTCTCCGGCCCGGTGAGCGACCCGGCCCACAGCACATCGTCGGCCGAGCCGACGGACGCCCCTTGAGCCGCGCGGTTGAGCCCCGCGACGGCGACAACTCCAGGCTCACGGGCCGGGTACCAAACCTCGTGCACGGAGGGGTCGGTCGCGATGTTCCCGGTGCAGGCGACGACGACAACATCGGCGGCAGCCGCGTACCGTAACGCCGCCGCGATCGCCTCACTCCGCAGCGCACCCCCGAGCGAGAGGTTGATGACCCCGGCCCCGTGCTCGACCGCCCACCGAATCCCGGCAGCGACCACCTCGGGATCGTCGTACTTGTTCTGCTGGTCGAGCACCCGCACAGGCAGAATCTTCGCCCCGGGCGCAATCCCGACAACCCCGGCACTGTCGGAGTCACTCCCCGCGATCAACCCGGCAACGGTGGTCCCGTGCCCAACCGGATCAGTCTGAACGACACTGCCGGCAACGGCGGCCTGCTCCGGATCGGCGACAAGGTCAACGCCGGGCAGCACCTGCCCGACAAGATCCGGATGCAAGGCGTCGACCCCACTGTCGACGACCGCGACGACGACGCCCTCCCCGGTCGACAACTTCCAGGCATCGCTCGCATCGAGCGCCGTGAGCTGCCACTGCCCCCGCCGAACCTGATCGGCCTGGGCGGCGGCGGCATCCCCGACAACGATCACCGCACAGCTCAACGCCGCCGTCAGTCCGACAATCAGGACCCGAACGGCGGCGCGGACGAGGGTGGTGGGCGCGATGCCGACCATTCTGTCCCGAACAGCTCCCCTTGTCAGTCCGCTTCGCCCACGTCGCCGAAAGGAGCACACGCGCCCAGCCGGCACCTGCGGCTGCGCTGGTCACATGGCCGGGAGGTTGGCCACCTGGATCAGGCGGGCCGGGGATTTGCGGGTGGTCAGCCAGCCGCGGCCCGGGGGTAAGGGGCCGGGGCGGACGGTGCCGAGCAGCGTGCCCTCGTCGGGGTCGCCGGAGAGTTGGAGCCCCGCCGACGAGAGTTCGCGAAGGCGTTGGAGGACTGGCTCGTACAGGGCCCGCGAAGCGCCGCCCGTGCGGCGCGTCAGGATCAGGTGCAGGCCGATGTCGCGGGCCTGGGCCAGGTACGGCAGCAGCGGCTGCAGCGGGCTCGACGCACTTGTGGCCACCAGGTCGTAGTCGTCGACCAGGACGAAGCACTCGGCGCCGGTCCACCAGCTACGGGTGCGCAGCTGGTCCTGGGTGACGTCCGGGCCGGGCAGGCGGCGCTCCATGTAGTCGGCGACCGAGGCGATGAGCTCCTCGGTCTGCGGGGCGGCGGTGCCATACCCGATCAGGTGATCTGTCTCGATCGCCCCGAGCAGGCTGCGGCGGTAGTCCACCAGCACGATCCGGGCCTCTTCCGGCGCGAACCGGGCGCTGATCGACGCTGCCAGGCCGCGCAGCACGGTCGACTTGCCTGACTCGGCGTCGCCGAAGACCAGGAAATGCGGGTCGGCGGCGAGGTCGACGCGGACCGGGCGCAGGTCGCTCTCGGCGATCCCGATCGGCAGGGCCAGGCGGTTCGCCGGGTCGGCGTCGTCGGCGATCGCCGCGAACGGCACGCGCGCCGGCAGGAGTCGCACCCGCGGCGCGCGGGCGCCCGTCCAGGCGTCGCCGACCGCGGTGACGAGCTCAGGCGTGTCGCCGCCGCTCGCCAGCCGGGGCTGGGCGACCAGGAGGTGCAGGCCCTCCTGCGTAATGCCCCGGCCGGGCGTGCCCTTCGGGACGTTGGCCGCGGCCTTGCGGGACACCAGCGAGTCGATCTCGTCGCCGAGCCGCAGCTCCAGCCGGGACCCCAGCAGGTCACGCAGCGCGGCCCGGAAGTCCATCCAGCGCGACGCCGATGCGACCACGTGAATCCCATACGACAAGCCGCGCGTCGCGATGTCCGTGATCGCGCCCTCCAGGTCCTCGTACTCCCCGTGCACCGTCGACCAGCCGTCGATCACGAGGAACACGTCACCCCACTGGTCGGCCGGCGAGGCATCGGCGCTGCCGGTGGCGCGGCGGCGCCGATAGGTCGCCATGCTGTCGATGCCCTCAGCGGCGAAGCGGCGCTCGCGGTCGGCGAGCAGCGTCGCCACCTCCCCGACCGTGCGGCGGACCGCGGTCGTGTCGAGGCGCCCGGCCACCCCGCCGACGTGGGGGAGGCCGCGCAGCCCGGCGAGCTGACCGCCGCCGAAGTCCAGGCAGTACACCTGGACCTCGGCCGGCGTATGGGTCAGCGCCAGGCCGGCGACCAGCGTGCGCAGGGCGACCGACTTGCCGCTCTGCGTCCCCCCGACGACGGCGACGTGCCCGTCGGCGCTGTCGAGGCGCATCCACAGCACGTCGCGGCGCTGCTCCAGCGGCTTGTCCACGAGCGCCACCGGCACCCGGAGCGCACCCCGCAGATCCGGGTCGGCGACCGTGAGTCCGCGCACCGGGTCGACGACCAGCGCCCCGAGCAGCTCGTCGAGCGGCGCCGAGCCCGACAGCGGCGGCAGCCAGACCTGGTGCGCCGGAGCGCCCCGCCCGGCCAGCCGCTCGACGACGATGTCGAGCAGGCCGTCGCCGGCCGCGGCCTCGACCGGCTGCGGGGCGGCGACGGGCTGCGGCGGGGGCGGGACGAACCGGGTGCCGTACTCCAGCACGCGCCGCGCCCCGCCCGCGCTCAGCTGCGCCGACTCCTCGCCGGCCCGGCGGTGTCGCCCGGACACGTACGCCGCCTTGAATCGCGTCAGCGGCTCCGTGCCCGCCTTCAGGTAACCGTGGCCAGGCGTGCGCGGCAGCTCGTACGCGTCGGGCACGCCGAGCACGGTGCGCGACTCCAGCGACGAGAACGTGCGCAGGCCCAGCCGATAGGAGAGGTGGGTGTCGAGCCCGCGCAGCCGCCCCTCCTCGAGCCGCTGCGAGGCGAGCAGCAGGTGCATGCCCAGCGACCGGCCGACCCGGCCGATCTGCACGAACAGGTCGATGAAGTCGGGCTTCGCCTCCAGCAGCTCGGTGAACTCGTCGCAGACGATGAGCAGGGTCGGCAGCGGCGCGAGCGGCGTGCCGCCGGCCCGGGCGCGCTCGTAGTCGAGGACCGAGTCGAAGTCACCGGCCCGCCGCAGCACCTCCTGGCGCCGGACGACCTCGCCGTTGATCGCGTCGGTCATGCGGTCGACGAGCGGCAGCTCCTTGCGCAGGTTGGTGATGAACGCGGCCACGTGCGGCAGCCGGTCCATCCGGGCGAACGTCGCGCCGCCCTTGAAGTCGATCAGCACGAAGTTGAGCGTCTCGGACGAGTGGGTCGCCGCCAGCCCGAGCACGAGCGTGCGCAGCAGCTCCGACTTGCCCGAGCCGGTGGCGCCGATCAGCAGCCCGTGCGGGCCCATGCCGTCTTGCGCCGACTCCTTGAGGTCGACGTCGACCGGCTGCCCCTGCTGGCCGATGCCGATCGTGACCCGCAGCCGGTCGCGGTGCGGCCGCGGCGCCCACGCCGTGGCGACGTCCAGCGCCCGCGGATCGCCCAGGCCGAGCAGCTCGGCGAGGTCGACGGGCGCGGCGAGGTCGCGCACGCCGGCCTTGGCCGGGTCACCGGCCGGTGTGGCCAACCGTAGCGGCGCCAGCCGGCGGGCGATCGCCTCCGCCTCGGCGACCTCCAGCAGGTCGGGCAGGCCGACCGAGGTGCGCACGTCGGCGGGCTCCGAGTCGGCGGAGACGGTCGTGAGCCGGCTGCCGGTCGGCTCCAGCACGATGGCCGAGCGGTCGAGCAGGCGCGGCGGTGGCCCGTCGAGGTCGATGAGCGTCACGCCGGCGACCCCGCCCGCGGTGTCGAGGTGGCGGCTGCCGGACAGGTCGCCACCGTCGAGCACGACGACGACGTGTGGCCCGCTCACGCGGTCGGCGCCCGGCTCGCCGTCGAACCGGCCCCGGCTGGCCAGCAGGTCGTCGAGGCGCTCCTCCAGATCCTTCGCGGACTCGGCGACGAGCCGGACCGGCCCGACCGCGTCGGTGCGGGTCGGATGCTGCGCATGTGGCAGCCACTTCGCCCACTCCCACAACGCTCGCCGCTGCGGCGCCGCGCAGACCGCGACCAGCAGATCGCCCGGTGCGTGGAAGGCGACGAGCTGCGCGACCATCGCCCGCACCAGACCTCGCCCCGGGTCCAGAGCACCCGTCACCCCGGCGGGTGTGACCAGTTCGGCGGCGGCGTTGCGCACGTGGATCCGGGCGAAGCTGCGCATCGAGATCGCCACCGGCAGGCCGGGCACAACCGAGTAGGTGTCGAGGAATCGGCGCAGGGCGGCCGCGGTCGTCGGCTCCAGCTCGTCCGGCGGCCGGGCCGGTGGCGGGATCAGCGGTGTGGCCAGGGTCTGCGGCCCGGCCGCGACACGCACGACGGCGAAGTCACCGTCGGACGGGCGGCGCTCCCACAGCCGGTAACTGTCCACGGTGGACCACAGCGAGTGCGGGTCGGGATGGCGGTAATGCAGCCCCGTGCGCTGCTTGGTCGCGGTCTCGCGGACCCGGGCGCGCAGCGCGGCGAGCTGTCGCAGGTAGTCGCGGCGGGCCGCCGTCATCTCGGACCTACGCGGGCCGCCCGTGCCGCCGGTGAGCAGCATGCCGAGCGTGGAGAAGCCGAAGATCGCGCCGATGACATACGAATAGGTGCCGCCGTCGCGGCCCGCGAACAGGAACGCTGTGGCGATGGTGCCGGTGAGCATCGGCACGACCTGGATCAGCTGCTGCCAGCGCGACACCGGCGCCTGCGGAACCTCCGGAGGTGCGGGCATCGGCAGCTCGCCGCTCGGGATCTCCGGGGCGGGCCGCCGTGGCGACCGATTGATGACGACCGTGCTCACGCGGGGAACTCTAGGGGCCGGGTCCGACAATTTCCGGGCCCGGTTCTCAGATGGTGAGGAATTGGCTACTTGACGTGAGATAGATGGCGGTCGGGACGACAGGGATCGGATCGACGTGGTACCTCTAGGCCATGACAGCGGTGGCCGGCCTGGCCCGCGTGACGATCAACGCTCCGCAACGGCGCATCGACGTCGCGCTTCCCGATGCTGTGCCGCTGGTTGAGCTGCTTCCCGACCTGCTCCAACACGCGGGGCAGGGTCTCGCCGACGACGGGGAGCGGCACGGCGGATGGTTGCTGCGCCGCGCCGACGGCACCACCCTCTCGGCGGCCGTCGGGCTGGCCACGCAGGGCATCCGCGACGGCACCGTGCTGCACCTCGTGCCCGCCCGGAGCGGCTGGCCCGAGCTCGAGTTCGACGACATGGTGGAGGCCATCGCGGCGGCCGCCCGCCGGCAGGGCGCCCCGTGGAGCCCGGCGGCCACCCGCGCCACCGCACTCGCTGCGGGTGGCGTCGGCCTGGCCGTCGCACTGCTCGCGACGATGCGCTTCGACGTTCCCGCCGTCGCCGCCGCGGCGGCGGCCGCACTGATCCTGGTGGGCGCGGTCGCGTCCCGGGCGTATGGCGACGCGGAGGTCGGCGCGGTCGTCGCCGCCTACGGGATGCCGTTCGCGGCGATCGCCGGTTGGCTGGCCGTGCCCGAGCCGGTCACGGCGGCCGGTCGCGCGCTCGTCGGCGGGGCGGCGCTGCTGCTGGCGGCGGTCGCGGGCGCGATCGCGGCCGCGCATTTCCTGAGACTCTTCGCCGCGGGAGCGGCGGTCGGCATCCTCGGCACCGCCGGGGCGGGGCTCGCGATACTGACCCGTCCCGGGGCCGGCGCCGCCGTCGTGCTGGCACTGCTCGTCCCCGGGGTGGCTGCCGTGCCGCTGCTGGCCATCCGGCTCGGCCGGCTGCCCGTTCCGATCGCCGCGCTGCCAGCGGACCTGGCCGGCGGCGGGCGGATGTCGGGCGGGGCGGAGCGGGCGCGGGTGTTCGCCGCGGTGGCGCGGGCCGACGAGATGCTCGCCGGGCTGCTGCTCGGGTGGGCGGTCGCGACCGGCGGGGCGGCGTTCGTGCTGGCCCGGTCCGGGGACGTGTCCGGGATGGTCCTGGTCGGCGTCGCGGCCGTCGCCATGCTCCTGCGGGTGCGGGCGTTCGTGACGGTCCGGCACCGGTTACCGCTGATCGGCGCCGGGCTGGCTGGGCTCGCCGCGCTGGCGGTGTTCGCGCCGGGGCCGCTCGGGGGCGGGTTCGTGTTCGCCGCCGGTGTCGCGGTGGTCGGCCTCGTGATCGTCGTGGCGGGGACGCGGGCGGCGGTCCGCCGGCCGTCGCCCTACGTCAGCCGGGCCGCCGATCTGCTCGACATCCTCTGCGTCGTGTCCGTGGTGCCGCTGGCGTGCGCCGTGCTCGGCCTCTACGGCCTGCTGACCTGACGGACAAACGAAACAGGCCGGGCCCGCTGTGGGCCCGGCCTGCTCGGAGATCGCGTTGTTACTCGATCGGGCGGGCGATCGGGGCGACGCCCGGGTCGTGGTACGTGCCGGCGGCGATCGCATCCTGGTAGCGACGCCGGGACTCGGCGATCTCCGCCTCGGCCTCGACGCGGCCGACCCAGGTGGCGCCCTCGACGCTCTTGCCGGGCTCCAGGTCCTTGTACACCTCGAAGAAGTGCTGGATCTCCAGCCGGTCGAACTCGCCGAGGTGGTGGATGTCGCGGAGGTGTTCCAGTCGCGGGTCGTCGGCCGGGACGCACAGGACCTTGTCGTCGCCGCCCTTCTCGTCGGTCATGCGGAACATGCCGATCGCCCGGGAGCGGATCAGGCAGCCGGGGAAGGTCGGGGACTGGACCAGCACGAGCGCGTCCAGGGGGTCCTCGTCCTGACCCAGTGTGCCCTCGATGTAGCCGTAATCGGCCGGGTACTGCGTGGAGGTGAACAGCGTCCGGTCCAGCCGGATACGGCCCGTGGCATGGTCAACCTCGTACTTGTTGCGTTGACCCTTCGGGATTTCGACCGTGACGTCGAAGTCCATCTGATGACTCCTCACCCTCGCACCGCTGCGCCGACCATTAGTCTCGCGTACAGCACCGAGACGCTGAACGGGGAGGGTCGGGTGGGGAGGGAAACACCACAGGACGGCGGCCGTGCCGGCGTCACCACGAGTGTCGTCGTGGTGACGCTCGCGCTCGTCGTGGCGCTGAGCGCTGTCCTCGCCGGGCGGGACATCGTCCGGGCGTTCGGCGCGGGCGGCGGACAGTCGACGGCGTGGCAGCCCGGTCAAACGCCTGGAGCGCCTCCCGCGGTACTCGGGGCGATGGACACCCAGGCACCGATGCCGACCCAGGCGTCGCTCGCGGCCACGCTCGGCCCGCTGCTGGCGGCGCCGGCGCTGGGGCCGCACATCACCGCCTCGGTCGTCGATGTGGCCACGGGGCAGGTGTTGTACTCGTCCGAGCCCGACGCCGCCATGACGCCCGCGTCGACGACGAAGGTGGTCACCGCGGCGGCGGCGCTCGGCGCGCGGGGCCCGGCGTACCGGATCACCACACGCGTCGTCCAGGGCGCGCAGCCCGGGGAGGTCGTGATCATCGGGGCGGGCGACCCGACGCTGGGCGTGTTCCCGACCGCGTACTACCCCGGCGCGCCCCGGCTGGACAACCTCGCGGCGCAGGTCAAGGAGGCGCTGGGGGACACGCTGCCGACGCGCGTGATCTACGACCAGTCGCTGTACTCCGGGCCGGGCGTGGGGCCGGCCTGGGACGACGACGCGATCACCAACGGCTCGGGCGCCCTGATCACGGCGCTGATGACCGAGGGCGGCCGGACCAAGTCGGAGAAGTACAGCGCCCGATACGCCCAGCCGGACGTCCAGGCCGCGCAGCAGTTCGCCCGGCTGCTCGGGCTGCCGAACAGTGCCGTCGCCGCCGGCACCGCCCCGCAGGGCGCCAAGGAGCTCGGCAAGGTCGAGTCCCCGCCGATGGTGCGGATGGTCGAGTTCATGCTCCAGGAGAGCGACAACGTGCTCGCCGACGCGCTCGCCCGCCAGGTGGCGATCGCGAAGGGGCAGCCGGCGTCGTTCGAGGGCGGCGCCGCCGCGATGAAGATGGTCCTGGAGGAGCTCAACCTGCCCGTCACCGGCTACGGCCTGGTCGACGGCAGTGGCTTCTCGCGCGACGACCGCCTCTCCCCGGCGCTGCTCACCAGCATCCTGGCGATGGCGGCCCGGGCCGACCGCGCCGACCTGCACGGGATCTTCAGCGGTCTGCCCGTCGCGGGGTACAGCGGCACCCTCACCTCCCGCTACACCAAGGTCCAGGAGGGCGCCGCCGCGGCCGGGCTGGTCCGGGCGAAGACCGGGACCCTGACGGGAGTCAACTCGCTCACCGGGATCGTCGTGGACGCCGACGGCCGCACGCTGGCGTTCGCGTTCATGGCCGACCAGACGACCAACGGCAACCAGGCCGTCATCGCCCTCGACAAGGTGGCCGCTGCCCTCGCGGCCTGCGGTTGTAGATGACGCGACTGCGGAGCGTCATCAGGGTTTACTCGGGGTAGCGGAGTCCGGCGCGGGTGGTCGGACGCGGGTACGGTTGGTTCATGGCGCAGTTCGTCGATTGGGACCTGGCCGCAGCGACCGCAGGGGCGTTGGGCAAGAGCGGCCCCGCCGTTTCCTACGAAGAAGCCGCCGCCGCCGTCGCCGACCTGCGGGGTCTGGCTGACGAGGCGGCCGACCACGTCACGGCCTTCACCGGTCTCCGCGCCATGGTCCAAGGACCGCCGGTGCGGGTCGTCGACCGGCGCGACTGGGCCGCCATCAACATCGAGGGCCTCCGGCAGGTCATCCAACCCCTCGCCGAGCGGCTGGCGGGCGGCAAGCAGCCGGGTGCTGTCGTCAGCGCCATCGGCTCCCGATTCACGGGCGTGCAGGCGGGCACCGTCCTGGCGTACCTGTCGGGGAAGGTCCTCGGGCAGTACGAGGTCTTCTCCGGCGACCCCGGCCAGCTGCTGCTCGTCGCGCCGAACATCGTCGAGGCCGAGCGGAAGCTGAATGCCGACTCGCGGGACTTCCGCCTGTGGGTGTGCCTCCACGAGGTGACCCACCGGGTGCAGTTCACGGCCGTGCCGTGGATGCGGGGCTACTTCCTGGGCGAGGTCGGCGCATTCGTCGACGCCTCGCAGCTCAACCAGGACCAGCTCGCCGAGCGCGTCCGCCGCGGCATCGGCGCCCTCGCCGACGTCGTCCGCGACCCCGACAGCCGGGTGTCGGTCCTCGACCTGGTGCAGACCCCTGGGCAGAAGGCCGTGCTCGACCGGCTCACGGCGCTCATGACGGTGCTGGAGGGGCACGCCGAGTTCGTCATGGACGGCGTCGGCCCCGAGGTGATCCCGAGCGTCGAGGAGATCCGCGCCAAGTTCAACCGGCGCCGCGAGGCCAGCAACCCGCTCGACCGTGTCGTGCGCAAGCTGCTCGGCGTCGACGTCAAGCTCCGGCAGTATGCGGAGGGCCGCAAGTTCGTGCACGCCGTCGTCGAGCGGGTCGGCATGGACGGGTTCAACAAGCTCTGGCAGTCGCCGCTCACCATCCCGCGCCTCGACGAGCTGGGCGACCCCGAGGCCTGGATCGTGCGCGTCCTGGGCTCCAGCGCCCTGACCCGGCCGGTGCCGGTGCGGCCCGCGTCCGTGGCGGCCGCCGCGCCGGTCACCGAGGTGCCGCCCGCGCCGGTGCCGACCGTGCCCGAGCCGATCGACGAGGCCCCCGCGGAGGCCGGCGTCGCCGAGACGACCGAGGTGGCCGGCCTGACGCCGGCCGAGGTGGTCGCAGACGTCGAGCCCCCGGCCGACGTGCCGGCGCCGGTCGCCGTCGAGCCGACCGACCCGCCGGTCGACGAGGCCCCGCCGGCGGAGGTCGAGCCGTTATCCGAGCCCGCCGAGGAGGCCGCCGCCAACGCTGAGCCGGTGGTCGAGCCTGCCGTGGAAGCGGCCGCGGCCGACGCCGGGGAGGTCCCGGAGCCGGTCGGTGCGTTCGACGAGGGCATCGCGGCGCAGGCCGGGCACGCGTCCGACAGTGAGGCCGGGGACGGCGAGCGGCCGGACAAGCCGGCCGGCACCGGCTGACCCCGGCCGACCGGGATGGCGGCGTTGGCGCCCGCCGTGGCGGCCGTGCGCAATGCCGTCCGGCGAGGCCTGGGCGAGCCTCGGCTCGAGCCGGGTGAGGTCGTGCTCGTCGCCTGCTCCGGCGGGGCGGACTCGCTGGCGCTGGCGGTCGCGGCGCGGTTCGTGACCCAGCGGATGCATGTGCGATGCGGGCTGGTCACCGTCGACCACGGGCTGCAGGACGGCTCGGCCGACCGCGCGGCGCGGCTGGCCGGGTGGGCGCGCGAGCGGGAGTTCGCGCCGGTGGACGTGCGCAGCGTGACGGTGTCCGGTCCGGGCGGGCCGGAGGCGTCGGCGCGCGACGCGCGGTATGCGGCGCTGGTCGCCTCGGCCAAGGCCCACCGGGCGGCGCTGGTGCTGCTCGGCCACACCCGCGACGACCAGGCCGAGACGGTGCTGCTCGCCCTCACCCGTGGCTCCGGGCCGCGCGGCCTGGCGGGCATGCCGGAACGCCGCGAGTGGCACGGCGTGACGTTCGTGCGCCCGCTGCTCGACGTCAGCCGGGCCGACACCCGGCTGGCGTGTGAGGCCGACGGCCTGACCTGGTGGGAGGATCCGCACAACAGCGACCCCGCGTATGCCCGCTCGCGCCTGCGCCCCATCGTCGACGCCCTGGGCGCCCGGGTCGTCGACAACCTCGCCCGCACGGCGCGGCTGGTGGGGGCCGACACCGAGTACCTCGACGAGCTGGCCGCCGACGCCCTGGAGAAGGCCCTCGACGGCCCGGCCGCGCTGTCGGTCGCCGAGCTCGAGCGGCTGCCGGGTCCGGTGCGCACCCGCGTGCTGCACGCCTGGGTGCGCCGCCTCGGCGTGCCCGGCGGCCTGCTCTCGCATCGGCACGTGGCCGCGCTCGACGCGCTCGTCACGGACTGGCGTGGGCAGGGACCGGCCGCCCTGCCCGGCGGCATCAGTGTCGCGCGGTCGGAGGGCCGCCTGCTGCACCGGCACTGATCTGCATTGACGGCTACGGATGCGGAGCACCGGCGGTACACCTAAGATCATTCGGTGTCGAAAGATGCTCACCCGCGCCAGGCCGTGTTCGCCCCCCGCGGCGTCGTGGCCACCAGCCAGCCGTTGGCCGCCTCGGCCGGGCTCGCCGTGCTGCGCCGCGGCGGGAACGCGGTCGACGCCGCGATCGCCACGGCCGTCGCGCTCACGATCGTCCAGCCCGGCTCGAACGACATCGGCAGCGACCTCTTCGCCCTGGTCTGGGATGGTTCCCGACTGTACGGCCTGAACGCTTCCGGGCGCTCGCCGGCCCTGCTCACGCGCGACCTCGTCCTCGAACGGGAGCCGAAAGCCCAGGCCACGGGCGCGCTCGGCGGCACGCAGGCAACCGCAGCGCAGGTCATGCCAGCCCGCGGCTGGCTGCCCGTGACCGTCCCCGGCGCCCCGGCCGGCTGGCGTGACCTGCACGAACGCTTCGGCAACCTGCCCTTCGCGGACCTCTTCGAGGACGCGATCGCCTATGCCGAGCACGGCTACCCCGTCTCGCCGCTGGTCGCGCACCACTGGGGCCGCGCCGCCGACGTCGTGCACGCGGCGCTCGACGGCCCGGAGTTCGCCGAGTGGTCGCGTGTCTTCACGCCGGGTGGCCGTGCGCCACGGGTGGGCGAGCGATTCCGCAACCCGGACGCCGCACGCACGTTGCGCTCGATCAGCGGTACAACTGCCTCCTCTTTCTATTCGGGAGCGCTGGCAGAGGCGCTCGTGACGCATGCCGAGCGCACCGGCGGCCTGCTCAGGGAGGCCGACCTGACCGGTCACGCTTCGACCTGGGTCGACCCTATTTCCATGGCGTACCACGGCCACGAGGTGTGGGAGCTGCCGCCGAACGGGCAGGGCATCGCGGCGCTGATCGCGCTGGGCCTGCTCGACGGGCTCGATGAGACGGCGGACCTGCACCAGCGGATCGAGGCGATCAAGCTCGGGTTCGCCGACGCGCACGCGCACGTGGCCGACCCGGCGTTCCACCCGGTGCCGGAGCTGCTCGACCCGCGGTACCTCAGCATCCGCCGAGGCATGATCGGCGAACGGGCCGGCGAGCACCCGGCCGGGCAGCCGCAGCGGGGCGGCACGGTCTATCTGTGCACGGCCGACGCCGACGGGCGCATGGTCAGCCTGATCCAGTCCAACTACATGGGATTCGGCTCCCATGTCGTGGTCCCGGGCACGGGCTTCTCGCTGCAGAACCGCGGCGCCGGGTTCGTGCTGGACGAGGATCACCCGAACGTGGTCGCGCCCGGCAAGCGGCCGTTCCACACGATCATCCCGGGCTTTTTGACGCGGGGCGGCGCGCCGGTCGGGCCGTTCGGCGTGATGGGTGGCCACATGCAACCTCAGGGCCACCTCCAGGTGGTGCTGTCGACCGTCGACGACCGGCTGGACCCGCAGGCGGCCCTCGACCGGCCGCGCTGGTACTGGCACACGGGCAAGCAGGTGCAGGTCGAGCCGGGCCTGGCCGGCGAGGTCGAGGGCCTGCGACGGCGCGGCCATGAGGTCACCGTCGTCGACGCTCCGGGTTCGTTCGGCTACGGACAGGCGATCTGGCGCACGGATGTCGGATATGTGGCCGGCTCGGAGCCGCGGGCCGACGGTGCCGCGCTTGGGTACTAGGCCACATCTGGCGCCCCGGCGTCGATCCGGCTCCGCCGATACGGCACGCTAGGCAGCATGGCCGACGGCACCACCTGGCATTCGTCCGACATCGACCACATCATCGTCACCGAGGAGCAGATCCGGGAGAAGACGGCAGACCTCGCCAAGCAGGTCGCCGCCGACTACGCCGATGCCGAGTCCGTGCTGCTGGTGGGGGTCCTGAAGGGCGCCGTCATGTTCATGGCGGACTTCGCCCGGGCGCTCGGGCGGATCGGGCCGCCGGTGGAGCTCGAGTTCATGGCCGTCTCGTCGTACGGGCAGGGCACGACCTCGTCGGGCGTGGTGCGGATCCTCAAGGACCTGGACCAGGACATCGCCGGGCGGCACGTGATCGTCGTGGAGGACATCGTCGACTCCGGGCTCACGCTTTCCTGGCTGCTGAAGTACCTCGAGAGCCGCTCGGCGGCGAAGGTGGACGTCGTCGCGCTCCTGCGCAAGCCCGACGCCCTGCGTGTGTCCATTCCTGTGCGGTATGTCGGATTCGACATTCCCAGTGAGTTCGTGGTCGGATACGGCTTGGACTACGGAGAGCGCTACCGCGACCTGCCGTTTGTCGGAGTGCTCAAACCCTCCGTGTATGGGCGCGGCTGACCAGCTTTTGCTGAGAGTCTGCTGAGAGCCCCTCCCACCGGCCCGACGCCGATCCGCGACTGTCGGTGCCACGGTGTACCGTCAAATGGTCGCGAGCGTCTTCGCGGACGCTTCTAGGCATCGCGTCGGCACAGTGGGTCCGGCGCGGTTGACGGCCTTACGGATGGAGGGGCCGGGCGCCGCGTGCGCCCGACGACAACATGGAACGTACCCGTTTGTTCCGGCGGCCGGTGGTCTGGATCCTCTTGGTGATCATCGGTGCCATCGTGCTGAGTTCCTTCTTCACGTCCGGCCCGAGCTACACGAAGGCGGACACGTCCTTCGTCCAGGAGCAGCTGACGTCGGGTAACGCCACCAAGGCTGTGATCCAGGACAAGGAACAGACGCTCAACCTGGACCTGAAGAACAAGGTCGAAGTCAAGGGCACCAAGACGAACAAGATCCAGGGGCAGTTCTCCGCCCAGAGCGCCGACGAGCTGCAGAACCAGCTCTCCACGCTCAAGGCGGACGGCAAGCTCCAGGAATACAACGTCAATGTCACGCAGGACAACATCTTCATCAGCCTGCTGATCAACCTGTTGCCCATCGCGGTGCTCGTGGTGCTGTTGCTGCTGTTCATGTCCCAGATGCAGGGCGGCGGCTCGCGGGTGCTCAACTTCGGCAAGTCCAAGGCGAAGCTGATCTCCAAGGACACGCCCAAGACGACGTTCGCCGACGTCGCCGGCTCGGACGAGGCCGTCGAGGAGCTCCACGAGATCAAGGACTTCCTCCAGGCTCCGGCGAAGTACCAGGCGCTCGGCGCGAAGATCCCCAAGGGCGTCCTGCTCTACGGCCCGCCCGGCACCGGTAAGACGCTGCTGGCCCGCGCGGTCGCAGGCGAGGCCGGCGTGCCGTTCTACTCGATCTCCGGTTCGGACTTCGTCGAGATGTTCGTCGGTGTCGGTGCCTCCCGCGTCCGCGACCTGTTCGAGCAGGCCAAGGCCAACGCGCCCGCCATCGTCTTCGTCGACGAGATCGACGCCGTCGGCCGCCACCGCGGCGCCGGCATGGGCGGCGGTCACGACGAGCGCGAGCAGACGCTCAACCAGCTGCTCGTCGAGATGGACGGCTTCGACACCAAGGGCGGCGTGATCCTGATCGCGGCCACCAACCGGCCCGACATCCTCGACCCCGCGCTGCTGCGCCCCGGCCGCTTCGACCGGCAGATCGCCGTCGACCGGCCCGACATGGAGGGCCGCAAGGCGATCCTGCGGGTCCACGCCAAGGGCAAGCCGTTCACGCCGGATGTCGACCTCGACTCGGTCGCCCGCCGCACGCCCGGCTTCACGGGTGCCGACCTGGCCAACGTCATCAACGAGTCGGCGCTGCTGGCCGCGCGCAACGACAAGCGCGCGATCACCAACGACTACCTCGAAGAGGCCATCGACCGGGTCATCGCCGGCCCGGAGCGCCGCACGCGTGTCATGAGCGAGCACGAGAAGAAGGTCACCGCGTACCACGAGGGCGGCCACGCGCTGGTCGCCTGGGCGCTGCCCCACTCGGCGCCGGTCCACAAGGTGACCATCCTGTCCCGCGGCCGCTCGCTCGGGCACACGCTGGTGCTGCCGACCGAGGACAAGTACACGCAGACCCGCTCCGAGATGATCGACACGCTCGCCTACGCACTGGGCGGCCGCGCCGCCGAGGAGCTGGTGTTCCACGAGCCGACCACGGGTGCCGGCAACGACATCGAGAAGGCGACCGCGCTCGCCCGTTCGATGATCACGGAGTACGGCATGAGCGCCAAGCTGGGCGCCGTCAAGTACGGCACCGGCGAGGGCGAGCCGTTCCTCGGCCGCACCATGGGCCACGAGCGCGACTACTCCGAGAAGGTCGCCGCCGAGATCGACGCCGAGATGCGCTCGCTGATCGAGATCGCGCACGACGAGGCCTGGGAGATCCTGGTCGAGTACCGGGACGTCCTCGACAACATCGTCGACGAGCTGATGGAGAAGGAGACCATCTCCCAGAGCGACATGGCCCGCATCTGCGCCCGTGTGGTCAAGCGGCCGCCGATGGCGCCGTTCAGCGGTAACGGTCGTCGCCGTCGCGGCGAGCCGGGCGCGAACGGCTCCGAGGTCACCCAGCCGGTCAGCCTCGCCGGCGACGCCGAAGCCGTGCGGATCGTGAGCGGCGGCGACAACCCGGACGGCAACCGCTGAGCGAGATCAGCAGCACCGAGCCCGACGCCGAGGAAGTTGGCGTCGGGCTTGGTGCTGAACTGGATCATGTCGCCGCCCGCCTGGTCAGCGGCAAGCTCGGCGGCGTCGAGGTCGAGCGCAACGTCGACCTGAAGCGGATCGAGGACGCCGTCCGCGAGATCCTCATCGCCGTCGGCGAGGACCCCGACCGTGACGGCCTGCGCAAGACGCCGGCCCGGGTGGCCCGTGCCTACGCCGAGCTGTTCGCCGGCCTGCGGGTCGACCCGGCGCAGGTGCTGCTCACGTCGTTCGAGGCGGACCACGAGGAGCTCGTCCTCGTGCGCGACATCGAGGTCATGTCGATGTGCGAGCACCATCTGCTGCCGTTCCACGGGGTGGCGCACATCGGGTACATCCCGGGGCACGACGGTCGGATCACCGGGCTGTCGAAGCTGGCCCGGCTCGTCGAGGTGTATGCGCGGCGGCCGCAGGTGCAGGAGCGGCTCACCTCGCAGATCGCGGACCTGCTGATGTCGCAGCTCACGCCGCGCGGCGTCATCGTCGTGATCGAGTGTGAGCACCTGTGCATGTCGATGCGGGGCATCCAGAAGGGCGGCTCGCGCACGATCACGTCGGCTGTCCGGGGCCTGCTTCGTGACGATGCGAAGTCGCGGGCCGAGGCGATGTCGCTGATTCTTCGCGGCTAGCCTTCGGCCTTTTCTCCGGCCCGCGTTCTCCTCGGCTGGCCCTCGAGGCTTGCCTCGGCTGGCCCGGGCCCTCCGGGCTAGCCGAGGAGCAGGACGCCGCCGAACACCAGGAGCGGGATCAGCGCCAGCAGGCTGATCACCAGGCCCAGGACCGGTGTCCGCGATGTCGTGCGCCGGGTCATCGCGCCGATCGTGAGCCAGCCGAGGCCGAAGGCGATTGCCGGCAGTACCAGCGCGCACGGGAGCGCGATGATGCTGATCTCGCTGAAGCGCTCGCCGGCGAGCAGGGTCGGGATCTGCACGATCGCGGCCAGCATCGCGAAGCCGAAGTAGATCGCGGCGTTGACCCAGATCCGCCGGGTCGACGCCGCCTGCCGGCCCGGGGCGGCGAGAGCGGCCTGAGACTGCTTCAGACCGGCGGCGGCGACTCGGAGGGCAGTCGATGTCCTTCCGGGTACTGATTCGGGCGCTGGGGCGCTTACAGGGCTCACAACGCCGGTGCCGACGGCTCCTGCGCCGCCGGGGGAGGGCATGCCGCTGACGGGTGGGCGTGGCGGTGCCCCGCTGACGGGAACGCGCGGGAGGCTGCCAGTTGTGTGGGTCATGGCGCTCGTGGGCGGCATGCCGGGCATGGCGGATGTCGGGTGTGGCGGAGCCGAGTGCGGCGCGGCGTGGCGCGGGGCGGTCTGGCCGCCCGGGATGGCGCTTCCCGGGATGCCGCTGGCGGGCGCGGCGTGCCGTGGTGCGGCCCCTGGGAGCACGCCCGTGTGCTGGCCGCCGGCGGTCAGGATCGCGCCCGTGTGGGGCGGCGCGGAGACCCTGGGCACGGCCGGGGTGCCCGGGGGCAGCGGCGGCGCGCTGATCGGCGGGGCGTTGACCGGGCCTCGGCCCTGCGGCCAGGTGCCCTGCGGGATGCCGCTCATCGGCGGCGGGGGCGGCGCCATCGGGACGCCACGGGGTCGAACGGGAGGCCGCGGGGGACCGGTCAGCGCCGCGTGCGCGGCCTGAATCTCCTGCCACGACGGGGTGTAGTCGATGGGCCGGCCGCCCGCCTCGCTCGCGATGTCGGTGAGGAAGGCCTGGTGTTGCGCGAGCTTCCCCCGGATCGCGGCCAGATCGTCTTTCGCGGACTTCAGGGCGGCCTTGTGCTCCGCCACCACGGCGATGACCTCGCGCCGGACAGCGTCGAGGCGCTGTGCAGCCCCTACGTACTCCAGCCAGGCGGTGCGGCTGGGCTCGCCGACGGCGGTGGGCGGCGCCGTCCACGGCCCGCCGAGCTGGGCGCAGACCTGCCTGACCAGCTCCGCTGGGGGGTCGGCGTCGAGGTACACCGGAGCGTTGAGTCTCGCCGGCCCGACACCGGTGCCGGAGAACGTGGTGCCCGGCGGGTCGCCGACCCACGCATGCGGGTTGCGGATCGCGATCTGGGTCGCGTGCGGCAGCGGCGCCTGTGTGGTCTCCGCGGTCAGTGGGGGCGGCGGCCACCCTGCCGCGATCAAATGGAGTCGTCCGGCTGGCCCGGCGTGCGCGAGCCCGGCGATCCGCGCGAGGTCGCGCCCCTCGGTCAGCTCGGGCAGCGAGGCGATGACGATGAGCAGGGTCGGCGCCGGCCCGTCCGTCCTCGCCGCCAGCCACCGCTCCCCTTCGTCGAGCACGGCCCGCAGCCCATCGGCGTCGGTGACCGGCGGCGGCATGATCGCCTCGATGCCGGTGAACCACCCGAACGTGGCCCCTTCGGCGTCGACGGCCCTGATCCGCACCGACCCGGGCGGCGACGAGGCCAGCAGCCGCACGACGAGACTCCGCAGCAGCCCGGCCACCCGATCATCCCGAGCATCGGCGTCGACAGCGATGTGCCCGGCGCGCAGCAGCGGCACAATGACGGGGAACCGCGCGTCGTCGAGCGGATGCGCCTGCCCGACCCGGACAAAGGTGGGCGGCAGCGGCCCCCCGAGCGGCGTGGCAGGCGTGAGCGCGTCAAGCTGCGCCCCGAGCCACCCGGGCGCGAGCATGGCAGCGTCGGCCCGCAGACTGGCGGCAAGATCGTGCTGCTCGGCATACTGTTCGGCGGGCGCGGCGGTGGGAGAGTAGGCATCCAGGATCGGCCCAGCGGCGGCCACCAGCGCAGCGGTATGCCGATGCTGCGCGGCCGCTCGCTCGATCCGTGCCCGAAGGCGTGCCACCGTACCCCTTCCCTGCCAAGCCAGATGCGGGAACGGTAACGCAGACGCGAGACACAGTCAGCAACCACACTGGGCCTCTGACGTTCCCGCAGCTAACGCCCGGTCCCCTCGAACTCCGGCCAGCCGCCTACAGCAGTTCCTCACCACGCCCGCCGCCTCGATTGGCCACCTACCGGTATCGCAGGAGGCGATCCGCAGCCGGGATTGCCCTTCTGCTTGGCGGCATATGGCGAATTGCCGGAGTGCGGGGTTGGATTGCCAGGCCCTGGAAGCGCCAGCTCAAGGCGGCGATTGGCGAGCACCACCCTCGTGGGTCCGTCTTCGTGTGGTGGCGTTGGCTTTCGTCGTGTGCCCGCCGCTGGTAGGCGGGCGCGGTGTGGGAATGTGCTCGACCGGCTGTGGGCGGATAGCCTCAGGACCGTGGACCCATCGAAGCCGAACGACCCCGAGATTGATCACCCAAGGTCGATCCCAAGATCACGTCAAGGCAACGACGAAGTCCTCGAGGGCGAGATCATCGGCAAGGACGTCCCACTCGGCCGCGTCCCGCGAAACCCCGGCCCAACCCCACCGCCAAAGCCCCCGTCCAACACCCGGAGGCTGGTGCTGCTAGCGGTGATCAGCGTGGCAGCCCTCGCTTGCTTGGCTGGATCGCTGACGGCGTACTTCCTGTACGACAAGGCCACAACGCCCGATCGTGGAACTCCAGCTGTGACGCTTCAACAGTATTTGAACGCTCGCTTCAATGCCCGTGACCCCTCCCGGGCTAACGTGTTTGCGTGTCAAGCACCAAACTTGGGTGCAGTTGACAATGAGGTTGCGGCGATCGAGGCGCTAGAGTCGAAGTTTGGAATCGCCATCACCGCGACCTTCTCAGACTTAGTTGTAGCGAGGGAGTCAGACACTGCAGCGGCGCTTCGAGCCAATGTCAATGTGGCCATTCCAGAGGCTGATGGCCGACGGTCAATCCAGGTTGAAGAATGGGAGTTCGGCTTAACGAGGTCGGACAGTTGGCGAGTCTGCGACGCTCGCAAGATTACATAACTACTCCACCCACAACAGGTGGGTAGGTATCTCCATCGTCTTCGGGATCTGCCCGCTCCACCCCCACCGATACCACTCCACCTCCCGGCAGACTCGCACGCAGATATCCCCCTCAGCCGAGTTGTACGGCTCAGTAACCGCTCGCAAATCCCGCTCATCCCGCGCAGCCTTGTCATCAGGCCCAGGCACCCGAACCACCCGCAATCCAGTAACGCCGACAACATCCCGAACCCGCCGAGGCGGCCGCGCGGGCGGCGCATCCAGCGAAACCAACCGGGAAACAAGATCTACGTCATCGGGCGGCCGCACGGTCGGTGAAGTCCGCTCCACCCAAACACGTTCCAGCGGTACCAGAGGCGCAAAAACCTCCGTCTGCTCAGCTTCGGCTCGATACCATTCCTGCTCAGGCAGTACCGGAACATACGTCCGACTCGCCTGAACCACCGGATTGTCGGCCCTGAGATCCCGACGCCAGCCCATGCCAGGCACACCGATGACCGCGCGCCGCCCGCGCAACTCGCGAACACTCCCCGCCGGTACCAGCTCGATTCCTGCTGGCACGCGCTCAACGCCGCCGGCGAGAAGGTCCCAGTCCGGCAGGTCGTCCGGCGAGAAATCGTTCACGGCTCGATTCCCAGCGGCGCGCCCATGCGCTGCATGAACTGAACGGGGTCGACCGCGCCGTTCTTGCTCGAATCGTTGTTGATGTGCGTCTCGAAATGCACATGCGGGCCGGACGAGTGCCCGGTCGAGCCGGAGAATCCGATTTCTTGACCCGGTGCCACACTCTGGCCGACGACCACACTGGGCTGTTTCACCATGTGGCAGTACCGCGTGATAATCCCATTCGCGTGCCGAATGTCGACGTACCATCCACAGCCGCGAACCGACGGCGACCCGTCACGCCAGCAGCCCCAGTCTGACCCGTTCGGCGCCACAGCATTGCAGCGGGCCTTGATGACGATGCCGGCGGCGGCGGCGCGAATGAGCGTGCCTTTCGGGACGATGAGGTCGACGCCCTGGTGGTCCGGCCGTGAAGCGGTCCGATAGCCGGAACCGACCTTGCCTTTGACCGGCGCAGTCCAGCCGGAAGCGGCCACCTGCCCGGCAACGGCGCATTGCATCTGCAGCTGATTGCCGACAGCGCGCCCAGCGCCGCCCGTCAACGAATTCACGATTGTCGTCGCGGCCTCTTCGTGCTTCGCGTACGCATTGGGGTATGCGCTGCGTTGCACCCGCTGGGCGGCCCTGGTGAGCGCCATCGTTTCCCAGCCCCGAATGGTCAGCAGTTTTTCATAGAATTTGCGGGAGGCGTACTGCGGATCCATGATTTGCTCCGGCGTACCCCAGCCGGTGCTCGGCCGCTGCTGGAACAGTCCGAGCGAGTCGTGGTCATTGCGCGCCCCGAGGTGCGGCAGGTTTTTCAGATTCGATTCCTGCATGGCGGTGGCAACCGCGATGATCCAGCCCCGCGGCGGCACTTTCATGTCCTGCCCGACCCGAACGATGATCGCGGCGTTGCGAACCTGCTCCTGGTTGTACGACCGGTGCGACGGCAGCTCCGCGGCGGCGTCCACCAGCTGCCCATTGCCACACCCGGCGGCATAGTCGACCGTCTTGTCCGCAGCATCCATGAACAGCGATACCACCCCGCCGCCGCAGCACACCAGGATGAGCACGGTGGCGAGCGCTACCAGCAACGCTGGGCGGAGCTTCCGCCGCTCGCCACCCTCCAGGCCCTCCATGGCCTCCGGATCGCTCACGCTGCCTCCCAGTCGAGCGACGTGACCTGCCACCGTCCGTTAATGACCTGCAGTCCGAGAACGATGGTCCCGCCATCCGCCGGAAAGCGTGCCCGAGTATCCGCGCCGAGGTTCTCCAGCACGGCCGGCCCGGTGATGTTCGATGCCGGCACATCGCTCGGATCGGTCTCTGCGAGTTCGGCCATGAGATCGGTCGAGGCATCAGGCTTCAGCCCAGCCCGCCACTGCTCCCCGCTCTGCCCAGGCTTACGCAGCCACGCATTGGCAAATCGGGTTGCCACGCTACCGGCATCAGCCGCCCCTTTACTCAAGGAAGGAGCGGCGCTGGGCTCGACAACGCTGTCGTCTCCGAGCGAATTGTACGGATCGGGCGTAGTTTCAACGGGCGCGACAGTAGGCCCGAACGCGTCGCTACCCGACCGCGATTCGCGATCCCGAAAGACGGTCCGCCCAAACCCCACGACAGCGACGACCACGACCACCAGCACCAACGCGATCCCATATCGCGAACCAAGCAGGCGCAGGACCGTCCGCATCGCCCGTCACCCCGGCAAACTGGCCGACTCCGGCCGTCGCGCAGGCGCCCGATCCCGGCTGCTCCGATCAGAATCCGGCCGATAAATCGAATACGAAGGGGCATTTTCGGCGGGCACGTCAGCCTCTTCCCAGACAGGGTCCCGCTGCCGCCGTTGCCGTGGCTGCGCCCCACCGGTCTCAGGCCGCCCGCCAGCTTCCTGCCCGCCGCCACCGATCCCAACTGCGACGGAGTCTTCAGTTCGCGACTCCGGCCGCACCTGCGTCTGCACGGACTCTTTCCCACGAGCACTCTTGGGCTCGTTGGTCCCGCCGGCGTCCACAATCTTCAACGCCGCAGCCTGCCGAACATCCCGCAGGAAGAGCCGATGCCAACTACCGGCTGAGGTAATGGCCCGAGAGGAGTCCTTACCCCCAAGCTGCGTAATCCGCCGATAAGGCCGCAGCAGCAACCATCCAACAACTCCGGTGAGCCAGATGAGCACGACCTGTAGCCAGCCAGCAAGGGAGGCCGTCCCCAGGATCATTGAAACGGCAAGAAGATAAATCGCGGATCCGGCTCCGAAGATGATGATGTTAAAGATTGCCGCGATGACGGCATTCCCAAGACGCCGAAGCCCAGCGTTCGCTGGTCGCAACAATCCGACGGTGCCAAGTATTGGAGATGCGATCACTGCCCATCGGAAGATTAGAAACCCTAGAATTACGAGGATGGACGCTGTGATGTCAAAGAGTGCGAAGAATAGTGCCGACAAGATCGCCAGGAATCCGGCACCGATCCGGTCCATCCCTTTACTGCCCTGCAGGTGTTGGTACGCCTCGGGGTCTTCGGTTTTGATCTGTTCTGCGATCCGCATCCACCGTTGCTGTTTCTCGTCGGTGATCACCTTGCGCATCGTCGACACAATTGGTGGGCCTGGCTGGTTGTTGCGAATGCGCTCTTCTTCGCGTTCGGTCGCTCGTTTCTCGTCAGCCCGAATCTTCTCGATATCTTCCCAGGAGAAGGACTTGGCATCATAGAGCGCGGGTCCATACTTCGTTGCTGTGTCACTGTCCGCCGAGCCGAGAGTGCCTCGCAGCCAGTTGCGGTAGAGTAGGCCGTCCACGACCGTGTCGCTTGCCCGTACCGCCGGCGGTCTTTTGTCCTGGCAGGCGGCGGGGTCGAGGTTTCGGCACTGATCGGGCGGAATCGACTGATCGGGCGGTCCGACGGCGTCGTGTATTACGCCGAGACTGGAGACCAAGGTCTTGTCGGCCAATCCGGCGGACCAGCTCGGCCACGAGGCTAGCGCCGTGATCAGTACCATTACGAAGACTGCCCAGCCGGCCGTCGTCATGGCATTCGACAGGTCTGACTGGCGCGATCGCCAGAGCAAGTACAGTCCGACCACCGTCAGAGTGACAGCCCCGAAGGCGGTGAACACCTTTGAGTAAATAGCTCTCGTGGCGGTGTCAACGAGCGGGTCTGCCCATCCCCACATGTACGACGGGTCCCATGCTCGCTCGCGCAGCGCGTTCGAACCGCCGAGAATTCCAGTTGCGAGCAAGAACTCACCATTGGCAACGGTGTTCTCAAATTCGGCGCTCGGGTTCGTGACTACTGACGCGCATTTCAAGTCGTACGTAGAAAAGTCGTATCCAGCGTATCCGTACTCGCTGTAGCGATACCAAAGTCGTGATCCTTTGGACGACTCAGGGCGCTGGGCGAACCAGCCAGCCATGCCCGAGTCAGGTGCGCTCGGGGTTGGGGCGTCCAAGCAGCTGATCCGAGACTGAACATCCACCTGCAACCGATTAGCGCAGTTCTGGAAGTTCGTCGGCACCCGCCACTCCTCGACCGTGCACAACGGATCGCCAGGAGCCTGCGGGAGTGGGGCCGCGGTAGAGGGGCTTGCGAACCCGCCGAACAGCGTGGCCATCGCCGTCACGATGATCACGGCCGCATACACGGGCAAGCGTTTCACCGATCGTCCTCCGGGTCGTCGTCGTGGATGTCCACGACCTCGCCGCCGACGGTGCCGCCGGACGGTACACCCCCCGGTGTTGTGTCCAGGTAGCGGAGCAGGTCCTGGACGTAGGAGACGTCGACTCGGATTTTCTGCACGCGGCCGTCGACGTCTCGCATGACGAACTCTCGGAAGCCCAGCCGGGCCGAGGAAGCGGTGTCCACCTGGGACAGTGCGGCCAGGGTCTGCTCATAGCCGACGTCAGTGGGCACGCGGAGCAGGCGCAGGGCCTCGGCGGCGATCTCGGAGTCCTCGGCGATGCGGCCGACGAAGACGGTCGAGACCAGGTTCTGCACGTCGAGGCCGAGGATGTCCTTGGGGTTCTGGGAGGCGACCAGCGCGGCGAGGTTCCACTTGCGGGAGTCGCGGGCCAGGCGGACCAGGAACGAGCGGCCGGAGCGCCAGCCCTCCATGAAGTGGGCCTCGTCCAGGCCGACGAGCTTGCGCTGCGACATGTCGCCGCCGTAGCAGCGCCGCACGGCGAGGCGGTGGGCGGTGTGCAGCATGGGCAGGGCGAGGGCTTCCTCGGCCGACCAGTACTCGCGCTCGATCTTCAGGTCGGGTAGGCGCAGGCCGGCCATGGTGATGACCGTGAGGGCCGCGTCGGCGCCGAGCAGGTGTGCGGGCGGGGAGCCGAAGAACAGCATCGCGAGCGGCATCTCGGCGGTGTCGAGGAGCAGGTTGCCGAGCTCCAGTGCCTCGTGGTCGCCGGTGTCGCGGAGGGCGCGGATGACGTCCTCGAGGGTGGAGGACTCCTCGGCGGGGACCTGCCGGACGGCGTGGCGGAGCATGGTCGCGGTGGATGCCTCGCGGGCCACCTGGGGCGGGACCAGCATCATGCAGATGTCCTGGACCAGCATGCGGCGCTCGGCGCGGGCGTTGGAGACGGAGATCTCGAACTCGCGGTCGCCGGCCGGGCCGGCGGCGTAGTGGCCGCGCTGCGGGGTCGGGATGAGCGCGTAGGGGGCCAGGGTGCCCTGCTCGGAGCCGGTCAGGTTGAGCACCCGGGAGAAGGGCGCCAGCTCCGGCATCGCGCACAGACGGGCCAGCGGGCCGGACGGGTCGAGGAGCGTGACCTGGACGCCGCGGCGGGAGGCGAGGTAACCGAGCGCGCCCATGAGGGTCGACTTGCCACCGCCGGGCTCGGCGACGAAGACCGCCAGGCCCGACCGCTCGCGCACCTCCATCGGGAAGTGCAGGTCGAGGAAGACCGGGCGGCGGGAGGTGCCGGCGGTACGACCGATGAGATCGCCGCGGCGGTCACCGACGGTGGACGCGGCCTGCGGCAGGGCGGCCGCGAACAGCTTGACGGGCATCCGCCGGACGTAACCGGTGTTGGCCAGTGGCTCGCCGGGGATGAACTCGCGGGCCAGCCAGTCCTGGTTCTTCGGGTGCTGCAGGGCGAGCCGCATCTCGCGCGAGTACATCTGCGTGACCCGGCGGGCCCGCTCCAGGCACTCCTCGCGGGTGCGCCCGCTGACCGCGACCCGGTGCCAGCCGTGGGCGCGGGACGAGTCGACGGGCAGGCCGGTGCTGATCTCGTCGCCGATGGTGAGGGCCCGCTTGGCCAGGCGCTCCAGCTCCGGCGGCGCGTCGATGCCGTGCTCGGAGTAGTCGGCCTGCTGGGAGCGGATCAGGCGGAGCCGGTGCTCGAGGTTGCGGAACGAGTCGCCCGGGCCGAGGATGTCGATCCGCGAGGAGATCTCCATCGGCCACGGCAGGCGCTCGTGGAAGTGCAGCCACGGCTCGTGCCGCTCGGGGATCTCCAGCGGCTCCATACGGCCGACGGTGAGGACGGCGACGTGCCGCTCCTCGCCGGTGCCCCGGTTGACCAGCTTGACCGTCGAGCCGTAGGGCGTGCGGTAGCGCTCGATCTGCTCGGTCAGCGCGAGCAGGTCGCCGCGGTCCCAGCCGCCGTCGAGGGTGGTGATCCCGGTGGGCGGGGACATGCCGAGCGCGACCGAGCGGTACAGCAACCACTCCAGCTCGAACGCGGTGACCCGCCGGCCGCGCATGCCGAAGGCGCCGAGCACCTCGTCGAACTGCTCGACGGTGCGGGCCATGCGGCGCCGCTCGGCGTCGGCCACGCCCCGCTTGAACAGCGAGCCGATCCGCTCCATGAACGTGTCGCCCAGCGTGCGGCGGGCGAAGGCGATCCCGAGGTATGTCTGACCCTCGGCGTGGTTGATCGACAGGAGGTGCTTCTGGGCGGCCACCAGGTGGTCCGACCACGACGAGGCGCGCGGCACCGAGGGCAGCGGGTGTGGCGTGTTGCCGTCGACCACGCGCGCCCACTGGTCGGCCGGGAACGGCCGGGTGGTGCGCCGCAGGTGCAGCCGGAACCCGGCCAGGCCCGCATACTGCTCGGAGATCGCCGACAGCAGCGCCTCGCGCTCGGCGTCGGGCCGGAACGCCCAGCGCACCTCGGGCAGCCAGTACCAGGCCGTCACCGTGTTCGGCGTGAACGTCAGGTGCCCGGCGATCTCGGTGATCGCCAGGTCGATCGCGGCCGAGCGGTCCTTGTACTTCGGCTTGTCCACCCGGTCGAGCGGCGTCTTCTTGCCGCGCGCGGGCGGCGGCGGCTGCATCCGCGGGGGCCGGGGCGGCGGCGG
>NZ_JAHYSG010000021.1 GCF_022095675.1 Dactylosporangium sp. AC04546 | reverse complement strand
GTACGCGCCACCCCACCAGCCCGCCGCCCCGACCGGCGACGGCGGCGCGTACCGCCGGCGTACCGTCACCCCGCCTGGCGTGCCCCGGACCCAGGCTGCGAGCGGCGATAATGGCTGACATGCATGCGATCGGCGAGCTCGCGCCGCGCGGGCGGCGGCTGGAGCCCGACGAGCGGCGTGAGCAGATCCTGTCCTGCGCGGTGCGGCTGTTCGGGGAGCGGCCGTATGCGGAGGTGTCCACGACCGACATCGCCAACGCCGCCGGTGTGGCGCGCGGGCTGATCAACCACTACTTCGGCACCAAGAAGGGGCTCTTCATCGAGGCCGTCCGGGTGCTCGTGACCATCCCCGAGGTGGCCGTCGAGCAGTTACCCGAGGGCGACCTCGCGACCCGGGTCGACGCGAGCGTCACCTGGTTCCTCGACGTCGTCTCGCGGCACAGCACGTCGTGGCTGGCGGCCGTCGACGGCGGCGGGGTCGGGCGGGACCCGGACGTCCAGCGGGTGCTCGCCGAGGCCGACGAGATCGCGGCCGAGAGCATCCTGGTCGCGGTCGGGCTGGCCGGTGTCCGCCGGCATCGGGAGCAGTTACGGGCGATGATCCGGGCGTACTGCGGGCTGGCCAAGGCGACCGCGCGCGAGTGGCTGGAGCGCGGCGCGCTCGACCGTGCGCAGGTCCACACCCTGCTCGCCACGACGCTGATCACGCTGGTCGAGCAGGTGTTCCCGACCCTGGGCGCACCACGGCGGCGCCGCTGAGGCTATTGGCGGCCCGCCAATTACCTGTTAGGTTCCGGCCGTGACGAGCGTGGCGATCATCGGGGCGGGCTTCGGCGGGATCGCCGCGGCCCACCTGCTGCGGCGCGCCGGCTTCACCGACGTGACCGTCTTCGAGAAGGCGGCCGACGTCGGCGGCGTGTGGCGCGACAACACATATCCGGGCTGCGCGTGCGACATCCCCGCCCCGCTGTACTCGTTCTCCTTCGCGCTCAACCCCGACTGGTCGCAGCGGTTCCCGCCACAGACGGAGATCCTCGGGTACCTGCGCCGCTGCGTGCGCGACTTCGGCCTGGAGCCGCACCTGCGCCTCGGCACCGAGGTCGTCGAGGCGGCCTGGACCGGCACCGCCTGGCGGCTCACGCTCGCCGGCGGCGGCACGGCGGAGTTCGACGTGCTCGTGCCCGCGACCGGCCAGCTGTCCAAGCCGGTCCTGCCGGCGATCCCCGGCGCCGACGACTTCGCCGGCCGGGTGACGCACACCGCCGGCTGGGACCCGGCGATCGACGTCACCGGCAGGCGCGTCGGCGTCATCGGCACGGGGGCCAGCGCCATCCAGCTGGTGCCGGCGATCGCCGGCCGGGCCGCGCGCATCACCGTGTTCCAGCGCACCGCGCCGTGGACGCTGCCGAAGCCGAACCGCCGGTACAGTCGGATCCGCCGCGCCGTCAACCGGCACGTCCCCGGCGTGATGCGCGCCGCCCGCGCCGGCACGTGGCTGCTCACGGTGGTCACCGGCCGCGCCGTCCTGGGCCGCCCGCTGTCGAGGCGCCTGGTCCACGCCGTCTCGACGCTGCAGCGGTACTGGCAGGCGGGCCGGCTGCGGGACAGCGTCACGCCCGACTACGCGATGGGCTGCAAGCGGGTCCTGTTCACCGGCGACTGGTACCGCACCCTGCGCGCGCCACACGTCAACCTGGTCACCGACGACATCCTGCAGATCACGGGCGCCGGCGTCCACACGGTCGACGGCGCGGTCTACGACTGCGACCTGCTGGTGTACGCGACAGGCTTCGCCGCGACGGAGTTCCTGACCCCGCTGGGCGTCACGGGCCGCGACGGCCGCGAGCTCGCGGACGAGTGGCGCGAGGGCGCCTACGCCCACCTGGGCATCACCGTGCCCGGCTTCCCGAACATGTTCCTGATGTACGGCCCGAACACCAACACCGGCAACACCTCGGTCGTCTACTTCCACGAGTCCCAGGCGCGGTACATCGTCCAGGCCGTGCGAGCGGTCGCGGCGCGGGGCCCGCTGGAGGTCCGGCCCGAGGTCGCGGCGTCGTTCGACGCCGAGATGCAGCGGCGCCTGACGGGGAGCGTCTGGACGGGCTGCTCCAACTGGTACCGCACCGGCACCGGCCGGGTGGTCACGAACTGGCCCGGCCCGGCGGCGGAGTACCGGGCGCGCACGGCCCGGCTGGCCCTCACCGACTACATGCCGGCCTGAGCCGGCCCGCACCGCCGCGGGGGCACACTCACTGGGCACAGACGTTGGTCGATCTACCTTCGCGTGCGGCGATCAGCGCGAGGGTAGATCGACCAACGTCAGTCTCAGCAGGCACAACCGCGTCCAGACCGTGCGCAGAGCCCGCGCCGACACCCCTCCGTTTCACCAATGGCAGTCCATGCCTCTTGACAGCCCGCCAACAACGATGCGTGAATTTCCACTAAGGAAACGGCGTATCACTCAGCGATACACGTCAGGAGGCTGTATCCGATGTTCGCCAAGCGCGTCTCCGCCCTCGCCGCCGCCCTCACCGTCACCGCCGCCCTCGCCCTGCCCGGCACCGCACACGCGGCGCCGGCCTGGACGCAGGTCAGCACCACGGTCGACGTCAAGTGCGCGGCGCTCACGTACCACCCGGCCGCGGACTGGTTCTTCCCTGCGACCACCAGCCCCAAGGGCCTGGTCTACCTCCAGCACGGCTTCTCCCGCTCCAACGGCAACATGGCCGACCTGGCCGAGCACTACGCGACCGCGGGCTTCGTGGTCTTCGCGCCCACCCTGCCGTCGGCCGACCTGTTCGGCTGCACGGTGAACAACATCGGCAACAACACGCCGTTCCTCAACAACGTCGCAGCCCTGCTCGGCGACGCGAGCAACGCCAACGGCGCGCTCGCCCGCAGCTACGCCACGGCCGCCGCCACGGCCGGGCGGTCGGGCACCTCGCTGCCCACCAAGTACGTCATCGCCGGGCACTCCGCCGGCGGTGAGGCCGTCGCGTACATCGCGAACCGGCTGCGCACCAACTACCCGTCCCAGTTCGCCCGGGTCAAGCTCGTGCAGCTGCTCGACCCGGTGAAGTCGCCCGTCGGCTCGAACCTCGCCACCGGGCTCAACGGCCTCAACCTGACGAGCGTGCCGGTGTACGCGATCTCGTCCCCGCCGTACCTCGCCAACAACTTCGGCAACGGCACGACCGAGCTCGTGAACGACCTGGACCGGGCGTTCCTCGGGGTCCGGCTCACCACCGGCTCGCACTGCGACGCCGAGGGCGCCAGCACCGACGGGCTGTGCACGGTCCTCAACGGCAGCTCCCAGCCGCAGAACGTGGCGGCGCTGCAGACCTTCGCGGTGGCCTGGGCGGTCGACGCGGCCGGCGGCACCACGACGGCCGCGTACTACCCGGGTGGCACGTACTACCAGTCCCTGCTCAGCAGCGGCGTCACGGAGACCCTGTCCGGCGCCTGACCCGAACCAGGCGGCGCCCGTCCACCGGTCGTGGGCGGGCGCCGGCCCGGTTCCCCAAGTCGGGAACCAGCGGCCAACCGTCATGCAGCCGACGGAACAAGCGGCCGGTCGGGCCGTATGGTCGGACGGTGAAGGTCGCTGTGCTGGGTCCGGTCGAGGTCGTCGACGCCGATGAGCCCGTCGACGCCGGCGCGCCCAAGCAGCGCGCGGTGCTCGCCGCGCTGGCGCTGCACCGGCCGCAGGCCGTGGCCGTCGACGCGCTCGTCGACCTGCTCTGGGGCGACAACCCGCCGCCGTCGCCGCTGTCCTCCCTGCACGGGTACATCGCCGGCCTGCGCCGGGTCGTCGAGCCCGGCCGGGCCGCCCGCGGGCGGCCGTCGGTGCTGGTCACCGTGCCACCCGGGTACGCGCTGCGGCTCGCCGACGACGACGTGGACGCCGACCGGTTCGCGGCCACGGTCGACGCCGCCCACCGCCGCCTGACCGTCGGCGGCAGCGACCTGCCCGCGGTGCCCGCCGGCCTGGGCCGCGCCGAGCTCGACGCGATCGCCTCCCGGCTCAGCGGGGCGCTCGCGCTCTGGCGGGGCACACCGTACCTGGAGCTGGACGAGGCCGAGGCCGCCGTCGCCGAGCGGGCCCGGCTGGCGGAGCTGCGGCTCGTCGCCATCGAGGACCTCGCGCTGGTGCGGCTCGAGCTCGGCGAACCGGCGACCGTGGCCGCCGCCCTGGAGGCCGAGGCGCGCCGGCACCCGCTGCGGGAGCGGCTGTGGGCCCTGCTCGCCCTGGCGCTCGGCCGGGCCGGCCGGCAGGCCGAGGCGATCGAGGCGCTGCAGGCCATCCGCCGGGTGCTCGCCGACGAGCTGGGCGTCGACCCGGGCGCGACGCTGCGGGCGGTCGAGCTCGCGGTACTGCGGCAGGACCTCCCGGCCACGCACACGCCGGACCCGGCGCCCCGCGAGCGGCCCGCGGCCACCGATCCGCGCGACTGGCCCCTCGCCGGCCGCGACGCCGAGCTGGCCGCCCTGACCGGCCTGCTCGCCGAGGCGCGGGCCGGCCACACCCGCTTCGCGCTGCTCACCGGCGAGCCCGGGATCGGCAAGTCGCGGCTCACCGCCGAGCTGGCCCGGCACGCGACCGGGTTCGCGGTGCTCACCGGGCGCTGCTCCGAGGACGAGGGCGCGCCGCCGTTCTGGCCGTGGACGGGCGTCCTGCGCGACCTGGCGGCGGCGCTCGGCCCCGACACCGTGCGGGAGCTGGCCGGCGCGGACGCCGACGTGCTGCCCGGCGTGACCGGCCCGGCCACCAAGCCGGTGTCGGTCGACGCCGAGCGCTTCCGGGTGTTCGACGCCGTGGCCCGGCTGCTCACCGCGGCCGCCGGCCGCACGCCGCTGCTCGTCGTCCTCGACGACCTGCACTGGGCCGACCCGTCGTCGCTGCGCCTGGTGCGCCACCTCACCGACCACCTGCCCGAGGCGCGGCTCGTCCTGGCCGCCACCCGCCGCGTGCACCCGGAGCCCGTGGGGGCGCTCGCCGAGGCCGGCGTCGGGCTGGTCCGCCGGCAGGCGCTGCGCCTGGACCTCACCGGCCTGTCGGTCGACGGGGTCGGTGCGCTCATGCGCACCGTCACCGGGGCGGCCGACCAGGCCGCGGCGCTGCGCGAGCGGACCGACGGCAACCCGTTCTTCCTGGTCGAGCTGCTGCGCTTCGAGAAAGGGACCGGCGACATCCCGGCCGCGGTCACCGACGTGCTGGCCCGGCGGGTCGCCCGGCTGCCCGCGGCGACCGGCGAGCTGCTGCGCTGCGCGGCGGTCGTCGGGCGGGAGTACGACCTCGACGTGCTCGCCGCGGCCGCCGGCGCCGACCCCGACACCGTCCTCGACGACGTCGACCCGGCCGTGGCCGCCGGGATCGTGGTCGAGGACGCCGCCTCCGGCCGGTTCCGGTTCGCGCACGCGCTGGTCCGCGACGTCGTGTACCGCGCGCAGCCCGCCGCCCGCCGCACCCGCCGGCACGCGACGGTCGCCCGGGTCCTCGACGGCACGGGCCGGCTGTCCGAGGCGGCGCGGCACTGGCTGGCCGCCGGGCCGGCGCACGCCGGGGTCGCCTGGCGGGCCGCCGCCCGGGCCGCCGGGCAGGCGCGGGCGCTGCACGGCCACGAGGAGGCGGTCCGGCTGCTCGCCGCCGCCCGGGTCGCCCAGGCCCAGGACGGCGCGTGCACCGCGAGCGACCGCTACGACCTGCTGATGACCCACGCCGACGCCTGCGAGTGGGTCGGCGACCGCGAGGGCCAGCTGGAGGCGATCGACCTCGCCTGCGCCGCCGCGGCCGAGCTCGACGACGTCGAGCGGCTGGCCCGCGCCGCGGTGCGCACCCCGGACGGCTCGATGTGGCCGGTGCGCGACCTCGACATCGTGCACCCGCCGGCCGTCGCGGCGCTGCGCCGGGCGCTGCGCGAGCTGCCGGCGGCCGACGGCGAGCTGCGCTGCCGGGCCCTGCTGACGTTGGCCGGCGAGTTGCACTACGCCGAGGCGCCGCTGGAGCGCGACGCGCTCGCCGACGAAGGGCTGGCGATGGCCCGCCGGCTCGGCGACCCCGACCTGCTCGTGTGGGCCGCCGGGACCGCGTTCACCGCCGTGTGGCTGGCCGACAACGCGGAGCGGCGCTGGCGCGACATCGAGGAGGCCATCCGGCTCGCCCGCCTCGACGAGCCGGTGCCGGGCGAGCCGCCGGCCCGCCAGGCCGACCGCACCCGCCTCATCACGTACCGCGCCATCGCCGCGCAGGAGACCGGCCGCATCGGGCAGATGTGGGCCGACCTGGCGGTGGCCCGCGCCGAGGCCGAGCGGCTGCGGCTGGCGTTCCCGCTGCTCGTCGTCGGCACGATGGACGGGCCGTGGCTGGCCATGCGCGGCCGGTTCGCCGAGGCCGAGTCCCGGGTCGCCGAGCTGCTCACCACGGCGGCGACGACCCTGCTGCCGACCCGGGGCTTCTTCGAGAGCGCCACCGCGTTCATGCGCATCTGGCAGGGCCGGGCCGCCGAGCTGGTGCCGGTGATCCGGCCGGTGTACGAGGCCCAGCCGACCGTCTCGGCGGCGATGTACCTGCTGGTCCTCCTGCACGCGGGGAACCTGGACGAGGCCGCCGGGGTCAACCAGCGCCGCCCGGAGCACCCGGCGTCGTGGGCGCTGCCGTTCGACCTCTCGGTGGCGGCCTACGCGGCGTTCGCACTGTCCCGACCCGACCAGGGGGCCGAGGTGTACCGCCGGCTCGCCCCGCTGGCCGGCCGGACCGCCTCGGCGGGCTCCGGCGCCCCGATCGGCCCGATCGACGCCTACCTGGCGCTGGCGGCGTCGGCCGCCGGCGAGCCGGAGCTGGCCCGCCGGCACGCCGCCGACGCCGCCGCCCTCATCGAGGCGTGGGACATCCCCGTGTTCGGCGAGTGGTTCGACCGGGTCAGCGGCCAGCTCACCGGCCGCCGACCGGGCTGAGCTGCCGGCCCGCCGGGGCGAGGGGTTGTGCCCGACGGGCGGGCAGCAGTACCGAGATTTTCTGTTATCGGTGTACCGCGGGCGGCACCTACGAGGGCAGAACCTCCGCCCGAAAGGACCCCGCCCCCATGTCCAGGAAACGTCTCCGAAGGTGGCCGGTACTGGCCGCGGCGCTCGGCGTCGCGGTGCCCGCCACCGCCGCCGTCGTCGTGGTGGTGATGCCCACCGCCGAGGCCGCCACCACCCCCGTCGCCGGCGGCACCTACACGGTCGTGCCGGGTGCCAGCGGCAAGTGTGTCGAGGTGGCCGCCGGGTCGGCCGACAACGGCGCGCTGTTGCAGCAGGCGGCGTGCGCATCCGGCGCGACCCGCCAGCAATGGAAGGTCGCCGGCTCCTCGCAGTACACCTTGATGAATGTCAGCAGCACGAGGTGTGTCGATGTCCCCAACAGTGCCACGACCTCCGGGCTGCAGCTGCAGCAGTGGGGTTGCGGCGACGGCACCAAGACGAACCAGCTGTGGACCTTCACGGCGTCGACCGCGGCGGCCGGGAAGTACCTGATCAAGAATGTCGCCACCGGGCTGTGCGTGAGCGACAAGGACGGCTCGACCGCCGGGAACAACCCGATCGTGCAGGAGACCTGCGCCGACGTGGCCCGGATGCAGTTCGCGTTCAACCTGGTGGGCGCCGCGCCCACCTCGTCGCCGCCGCCGGCGACCACGGGGCGGCAGCTCGAGGACCTCGACCGCGGCCTGATCAGCGTGCGCTCCGGCAACGGGAACCTGCTGTCGTGGCGGTCGCTGGGCACCGAGGCGGCGGACCTGGGCTACAACGTGTACCGGGCCGGCACGAAGCTCAACGCGACGCCGATCACCGGCTCGACCAACTATCTCGACAGCGGCGCGGCCGCCGGCGCCGCCTACACGGTGCGCGCGGTCGTCGGCGGCGTCGAGCAGGCCGACTCGCCGGCCGCGCTGCAGTTCACGACCGGCTACCGCGACGTGAGGCTGCAGATCCCGGCGGGCGGCACCACGCCGGACGGGGTGGCGTACACGTACTCGGCGAACGACGCCTCGGTCGGCGATCTCGACGGCGACGGCGTCTACGAGTTCGTGGTGAAGTGGGACCCGTCGAACTCGAAGGACAACTCGCAGTCCGGCTACACCGGCAACGTGTACGTCGACGCGTACAAGCTCGACGGCACCCGGCTGTGGCGCATCGACCTCGGGCGCAACATCCGGGCCGGCGCGCACTACACGCAGTTCCAGGTCTACGACTACGACGGCGACGGCCGGGCCGAGGTCGCGATGAAGACCGCCGACGGCACCCGCTCGGGCACCGGGCAGGTCATCGGCTCGTCGACGGCCGACTACCGCAACTCGTCCGGCTACGTGCTGTCCGGCCCGGAGTTCCTCACGATGTTCGACGGCCTCACCGGTGCGGCGCTGTCGACGGTGAACTACGTGCCGGCCCGCGGCACGGTCTCGTCGTGGGGCGACAGCTACGGCAACCGGGTCGACCGCTTCCTGGCCGGCACCGCGTACCTCGACGGCCAGCGCCCGTCGCTCGTCATGGCCCGCGGCTACTACACCCGGGCGGTGGTCGCCGCGTGGGACTTCCGCAACGGCACGCTGGTCAACCGCTGGACCTACGACTCCGGCACCAGCAACACCGGCGCCTACGGCCAGGGCAACCACCAGCTGTCCATCGCCGACGTCGACGCCGACGGCAAGGACGAGATCGTCTACGGCTCGGCGGCCATCAACGACAACGGCGCGCTGCTGTGGCGGATCGGCTACGGCCACGGCGACACCCTGCACGTCGGCGACTTCATCCCGTCGCGGACGGGCCTGGAGGTGTACAAGCCGACGGAGGACGGCGCGCACCCGACGGACTTCATGGCCGACGCCCGCACGGGCGCGATCATCTGGAGCCACCCGGCCTGCTCCTGCGACAACGGCCGCGGCGTGGCCGGCGACATCTACGCCGGCAGCCCGGGCGCCGAGGCCTGGTCGTCGTCGGTGAGCGGCCTGACCTCCGCCTCGGGCGCCAACATCGGCCGCAAGCCGTCGTCGACGAACTTCCTGATCTGGTGGGACGGCGACCCGGTCCGCGAGCTGCTGGACTCGACCCACATCGACAAGTACGGCACGAGCGCCGACACCCGCCTGCTGACCGGCAGCGGCGTGGCCTCGAACAACACCACGAAGGCGACGCCCGCGCTGTCGGCCGACCTGTTCGGCGACTGGCGCGAGGAGGTGGTCTGGCGGCTGTCCGACTCGTCGGCGCTGCGCATCTACAGCACCCCGATCCAGACGGACCGCCGCATCCCGACCCTGATGCACGACGCGCAGTACCGGGTGGCGGTGGCCTGGCAGAACACGGCCTACAACCAGCCGCCGCACCCGAGCTACTTCCTCGGCGACGGCATGGGCACCCCGCCCCGGCCGGCGATCTACGTACGGTAACGCGGGGACGACGGTAACCGCCCTTTCAATCGACGGGAGCCGAGGGTGGCTACCGCGGGTTCAGGGGCCGCCGCGCTGGGGAGTGGCGCGGCGGCCCTGCCGGCGTGCACGACGGCACCGTTTCGAAAACGCTTCGGGATGCCTCGATGGGATTCGTACCGTGTCCGCATCCGCCGACACCCCGAGTGAAGGACTCCCATGTACCGACGCGTACTGCTCGGCGCGGGGCTTGCACTGGCGACCGCCGTCGCCGTGCCCGTGCTGAGCGCTTCGCCCGCCGGCGCCGTCGCCGGCCGAAACCTGCCACCGAACGGCAAGGTGCTGTTCCTCGCCGGACAGACCACGCCCGACCTGACCGCCTACAAGACGCAGGTCCTCGACACCGACGCGAGCTTCCCGCGGCCGGGCGGCGTCACGCTGTACACCAACATCTCGCCGAACGCCTGCAACGGGCTCACCGCCACGTGCAACCTGAACGGCAACATCTTCAACTTCGATCAGACGCTCGCCGAGTACCCGGGCGCGTCGCTCGCCGTCGGGCTGTACCTCGCCGACAACCCGGGCTGCTACAACCAGCCGCTGCGGGCCATCATCGGCCGCCAGGACGCGGACATCGCCGGTGCGGTCGGGCAGCAGTACCGGCAGAACCTCGACAACCTGATCACCTATCTGCGCAACACCGGGCGGCCGGTCTACCTGCGGGTCGGCTACGAGTTCGACGGCCCGTGGAACTGCTACAACGCCGACTTCTACAAGCAGGCGTTCCGGGTGGTGAAGCAGCGCATCGATGCTCTGGGAGCGACGAACGTCGCCACGGTCTGGCAGTCGGCGTCGTACGCCAAGGACGGCGACCCGGCCTACGGCTTCGACTTCAGCAACCCGAACCACCTCGACGCGTGGTACCCGGGTGACGACGTCGTCGACTGGGTCGCGATGAGCACGTTCTACTGGGACGCGACGTACCGGCAGTACCAGTGGGCGTGCGACACCCCGACGAGCAGCCCGCGGGTCCTCTACGACCGGGTGCTGAACTTCGCCCGCGGCCACAACAAGCCGGCGATGATCGCCGAGGCCACCCCGCAGGCATACCGCACCGCGAACCTGGACGCGAGCTGCACGAACGTCAACAACCGCGTCTCGCTGAACGGCGACTGGACCAGGATCGGCAGCTGGTACGACCAGTACTTCGCCTATGTGACGGCGAATACCGATGTCCTGCGGGCCGCGGCGTACATCAACAGCAACTGGGAGGCGATCGCCCAGTTCGCCTGCCCGCCGGGCGCGTCGGCCGGCCAGCCCGGCTGCTCCGACGGCTACTGGGGCAACAGCCGCATCCAGGACAACGCCAACGTCAGGGCGGCGTTCAAGCGCGAGCTGCAGAACAGCAGCTTCGTCAACGGCACCCTCGTCGGCCGCGGCGCCAACTGGGGCGGCGGCACCCCGCCGACGTCCAACCCGCCCACCTCCAACCCACCGTCCTCGCCCCCACCGACCGGCGGTGGCGGCAACCGCAACGCCTTCGCGACGATCGAGGCCGAGTCGTGGAACTCACAGAGCGGCACCCAGCGCGTCACCACGACAACGGCCAGCGGCGGCGCCGAGGTCGGCTACACGAACAACGGCGACTGGGTCCGCTTCGACGGCGTCACCTTCGCGGGCCGCACGCCCAACCAGGTGGTGTTCCGCTACTCCTCGGGCCGCCCGACGAGCCAGTCGTTCACGCTCGAGTTCCACGCCGGCTCCGCCACGGGCCCGGTGATCGCCGCCCCGGGCCTGCTCGGCACGGGTGACTGGCGCACGTACCGGGAGATCGCCTTCAACGTCAGCAACCTCCCGGCGGGCACGACGAGCATCACCGCGGTCATCCGCGCCGGCGACTCGGCCGACGTGCTCGACTTCGACTGGTTCAAGTTCGTCTGACCGTTCATCTGTCTATCGACTCGGGTCCGCGCAACGCGCGACCGTCACTCCCGCCAGACACCGCTCGTGGCGCCGGGGCATCCGCCCGGCGCCACGGACGCTGCCATCGCCGTCGCCCCAAGAACCCGCGGGCTGCCGCCCGCGCGGACGTCCGCGGTGGGCCCGCCCTGCCGGGCCCTGACGCCCCGTAGGTCTCTGATGCACAGCGCTGCGAAGGTGGATCGACCAACGTCGCACGCCAGCCCGGCCACGGTCATGACGCTTCTATAGGGATGGTGATCGGGCCCGGGGTTCGTGATCCGTTAGGTTCGGTGCCGGTTGTGTTGGTGTGACTCACCATCGATCTGACCGTCTGATGGGCGTGTCCTGCTCATGACTTGTCCGCTGACACGGCCGGCGCCGACCCGGTGTGCCTTGCTGGCCTGATCAGAAGCCTGTCCGTGTTGCCGCACGTGACTCATCACAGATGTGCCGCCAGGTGCTTTCCCGGGCCGACGCCGTGTTGACGGCCACTGCCAGACGAAGGGAAGCACCGTCATGACCATCGTGACAGACCGCCCGGGCCCGGACCGGGCGTGGCCGGTTGGGTGGCCGGTTGGGTGGTCGGGTTGGGTGGTCGGGGTCGACACCCACACCGACACGCACACCGCGGCGTTGGTCGACCATCTCGGCGTGGTCCACGCGCGGGTCCAGGTCGGCGCCGACCCGGCCGGATATGCGCAGCTGGCCGTCTGGGCCACCGAACGGGTCCCGGCCGGACAGTCGTTGTGCTGGTCGGTGGAGAGCACCCGCTCGCACGGTCATGGCCTGACCCGGCACCTGCTCGCCGCCGGCCACCGGGTGTTCGAGGCCCCGAAACCGGTTCGGGCCGGCCGGCGACGCGGCGGCAAGTCCGACCCGATCGACGCCGTCCACGCCGCACACGCCATCCTGGCCGCCCTGACCAGCCCAGCCGCCGGTCCGGCTGGTCCGGCTGGTCCGGCTGGTCCGGCTGGCGTCCGGGCAGCGGTGCCTCGCGCCGACGGCACCCGCGAGGCCCTGCGCCTGCTGATCGTGGCCCGCCGGCACTACACCGACACCCGCACCGCCACGGTCAACCTGTTCAAATCGGTCATCCTCGGCGCCACCGAACTCCGCCAGAGCCTGCGCGGGCTCCGCACCACCGCCCAGGTCCGCGCCGTGCTGGCCATGCCCGCCCCAAACACCACGACCACCCCAAACACCACGACCGCCGACACCGCCGAAACCGCCGAAACCGCCGAAACGGGCCATGACCTGGAGGCCCGTATCCGGCTGCAGCAACTCCAGCTGCTCGCCCGCACCATCACCGACCTCGACACGATCATGACCGACAACTACAAACAGCTCCGCGACCTGGTCACCCAACACTGCCCAACCCTGCTCGACCAGCCCGGCATCGGCCCGCACACCGCCGCGGTCGTGCTGACCGCCTGGTCCCACCACGGCCGGGTCCGCAACGACGCCGCGTTCGCCGCCCTCGCCGGCGTCAGCCCACTACCCGCCGGCTCCGGCCGACGCCACCACCACCGCCTCAACCGCAGCGGAGACCGCACCCTCAACGCCGCCCTACACACCATCGCCACCACCCGCCGCAGAATGAACCACCCCGCAACCAGCGACTACATCACCCGACGCACCACCGAAGGCCGAACCCCCAACGACATCCTCCGATGCCTCAAACGCTACATCGCCCGCCAACTCTTCCGAATCATGGAAACCACCACCACCACTTGACAAACACACTCACAGATCGATGGCGCCGTTTGGCTGCTATGACAGCCGGAACGTGCCATCGATCATGGCGCAACTCCGCGGTGTTGGCGACGGTGCTCCCGCTGGGGCCCCACGGCAACCCAAGATCGGCGGCTCCGTGCCGTGGGCCGCGATCTTGGAGGGGTAGATCGCCCAACGTCGCACGGCGGCCCGCGCCCCGACCGGCCGGCCTCATGATCCAGGGAAACATCTGGCTGCCATGGCAGCCACATTGTTCCCTTGATCATGGGCCGGCCGCGTGTGGGGCCTCAGAGCTGGGGCTTGTACGTCGCCGCGGTGAAGTCGGCCGGCAGGCCGCCGCCCGTCAGGTCCTGCACCCACAGGCCGAAGAAGGCGCCCGTGAAGCCCCACGCCGAGTCGTGCTCGCGGGCGTACTCGTCCGACAGGATCGTCGCGTCGAACGGGCCCCACTCCGTGCTGCCGCAGGAGGCGCGCAGCACGTCCTCCTCCAGGTCGAAGCGGAGCCGGACCGGGCCGTCCACCGGGACCGCCGGGCGGTGCATCGTCACCCGGCCGCGGTCCGACGACAGCACGTCGACCACCACACCCTGGCGCTCGTCGAAGCCTACCCGCAGGAAGTACCAGTTGCGGCTGTTGTAGTACGCCGTGAGACCGGCCATCTGCTGGAAGTGGCGCGGCTCGAACAGTACCGTCGCCTCGAACGTCGCCCGGTGGTGCTGGACCCGGCGGGCGACCATGCTCTCGCCCGACTGGGCGCCCGGCGAGCGGCCGCCGTGGACGCGCAGGCGGCCACCGCCCGTCGACGCCCACGACGCGCTGAACGGGCGGCGCAGGGTGCTCCAGTCGGGGCCCAGCGAGGCAGCGGTGAAGTCGTCGGTCTCCGGCGCGGACGGCCACGGGTGGGCCGGCAGGTCGGGGCCGCTCACCACGTCGTGCGGCACGCCGCCCTCGACCCGGGGCCAGCCGTCGTCCGTCCACGTCACCCGCTGCAGCGCCGTCTCGCGGCCCAGGACGCAGCGGCCGCGCGGGGTCAGCGGGCGGCCGGCCAGGTGGGCCAGGTACCACTCCCCCGCCGGCGTCTCCACCAGGCTGCCGTGCCCGGCCTTCTGCAGCGCCAGGTCGGGGCGGTGGACCGAGGTCACCAGCGGCGTGCCGGGGTCGGTCTCGTACGGGCCGAGGATGTCCCGCGAGCGGGCGACCGTCACCTGGTGGAACCAGTCGGTGCCGCCCTCGGCGGTGACCAGGTAGTACCAGCCGTCGCGGCGGTACAGGTGCGGGCCCTCGGTCATGCCGGCCGGGGTGCCGGTGTACACGGTCACCGGCTCGCCGACGAGCTGGCGGGCGTTCCGGTCGTACTCCTGGATGATGATCCCGTTGGCCCAGGGGCGGCCCGGGCGCCAGTCGGTGCGGTTGGAGACGAGCCAGCTCCGGCCGTCGACGTCGTGGAACAGCGACGGGTCGAAGCCCTGCGCGTGCAGCGGCACCGGGTCGGACCACGGCCCCTCGACCGAGGACGCCGTCACCACGGAGTTCGGCGTGTCCCAGAAGCCGCCGTAGGACTTGACGTCGGTGTAGACGAGGTGGAACAGGCCGCCCACATAGGACAGGCACGGGGCCCAGACGCCGCCCGAGTCCGGCACGCCGGTCAGGTCGAGCAGGCGGGTATCGGCGAGCGCGCCGCCGACCGGCCGCCAGTGCACCAGGTCCCTGGAGTGGTGGATGCGCACGCCCGGATACCACTCGAAGGTGGACGTGGCGAGGTAGTAGTCGTCGCCGACCCGCAGGATCGACGGGTCCGGGTGGAACCCGGGCAGGACCGGGTTTCGGATGGTGCCGGGCGTCATGAACAATCCCTCGTGAGTTGGGCTACTTGCCGAAGCCCGCCGCGAGCCCGCTGAGCAGGTGGCGGCGGCCGAAGAGGTACAGCGTCAGGACCGGCAGCGCGGAGAGCACCACGGCCGCCATGAGGCCGGGCACGTTCGTGCCGTACTGGTTCTGGAAGTTCCACAGCCCGAGCGGCAGCACCCGCTGCTCCTGGCTCTGGGTCAGCACCAGCGGGAAGAGGAACCCGTTCCACGCGCCGAGGCCGACGAAGATGCCGACGCTGACCAGGCCCGGGCGGGCCAGCGGCAGCACCAGCTGGCTGAAGATGCGCCGCGGGGTGGCGCCGTCGACGGTCATCGCCTCGTAGAGCTCGCCCGGGATGTCCCGCAGCGTGCTGGTGAGTACGACGATCGCGATCGGCAGCGAGAACGCGGCGGTGGGCAGGACGACCGCGAGCAGCGTGTCGTACAGCCGGAGGCGGGTGATGATGAGGTAGACCGGCACGATCACCGCCTGCGCGGGCACGGCGAGGCCGAGCAGGAACACGTTGAACGCGGTCCGCAGCAGCCGGCTCGGGTTGCGGACGATGGCGTACGCCGCGGGCAGCGCGACGACGAGCACCAACGCGATCGTCCCGGCCGCGACCAGGACGCTGTTGAGCAGGAACGTGGTGAACCCCAGGTCGAACAGCGCCGTGAAGTTGTCGAGCGTGGGGCTGCGCGGCAGGTCCAGCGGCCCCTGGGCGATGTACTCGTCCTGCGACCGGAACCCGGTGACGACCACGTAGTAGATCGGCACGGCGACGATCGCGAGCCAGATCGCCGCGGCGATCGCGGCCGGGATGTTGGGGCGGCGCGACCGGCGCGCCGGCGAGACGGGGCCGGCGGGCCGGGTGGTGCGTACCCGAGGGCGGTCCAGTGTCACGCTCATGCGCCCTCCCGGTCGCTGGTCATCCGGTGGTAGCCGGTGGAGCGGACGACGACGATCGACAGCGCGGTGCCGGCGAGGACGAGCAGGACCGCGAGGGCGCTGGCGTAGCCCATGTCGAAGCCGACGAAGCCCTTGATGTACATGTGCAGCGGCAGGACGCGGGTGGCCGTGCCCGGGCCGCCGTTGGTCATCAGCAGGATCATCTCGAAGTAGGTGAGCGAGCCGACCAGCATGAGCACCGACGAGGCGACGATCGTGTTGCGCAGCTGCGGCAGCGTGATCGAGAGGAACTGCCGCACCCCGGTCGCGCCGTCGATCGCCGCCGCCTCGTACAGCGACGCCGGGATCTGCCGCGTCGCCGACTGGTAGAGCAGCGTGTGGAACGGGACGAACTGCCAGGCGATGACGAACGCGATCACGTACAGCGCCCGGTCCGGCGACCCGAGGAAGTTCCCGTCCGGGACGCCGAGGTACTTCCCGTACTCGGCGGCGAGCCCGAAGTTCGGGTCGAGCAGCGACACGAACGTCAGCGAGATCGCCGCGGTGGACAGCAGCAGCGGCAGGAAGAACAGCGTGGAGAGCACCGCGCGGCTGCGCTGCGGCCCGGCCGCCCAGACGCCGACGAGCAGCGCGAGCGGGGTCTGCACCAGCCACGACACCACGGTCAGCAGCAGCGTCCGGCCGAACGCCCCGCCGAGGTCGGCGTCGTCGGCCAGCGACCGCCAGTTCGACAGGCCCGCCCACAGCGGGTCGCCGAGGCCGTTCCACTCGGTGAAGCTGAGCCCGACGACCGCGACGACCGGCAGGATGCCGAACGCGACGAAGAACGTGACCGCGGGCGCGGCCCAGATGACTCCGGGCCGCGCCGCTGCTCGTGACGTCGTCATTTCGCCTTGGCCATGGCGGCCGCGAACGCGTCGGGGGTGATGTCGCCGAGGAACAGCTTCTGCAGGTTCGTCAGCAGCTCGGCGCTGACCGACGGCGACAGCGCCTGGTCCCAGGACTGGGTGAAGGTGGGCGCGCCGGCGACGAGGTCGTAGGTGAAGCCGGTGAACTCGGCGTTCGGCTTGCTCTTGAGGATGTCGCCGGCGCCCTTGACCGCCGGGACCTGGCCGGCGTCGATCAGGCCGCTGATGTACGCGTCGGAGACCAGCGACTGCGCGAGGAAGTCGGCGGCGACCGTCTTGTTCTTCGACGCGGCGTTCACCGAGTAGTAGTTGCTCGGGTTGCCGACGATGGCCTTCGGGTCGCCGGCGCCGCCCGCGTAGGCGGGGAACGCGACGTAGCCGAGCTTGCCCTCGGTGATGAAGGCGGCGTTGGCCTCCTTCTGCACGGAGAAGTCCCAGGTGCCCATGAGGTGCATCGCGGCCTTGCCGGTGGCGAGCAGCTTCGACGCGCCCTGGTTGTCGTAGTTCACCGAGGCGAAGTTCGAGCCGAACGCGCCTTTCTTGGCCAGGGCCTGGATCTCGGTGAGGGCCTTGACGACGGCGGGGTCGGCCCAGGCGCCGGGCTTGCCGGCCGCGATCGCCTGGAACTTGTCCGCGCCGCCGATGCGGTCGAGGAGGTACTCCAGCCACATGAGCTCGGTCCAGCCCTGCGAGCCGGCGAGCGCGATCGGCGTGACACCCTTGGCCTTGAACGTGTCGACCAGCGCGAGCAGGTCGGCGTAGGTCTTCGGCGGCTGTGCGCCGGCGGCCGCGAAGACGTCCTTGTTGTAGAAGAGCACGACCGGCAGCACGCCGAGCATCGGCAGGCCGTACTGCTTGCCGTCGACCTTGCCCACGTCCATCACGCTGGGCAGGAACTTCTCCTTGAGCTGGGGGTTCTTGACGAGCAGGTCGTCGAGCGGCTCGACCTGGCCGGCCTTGACGAACTCGGCGAGGTTGCCGCCGCCCCAGTTGAAGAACACGTCGGGCGCCTGGGGCGAGCCCATGGCGACCTGGAGCTTCTGCTTGTACGCGTCGTTGACGTAGGTGACGAGCTCCACCTTGTTGCCGCTGGCCTTGTTGAAGGCGTCGATGCTGGCCGTCGCGATCGGGTTGACCGCCGCATCCTGCAGCGCCCAGACCTGCACGCCGGCGCCGTCCTTGCCGGTGCCCGGGCCGGAGCTGCCACAGGCGGCGGCGAGACCGACGGCGGTGATGGTGAGTATTCCGGCGATACCTCGGCGTAGCCGCGCTGAACCGCGCATGCGCCGTACCGTCCTTCCATGGGCGCACTTCACCGCATTTCCCGCTATTTCGGGAAATGTTTCGGAAGATGGGGTGTGGGGTGTACCGTGCCGATCACAAGGCACCCGATGGTGGTCGGGCAACCGTTTTCGAAACAAGCCGGGTGGTTCATGACGACGAGCGACAAGCCGACGATGCGCGACATCGCGAACGAGGCGAGGGTCGCGGTTTCGACCGTGTCGAAAGTGCTCAACGGGCACACGGACGTGTCGGCGAAGACCCGCCAGGTGGTCGAGCGGCTGCTCGCCGAGCGTGGCTACCAGCGCCCCCGGGCGGCCCGCAACGGCCGGCGCCGGCGCAACGAGCTGGTCGACCTGGTGATCAACGAGCTGGACAGCGTGTGGGGCCTGTCGATCCTCACCGGCGTCGAGGAGGTCGTCGAGGCGGCCGGCCTCGGCCTGGTCGTCTCGGCCGTCCACAATCGACAGTCGCTGACCCGGCGCTGGGTGGAGTCACTGCTCGCCCGGGGCTCGGAGGGCGCGATCCTGGTCCTGTCGGAGCTGGCCGAGCAGCAGCACGACGAACTGCGCCGGCGCAACCTGCCGTTCGTCATCATCGACGCGGTCAACCAGCCTCCGCCGGGCACCCCGTCGATCGGCGCCACCAACTTCGCCGGCGGGTACGCGGCGGCGGAGCACCTGGTCAACCTGGGCCACCAGCGGATCGCGGCGATCGGCGGCCACGAGCAGTTCCAGTGCACGCGGGCCCGCATCGCCGGCTTCCGGGCGGCGCTGGAGTCGGCCGGGCTGGCGGTGGACCGGCAGCTCGTGCGGTACGGAAACTTTCACCACGACGGCGGGCTCCTCGCGGCGCAGGCCCTGCTGGCCCTGCCGGAGCCGCCGACGGCCATCTTCGCCGGCAGCGACCAGCAGGCGACGGGCGTCTACGAGGCGGTCCGCCGGGCCGGCCTGACGATCCCGGGCGACGTGAGCGTGGTCGGCTTCGACGACCTGAACTTCGCCGAGTGGACCGCGCCGCCGCTGACCACGGTCCGCCAGCCGCTGCACGAGATGGGCGTGGCGGCGGCCCGCACGCTCCTGCGCATCGTCAACGGCGAGCGCATCGAGTCCCCCCGCATCGAGCTGGCGACGGACCTCATCGTCCGCGAGAGTACTGCTCCGCCACGTACGTGAAGCGGCGCACCGTCGTCGGCGCCGGCAGGCGGTCGAGGCCGATCACGCGGCCGGTGAAGCCGCCCGCCACCTCCGTGGACAGGTAGCGGCCGTCGAACGACGCCAGTGTCACGAAGCCGTCGGCGGTGAGGTGGCCAAGCTCGATCATGTCCGGCGGCGCGAGGGGGCCGAGGCCGTCGGGCGGCGGCACCGTACGGACGGCCAGGGTCACCGGCGATGAGGCAGGTGCCGTCGCCAGGACCTGGGTCAGCTGACCCACCGTCGCCGACGCCGTCAGTACGCCGTCCGACAGCGCGACGCTGACGTGGTGGCGGGCGTCGAGACGCAGCGCGAGGCGGGCCGACGGCGACTCGACGGCCGCCGATGCCTGCCACCACGGGTCGGCCGCGCGGACGCCCAGGAAGCCCTCCCCCGCCGCCAGTGTGAGACCGTCGCCCACCGACGCGAACGCCGACGGATGGTCGCCCAGGGCGATCCAGCGCGGGTCCAGCGCCGGGAAGTCGTCCTCGAAGGCCGTCGGCACCGGCGGGACGTCGAAGCGGGACTCGTCCACGGACGGCCAGTCGTCGTCCCACCGGACGCCGGCCAGGAACGTCTCGCGGCCGTTGACGTGGAACATCGGGGTGCCGCCGCGCGGGCGGACGCCGAGGTACACCATGGCCCAGGAGCCGTCGGGGAGCTCGACGAGGTCCGCGTGGCCCGTGTTCTGGACCGGGTGCGTCGTGCTGCGGTGGGTGAGGATCGGGTTGCCCGGGTGCGGCTCGAACGGCCCCGAGACGTGCCGGGAGCGGGCGACCGACACGGCGTGGCCGCGCTCCGTGCCGCCCTCGGCGATCACCAGGTACCACCAGTCGCCGCGCTGGTACAGGTGCGGGCCCTCCGGATAGGCGAGCCCGGTGCCGCTCCAGAGCCGCTCCGGCGCCGAGAGCAGCGCGCCGGTCGACGGGTCGACGCGGGCCTGCCGGATGCCCTCGCCGCACCACGTCAGGTAGCACTCGCCGGCGGCGGTCCAGGTGAGGTCGGGGTCGATGCCGACCGCGCCCGTCGTGAAGACCGGGTCGCTCCACGGGCCGGCCGGGTCCTCCGCCCACACGATGAGGTGGCCGGCGTCGAACCGGGCGACGTCGGTCGTGACCATCCAGAACCGGCCGCCGTGGTGGCGCAGCGTCGGGGCGTAGATGCCGCCGCTGCCGGCGCCGGCGGGCGGCGGGAGCTGGCCGGGCCGGTCGAGGGCGTGGCCGAGTCGGCGCCAGTGCAGCAGGTCGCGGCTGGTGGAGATCGGTACCCCGGGCAGGTACTCGAACGACGAGTTGGCCAGGAAGTAGTCCTCCCCGACCCGGCAGATCGACGGGTCGGGGTGAAACCCGGGGAGGACCGGCAGCGTCACACGAGAACGCTATCAGCGATCACCAGCGGCAGCCGCCCGTCGTCGCGCAGGCAGTGCGGCCCGGCCCGGCCACACGAATGGCGCAGCAGGTCGTATAGTGGGCCCCGTCGATGCTTTCGGCGCCTTCACCTGGTGAATGTTTCGTGAACGGCAACCGGTCTGCCACAAGTTACATACCCGGTAAATATGTATATGGATCATAGTGGGGATGGTCGGTCACCGCTCCCGGATGCGATGATCGTGCAGGTTTCGAAATGCACGTTGCGAACCGGCCCGGGCGCCGCGATGCCCGGGTCTGTGGGGGTGGCACATGTCCGTCGTTCCTGTGTCCACGATGGACGGTGAGCTTGCCGCCGCCGCCGAGCAGGGCCGGGTCTCCGGCCTGGCCGCCGGCGGGCAGCGCGACCTGCGTGCCGTCGCCGCGGCCTATCCCGAGCTGTTCCCGGCCAACCCGTTCGACCCGGCGGTGTTCGGCACGATCGCCCTGGCGACCGCGTTCGGCGCGCCGTGGTGCACCCGCGAGCAGCTGCGCGCCGCCAACCTGACGGCGCTGTGGGTCTTCGCCGCCGACTGGCGCATCGACTACCTCGCGCGTGCCGCCGAGGACGTCGACGGCGTGGTCGAGCGCTGCCTGTCGGCCGCGGACGGCGCCGTGCCCGCGCCCGGCGACGACCTGTCGCGGCTGCTCGCCGACATCCGCGACGAGCTCGCCGCCGCCCCGGCGTTCGCCGCGCACCAGTCGGCCTGGCGCGAGGAGCTGCGCCGGATGCTCGACGCGATGCGCCGCGAGTGGGCCTGGAAGTCCGCGCAGACCCTGCCGGACCTCGACACGTACCTCGACAACGCCGACAACTTCGGATCGTCCTGGGTCAACGTGTCGCACTGGCTCGTCGCCGGCGAGCCGGGCGCCCTCGACCGGCTGCCGGCGCTGACCGCCGCCGGGCGCGAGGTCCAGCGGGTCCTGCGCCTCGTCAACGACCTCGCCACCTACGACCGCGACGTCGGCTGGGGCGACCTCAACGCGCTGCTGCTCGGCGCCGGCCGCGACGAGGTCACCCGGCTCGCCGGGAAGCTCGCCCGTCAGGCACTCGGCACCGCCGGGGCGCTCGCGGAGCACTGCCCGCAGGAGGCGGCGTACCTCGCCCGCCAGATCGGCTTCAGTACCGGCTTCTACCGGGTCACCGACTTCTGGGGCGAGCTGTGAGCATCGACGAGATCCTGCCGGCCGAGCACCTCGTCGCGCCGGGGCTGGCCCACGAGGTGCACGACCTCGTCGAAGGCCTGGCCCGGGAGCCCTGGGGGCAGGTGTCGCCCTCGGTCTACGAGACCGCCCGCGTGGTCAGCCTGGCGCCGTGGGTGCCGGGCCAGGCCGAGCGGGTGCGATACCTGCTCTGCGCGCAGCGGCCCGACGGGGGCTGGGGGCCGCCCGGCGGGTACGCGGTGGTGCCGACGCTCAGCGCGACCGAGGCGCTGCTGGCGGCCGGCCCGCGCCCGGCGGCGGAGCGCGGGCTCGCGTTCCTGCGCCGCCTGCTGCCGGCGGCGGCGTCCATCCCGGACACTCCGGCCGCCGACCTCATCGTGCCGGCGCTCGTCGAGCGCATCAACGAGCGCACCGGCGAGGCGCTGCCGCTGCCGGCGGGCATCGACGGCCGCCGGCTGGCCGGGGTGCGGCAGTACTTCCGCAGCGGCGCCGCGGTACCGGAGAAGCTCCTGCATGCCCTGGAGGTCCTCGGCGACGGGGCGCGTGACGCGCCCGGGGTGCGGCTGGTCGGGCCCGGCGCCGTGGGTGCCTCGCCGGCCGCGACCGCCGCCTGGCTCGGGGGTCCACGCCCCTCGGCGGCCATCTCGTACCTCGGCGCCGCCGCACGCCGCCACGGCGGCCCGGTGCCCTGCGCCACCCCGATCACCGTCTTCGAGCGGGCCTGGGTGCTCGGCGGGCTGGCCCGGGCGGGCGTCGCGTTCAGCGCGCCGACGGGGATCGTCGCCAGCCTCACCGCGGACTGGGGCCCCTCCGGCACCGCCGCCGGCCCCGGCCTGCCGGCCGACGCCGACACGACGGCGGTCGTGCTGTTCGCGCTCGGTGAGCTCGGGCATCCCGTGGACCCGGACGTGCTCCAGGCGTACGACATCGGCGACAGCTTCTGCACCTGGCCCGGCGAGGACGGCTCGTCGGTCACCACGAACGCCCACGTCCTGGACGCCTTCGGCGTCGCCGGGCGGCGCGACGTCGTCGACCGGCTGGCCGGATGGCTGTGCTCGCAGCAGCAGGCCGACGGCTCCTGGCACGACCGCTGGCACAGCTCGCCGTACTACGCCACCGCCTGCTGCGTGCTGGCACTGGCCCGGTTCGGCCGGGGCCCTGAGGTCACCGCGGCGATCGCCCGGGCCGCGGAATGGGTCGCCGGGACCCGCCGCCACGACGGCTCGTGGGGCCGCTGGGGCGGCACCGCCGAGGAGACCGCGTACGCCGTGCACGTGCTGCTCGCGCCGGGTGCGGGCGGCTGGCCGGGCCTGGGCGCGACCGAACGCTACCTCGCCGAGCGCCGCCAGACCGACCCGCCGCTGTGGCACGACAAGGACCTCTACGCCCCGCACGCGATCGTCCGGGCCGCGGTCCTGTCGGCACGCCAGCTGATGCTCCGCAACAGGGTCTAGTCTGCTGGTCGTGCTTGCCGACCTGCTGACCTCGTATCAGGCTGCCGATCCGGCCGAGGCCGCCGACCTCGACCGGGTCCGGTCCCTGCTGGCCGCCACCGACGACCCGTGGACCCGCGCGATCCCGCTGCACGTCACGGCGTCGGCGCTGATCGTCCACCCGCCGACGGCCCGGATCCTGCTGCGCTGGCACGAGCGCCAGCGGGCCTGGCTGCAGGTCGGCGGCCACGGCGACCCGGGCGAGACCGACCCGGTGGCGGTGGCCCTGCGCGAGGGCGCCGAGGAGACGGGCCTGCCCGACCTGGCACCGTGGCCGTCCGGCGCCGTCGTCCACGTCGTCATCGTCCCGGTGAACGCCAAGGGCGACGAGCCGGCCCACGAGCACGCCGACGTCCGCTTCGTCCTCGCCACCGCGACCCCGGACGCCGCCCGCCCGGAGCAGCCGGACGCGCCGCTGCGCTGGCTCACGGTGGCGGAGGCCCTGGAGGCGACGACCGAGCCCAACCTCCGCGAGACCATCAACCGGGTCGCCCACCTGCTCCACACCACCTGACGGGCCGCGCGAACGGAGGACCGGGGCCGGGCCGGGCTGGCGGGCGGGCCCGGCCCCGGAGTCTCGCGTCACTCCAGGTGGAACGTCGCGTCGGCGCGGTCGGTCGTGGTGCTCACCGGCTGGGTCACCAGCAGGTAGTTGTAGTGGCGCAGGTAGCGGCCGGCCGTCGCGTACGTCTCGAACGACGCGCCCGTGCTGTCGGCCAGGCCCGCGCGCTGGTAGAAGGTCGCGTCCGAGCGGAACAGCGTCGTGCCGTCGTTGCGGTCCACCCAGGCCTCGTTGTTGCGGTGGCGCAGGTAGTAGCCGGGGAAGTTGGTCGACTCCAGCGAGACCGTGCCGCTGCCCGTCAGGCCCGTGACGATGCGGAACTGCGAGTCGGCCAGCGGGGCGACGTTGGCCTCGATGCGGGCGCGGTACTCCCAGTGGCGCACGAAGCGGTCCGGGAAGTTGTTCGAGCGCAGGCGGACCGGGGTCGCGCCGTCCGGGACCGGGATGCCGAAGTCGGGCGTGCCGTCGGACCTCCAGTAGAGCTTCTGGACCCGGGTGCGGCGGTTCGGGTCGTTGAGCGGGTCGCCGCTGATGTCGCGGTAGGAGCGGTCGTGGTACACGAGGATGTCGCTGCGGCCGTCCTCGGAGACCGTGAAGCAGTTGTGGCCCGGGCCGTACTGGCTCGTGGCCGCGTTCGTGGCGAAGACCGGGGTCGACGTCTTGGCCCACGACGAGGCGCTCAGGAGGTTGGCCGACGACGACGCCGTCAGCAGGCCCATGCAGTAGTTGCTGTCGGTGGCGCTCGCCGAGAAGGCCAGGAACACCTTGCCGTTGCGCTGGATGACCGCCGGGCCCTCGTTGACCCGGTGCCCGATCGTCTCCCACGAGTAGGTCGGGACGCTGATCCGGGCCACCGTTCCCGTGATCGTGTACGGGTTGGACATCGCGGCGAGGTACAGGTTGGTGCCGGTGCCGACCGCGGGGTCGTTCTGGGCCCAGCAGAGGTACCGCGTGCCGCCCACCACGAACGTCGTCGCGTCCAGGGAGAACGTGTCCAGCGGCAGCGCGATGCGGCCCCGCTCGGTCCACGTGCCGGTGAGCGGGTTGGCGCTGGTGTTCTCCAGCACGTACGGGCGGATCTTCCAGACGTCGCTGGTGGAGCCGGCGGCGAAGTAGATGTACCAGCGGCCGTTGATGAAGTGCAGCTCCGGGGCCCAGATGTGGGCGCCCATGTCGCCGCTGCCGTGCTTGCGCCAGATCACCGTCTCCGCCGCGGAGGCCAGGCCCTGGATGGTGGTGGCCCGGCGCAGGATGATGCGGTCGTACTCCGGGGCGGTGGCGGTGAAGTAGTAGTAGCCGTCGGTGTGCTTGGTGATGTGCGGGTCGGCGCGCTGGGCGATGAGCGAGTTCGTGTACCGCGCCGGGGTGTCACCGGGCGCGGCGGCGGCGCGGCCGGGCGCGACGAGCAGGCCGGCGCCCACCGCGGAGGCGGACGCGGCGAGAAAGCTTCGGCGATCCATGGTGGCCCTTCCAGCAAGGCGATGGTGTGAACGTTCACAAGATGCGCAGCGGGAATGGAGCTGGGCGGGACGGCGATCGATTGGCGGAGACCGGCGTGGGTCACGAGTGTTATCGCTCACATGCGGACTGTCAAGGGTGCCTGAAAGTTTCAGCGACGGTTGACTGACATCGATGCGCTCCGATAGCTTCCCCCGAACGACACCTGGGAAAGCCCTTTCCTCAGACAGGAGCGTGCACGCATGAAACGCATCGCCCTGCTCATCGCCGCGGCCGTCACCGCGCTGGTGGGCGCCGTCTGGCTGCCGGCCGCCGAGGCGGCGACGGTCGACCCGTCCGCCTGGTACGTGCTGGTGAACCGGCACAGCGGCAAGGCGATGGACCTGTGGGAGTGGTCCACCGCCGACGGCGCGCCGGTCAACCAGTACACCCGCAACGACCTGGCCGTGCAGCAGTGGCAGTTCGTGCCGACCGACAACGGCTACTACCAGATCCGGTCGCGGCACAGCGGCAAGGTGCTCGAGATCGCCAACGCGGCCGACGGCGCGAACCTCTACCAGCAGACCGCGGTGAGCGGCAACAACCGCCAGCAGTTCACCCTGAAGGACTCGGCCGGCGGCTACGTGCGGCTGCTCAACCGGCACAGCGGCAAGGCGCTCGACGTGTGGGAGTGGTCGACCGCCGACGGCGGGCGCATCTCGCAGTACACCGACGCCGACGGCTACAACCAGCAGTGGCAGCTCGTCCCGGTCACCGGCGGCAGCACCGGCTGCGGCAGCGGGTCGTTCAACGCCGAGGCGGTGCTCAGCGGCAGCACCTGGACCGCCCGCAACGGCGGCACGACCGTGTACACCGGCACCGACCTGCGGGCCGCCGCGCAGGCCGCGGTCAACAGCCTGTCCGCGGGCCGCACGTCGAAGCAGCGGGTGGTCGTGCGCGGCTCCGGCTCGATGAGCGCCGGCTCGCGCATCTCGCTGCCGAGCTACACGACCATCGATGTCTGCGGCACCATCAACGTGACCGGGTCGGGCACCGGCGACCAGGCGCCGATCTACTCGCGCGGCACGACCGACGTCGAGGTGCAGCACCTCAACCTCACCGGCGCCCCGCTGTACGGCATCTTCATGCGCAACGTGACCAACGTGGTGCTCGGCCAGATCGACATGCGGCTCTCCTCCGGCCTGGGCGTGCGGATCGACAACCGCGGCGACACCAGCCAGTGGACGCGCAACGTGCGCATCGACACCGTCTACGTCTCCGGGGCGAGCTCGCACGCGGTGGAGACCTACGGCGTCGACGGCATCACGATCGGCACGGTGACCGCGCGCAACGTCGGCGAGTCGGGCCTGCTGCTCAACCAGACCGTCAACGCGACGGTCGGCACGGTCGACGCCGAGAACGCCGGCACGGGCACGGGGTACGCGGCCTTCCGGATGGCCAACCGCAACGGCCGGATCGGCACCTCGTACGGCACGAACATCCGCGTCGGCACGGTGAAGGCGCGCGGCGGCGGCCGGGGCATCTTCTGCGTCTCGGAGAGCGGCGGCGCCGTGGTCGACCGGGTCGACATCGCCAACACCGGCAACAACGCGATCCTGATCGAGAACTGCTACAACGTCAGCATCGCCACGAACGGCGGCACGATCAGCGGCGGCGGCGAGGTGCGGCTGGCCGAGCGGACCGAGTTCCCCGGCAACGCCGACATCACGCTGCGCAACTTCACGCTGACGAACAACCGCATCGTGGAGAACCCGTGCGCCGACCGGTTCACGATCTCCGGGGTGACGCTGAACAACTCCACCATCAGCCGCTGCTGAACGCCCGCAGCGCCACCCGGCCCGGCGCGTCGGCGCCGGCCAGGGCGGCCGGTGCCGCGGGCATGGTCGGCGTGACCCGGGTGGAGGCGACGGCGTGTTTCTGTGGGTGCACTACATCGACCTGGTGACCGCGTTGTTGCAGCTGCCCGTGGCCGTGGCGGCGGGGTGGGTCGCGCCGCGCCTGCGGTCCCCCGGGGCCGCGCCGCGGTGGTTGGCGGCGCCGTTCGCGCTGCTGCTCGGCGGGGCCGCGCTGCGACTGGTTGCCGGGGTGCTGCTGCTGCGCTGGGGGTGGGAGTTCGCCGGGCCGCGGCTCGTGTTCGTGGTGCCGGCGCTGGTGGTGGCGGCCACGGTGTACCTGGTGTGGTGGCGCCCGGCCCGAAAGCCGCCGGGCGAGGCGCCGGGCGAGGCGCCGCGCGTAGCGGCGGTGGCCGGCGCGGCCGGTGCCGTGTTCGTCGCGGCCGTGGCGCAGCTGGCCGGTGCGGGGGCCGCCGTTGTGGCTGGCCTCGCGGTCCTCGGGGTGGCGGCGATGGGATGGGCGTACCGGAGGCTCAAGCGCGGTCAGACACCCGCGCCCGCCGGTCGGTGGCGTACCGCGGCGCGGGCAGCGGCTGGCCTGGCGCTGGTCGCCGCGGTGACGGCCGGCCTGTCCGCGGCGAGTGTCCTGCCGGCGCGCAGCAGCATGACCGGCGGTGCCGTGGACACCGGCGGGGGCGGCGCGGCGGGGCATCAGCACCACGGCGGAGCCAGCGTGACCGATCTGACCGGCGCGGACACCACAGCTTCCGCAGCCGGTGGGGATGCGGCGGTGCGCCGGTTCACGTTGACGGCGCAGCAGACCACGGTGCGGCTGGACTCCGGTGCGCGGGTGGCGGCGTGGACGTTCAACGGCGTCGCGCCCGGCCCGCAGCTGGTGGTCCGGCAGGGCGACCTCGTGGAGGTGACGCTGGTCAACCGGCTGCCCGGGGTCGGGGTGACGGTGCACTGGCACGGGGTGGACGTGCCCAACGCGATGGACGGGGTGGCCGGGGTGACCCAGGACGCGGTCGCGCCGGGGGCCAGCTTCGTGTACCGGTTCCGGGCCCGGCAGCTCGGCACGTACTGGTACCACTCGCACGAGATGTCCTCGGTCCAGGTCCGCCGCGGCCTGTTCGGCGCCCTGGTCGTGCTGCCCGCCGACGCTGCGGTGCAGGACGATGCCGTCGCCGACACGGTGCTGCGGCACACCTGGGGCAATGAGGACGGCGTGGCGACCCTCGGGCTGGCCGCCGGCGTGCAACGGCGGTCGGTGCCGGCCGGGCGCCAGGTGCGGCTGCGGCTGGTCAACACCGACGGCAACCCGGCCATGTTCACCCTGACCGGCGCCCCGGTGCGCGTCGTGGCCATCGACGGCACCGACGTGCACGAACCGGGCGTGCTGCCCGGGGTGCGGATCCGCGCCGGTGGCGGCTCTCGCTACGACCTCGTGTTCACCATGCCCGACCGGCCGGTGACGCTGCGCGCGGACGGGCCGGGCATCGTCTACAGCCCGCACGGCGACGCGGGCCCGGACCAGCAGGGTGCCGCGCCGGCGGTGCTGGACCCGGCCCGGTACGGCACCCCGGCCGGGACCGAGTTCGGGGCGGGCAGCCGCTTCGACCGGCGCTTCACCCTGCGCGTCGACGAGCGGCTCGGCTTCTACGACGGCCGCCCGGCGGTGCTGTACACGCTGAACGGCGCCTCGTTCCCGGACGTGCCGATGCTCATGGTCTCCGGCGGCGACCTGGTCGAGGTCACCTATGTCAACCGCAGCGGCCAGCACCACCCGATGCATCTGCACGGCCACCACATGCTGGTGCTGTCCCGCGACGGCCGCGCCACCACCGGCAGCCCGTGGTGGGTCGACACCCTCGACGTCGGCCCGGGCGAGACCTACCGGGTCGCGTTCCGCGCCGACAACCCCGGCCTGTGGATGGATCACTGCCACAACCTGGAACACGCTGCCGACGGAATGATCCTGCACCTCGGCTACACCGGGGTCACCAGCCCGTTCCTGACCGGGTCAGGCACCGTCAACCATCCGGAATGACCCAGGCGTCACGCGCCCGCGACGGCGGCGGGTGACACCTCCGCGGGCGGAAGGTCGAACTGCGGGCGGGACTGCCACAGCGCCCAGTCGGCGCTGATCGCGCTCGCCGCCCGCAGCAGGTGCGGCAGGTGTTGCTCCAGCAGCGTCTTGGTGGTGGTCTCGGCGGAGTTCACGGTCACGTTCATCGCCGCCCGTACCTCGCCGCGCCCGTCGCGGATCGGCACCGCCACCGACCGGATGCCGGGCGCGAGCTCGTTGTCGGCGAGGGCCCAGCCCCGCGCGTTCACCTCGCGCAGCATCGCGTCGATCGCCGGCCGGGAGTGCTGCACCCACGGCTGCACCCCGGAGCGGCTGGGCAGCGCGAGCACCTCGTCGAGCCGCTCCGGCGGGAGCGCGGCGAGCAGCACCTTGCCCTGCGAGGTCACGGCGGCCGGGAACCGGGTGCCGATCTCGACCCGCAGCGCGATGATCTTCGGTACCGCCACCCGGGCCAGGTAGACGACGTCGGACCCGTCGAGCTGGGTGATCGACGACGACTCCCGGGTCGCGGCCACCAGCGTCTCCATGTGCGGCCGGGCGATGTCCCACAGCGACAGCGCCCCGACGTAGGCCATCCCCAGCTCGAGCACCCGCGGCGTGAGCTCGTGCCCGCCGGCGGTGGTGCGCACGTAGCCGAGCTCCTCCAGGGTCAGCAGGATGCGCCGCGCGGTCGGGCGGGCCAGCCCGGTGGCGGCCGCGACCTCGGACAGGCTCATGCGGGGCCGGTCGGCGTGGAACGCCCGGATGACGTCCAGTCCCCGCGCGAGGGCCTCGATGAAGTCGGGTCCTTCTCCACGCTGCGCCATCACTTCCCCTTCGTCGGTCCGCACAGCGAACACTAGTCCGCCGTCGCGGCGCAATTGTTTCGATCCCGAGTCTTGACATCGGGTGGTCCCCGGAACATTGTGATGACAGCCGTCCGTCAGACGGACGATCGTCCGCTAAACGGAGCGCCGCCCTCCGGTGCTCGGGTGCAGCGGCAGGGAGCGGGTCGGTCACCGCCCCCTGCAACTCACCCCCATTCCCTTGTCCCGCTTGTGATTTCACCCCTACACCGCGCCGCCCGACGGGTCCGCGATCATCGCCGGACTCGCGTCCGCTGCGCGCACACACCCCACCGCAAGAACAGGTGAACCACAGCAATGAGCGAAGAACACGCCCTGTCCCGGCGCGGCGTCCTGCGCGGCGGAGCCGTCGCCGGTGCCGCGGTCGCCGCCGGCGCGCTCGGTGTCCCCGCCGCCGCGTCGGCCCACGAGCACTACAAAGAGGGGTCGCTGCGCGGCGACCTCCTGCTGCACAACGGCCGGATCCACACGATGGACGCACAGCACCGCGTCGTGAGCGTGCTGGCCATCCAGGACGGCCGGATCGTCTACGCCGGCGCCAACGAGGGCGCCGCGAGACGGCTGTGGGAAGGCAAAGCGCCCGCGGTCGACCTCCGCGGGCGGACCGCGATCCCCGGCCTCATCGACTGCCACAACCACGTCGTGCTCATGGGCAACCGGCCCGGCTACCACACCCCGCTGGAGAACGCCTACTCCGTCGCCGACGTGCAGCGGACCTACCGCGAGCGGGCCCGGCACACCCCCCGCGGCAAGTTCGTCACCACCATCGGCGGCTTCCACTTCAACCAGTTCCAGCAGGTGCGGCTGCCGACGCTCGCCGAGCTCGACGCGGCCGTGCCGGACCACCCCGCGTACCTGTCCATCGGCTTCACCGGGCCCAGCGTGACCAACACGCTCGGCAAGAAGTTCTTCGAGGCCGTCTCCCCCGCGGTGACGGTCGGCGCCGACGGCTCGATCGCCGGCGGCCAGGAGACCGGCAAGGCGACCCTCGCGCTGCGCCGGGCGCTCACCGACGACGACCGCCGGCGCAGCGCCCTCGACGCGATGGCCTACGCGGTGAGCCTCGGCGTCACCACCCACCTCGACCAGGGCGCGTTCCAGAAGACCGACAGCCCGTCGGACGGCGCCGCGCACGAGGACAACTACTCGATGAACCTGCCCTTCCTGCAGCTGTTCGACGAGGGCAAGGCCACCATCCGGCTGCGCATCAACTTCCTGCACCAGGACACCGACGCCAACGTCACCACCCTCACCCAGCGCATCCAGAACACCTTCAAGTTCTTCGGCAACGACATGGTGCGCACCGGCGCGATCGGCGAGTTCATCGCGGCGAGCTACTTCGGCGGCCCGGTGTTCCTCGAGGCCGCGCGCAGGACGGCGAAGGCCCGCTGGCGGGTCGAGGTGCACTCGCTCACCGGCACCGACTTCCAGACCCAGATCCAGGCGTTCGAGGCGGTCGACGCCGAGATCGGCATCAAGGACCTGCGCTGGGTCATCGCGCACGTCCCGCGGATCAGCGCCGAGTACCTCGACCGCCTCAAGGCCGTCGGCGGTGGCGTCAACCTCACCGGCTACCAGTACCTCGCCGGCACCGGCCCCACGTCCGGCCCGCCCTTCCGCACGATCGTGGACCACGGCATCCCGGCCGGCATGAGCTCCGACGGCATGCAGATCGCCCCGATGAACCCGTGGATCCATGCGTACTACGCGACGACCGGCCGCAACGCGCTCGGCAACCAGATCAACGCCGGGCAGCAGATCAGCCGGCAGGAGCTGCTGCACCTCTACACCCGGGCCAACCAATGGTTCCTCGGCGGCGACGACGAGGACCAGCTCGGCGCGCTGGAGGTCGGCCGCCTCGGTGACGTGGTCGTGCTCAGCGACGACTACTTCACCGTCCCCGACGACAAGCTCAGGAACCTCCGCTCCGTGCTGACCGTGGTCGGCGGCGCGGTGGTCCACGACACCGGCGACGTGCGCTGAGCACACCGCTGCCATTCGGGAGGAGACAAGCAGATGCGCAGGCGTTCACTCGTCGCTGCGGCCGTCGCGACGGTCCTGGTCGTCACCGGCTGCAACCGCGGATCCGGTGACGGCGGGTCGAGCGGCAACAGCGCGCCGATCGTGGTCGGCTCGACGCTGTCGCTGACCGGCGCGTTCGCCGCGACCGGCCAGATCCACAAGATCGCCGGAGAGGAGTTCGTCGAACGGCTCAACGCCGCCGGCGGCCTGCTCGGGCGCAAGGTCGAGTGGAAGGTGCTCGACGACCAGTCCGACCAGGCCAAGGTCAGCCAGCTGTACGAGCGGCTGATCAGCCAGGACAAGGTCGACCTCATCCTCGGCCCCTACGCCACCCCGAACATCCTCTCGGCGATGGCCGTCGCCCAGCGGCACGGCTACATCCTGCCGCAGCACTCGGCCGTGCTCGCGCCGCAGCTGACCTACGAGTGCCAGTTCCCGGCCTGGTCGATCGGCCCGACGCCGAACAGCTTCATCCCCAACCAGCTGTTCGACGCCCTGGCCAGCCTGCCCACCCCGCCGAAGACGGTCGCCGTGCTCACCAGCCAGAGCGGCTCGGCGGCGTTCGTCTCCGACGGCTTCGGCAGCGACAAGGCCGGCGCGCTGAGCATCGCCAAGCAGCGTGGCATCACCGTCGTCGCCGACGTGCACTACCCGCCGACCACGACCGACTGGGCGCCGATCGCCACCCAGGTCCGCGACGCCAACCCCGACCTGGTCATCAACAACGGCCTCGGCGTCGACGCGGTGAACATCCTGCAGGCGATGAAACAGCTCAACTACCGGCCGAAGCAGATGTTCGGCCTGTTCCCGGCGCCCGGCCCGCTGCTCGCGCTCGGCGACCTGTCCGAGGGCATGCTGTCGGTGTCGATGTTCGAGCCGAACAAGCCGATCCTCGACAAGCTCGGCGCACAGGCCACCGAGATCACCACGAAGTTCAGCGAGAAGGCGAAGGCGGCGAACCTGCCGTACACCGTCTTCGAGACCCAGGCCACGGCCTCCTGGAACGCGTGGGAGATCCTCACCGGCGCGGTGAAGGCGACCGGCGGCACCGACCAGAAGAAGCTCTGCGACTCCCTGCACGACAAGGGCGTCGACACCACGTTCAGCGGCCACCTGACCTTCGACCCGAAGTCGTTCAACTTCTGGCCGACGACCCAGACGCTGAAGCAGATCCAGAAGGGTGACTGGGTCGTCGTGTGGCCGGCGGACAAGGCCGCCGCCCCGCTCGCCGGCCCCCGCGCCTGACCCCCTGTTGCCCGGGCCGGTGGGCGCTCGCCCGCCGGCCCTTCCTGGAAGTTGCGAGGCCCCGATGAACGTTGTCCAGGCCACCCTCAGCGGCGCGCTGATCGGTGGCCTCTACGCCCTGATGGCCATCGGCCTGTCGGTGACCTGGGGGGTGCTGCGCGTCATCAACCTGGCCCACTTCGGGCTGATCCTGGTCGGCGCGTACCTCACCCTCCAGCTCGCCACCTCCTGGGGGATCGACCCGCTGCTGACCCTGCTGGTCACGGTGCCGCTGATGTTCGTCGCCGGCGCCGCCCTGCAGTGGCTCTTCGACCGGCTCGCCCTCAGCGAGTTCAACTCGCTGCTGGTCAGCTTCGGCCTGCTCATCATCACCATCCAGGTCGCCCACAACGTGTGGACGGCCGACTTCCGGCGGATGGGCGCCGACGTCAACCCGTACGCCACCGCCTCGCTCTCGGTCGGCCGGCTGGTCTTCCCGGTCACCACGCTCATCGCGTTCGGCCTGGCGGTGCTCGTCGTGGTCGGCGGGCACCTGGTGCTGCGCCGCACGTTCGCCGGGCGCGCGATGCGGGCGATCGCCCAGGACAGCGCCGTCGCCGGTGCGTTCGGCGTCGACCACCGCCGGCTCAGCCTGCTGCTCGGCGGCGTGGTCGGGGCGACCGCGGCGCTGGCCGGCACCGTGTTCTCGCTGTCGAACGCGCTGACCCCGGACACCGCCTACGAGTGGTTCGGCATCGTGTTCGCCGTCGTCATCCTCGGCGGCATCGGCGAGGTCGTCGGGACCTTCGCGGCCGGTGTCCTCGTCGGGGTGCTCTCCGGCGTCGTGTCGGTCGTGTGGTCCCCGGCCACGGCGCCGTTCGTGCTCTTCTCCGCCATCATCCTCGCGCTGCTGCTGCGCCCGCGCGGCCTGTTCACGATCGGAGCGGCCCGATGAAGAGCCTGCTGGTGGCCTTCCTGGTGCTGGCGGCCCTCGGCCTGTTCGCGCCGGACCTGGGAATGGCCTCGTTCTACCTGATCCTGCTCGGCTCGGTGTGCTTCTGGATCGCCCAGGCGACCAGCTGGAACCTGCTGTCCGGCTACAGCGGCTACTTCAGCTTCGGCCAGGCCGCGTACGTCGGGGTCGGCGCCTACACCACGGCCGTGCTCACCGGCCGGCACGGCGTGGGCTTCTTCTGGACGTTGCCGCTCGCCGCCGTCCTGTGCGGGCTGCTGGCACTCGGCATCGGTGCCGTCGCATTCCGGCTCGGGTCACTGCGCGGTGAGATCTTCGCCCTGCTCACCCTGGCCGTGCCGTTCATCCTCGCCGCGTTCGCCCGGATCAACCGCTCGGTCGACGGCGGGCAGGGCACGACGCTGCCGCTGCCCGAGTACCCGGAGTTCTTCGGGACGTTCCAGCAGTTCCAGTACCTCCTGGCGCTGGCCGTCGCCGCGGTCGCCGTCGCCGTCGCGTTCCTGGTGCAGCGCACCCGCGCCGGATCCGCGCTCACCGCCATCCACGACAACGAGGACGTCGCCGAGGTTCTCGGCGTGCCGACCTTCCGGTACAAGATGCTCGCCATCGTCGCCAGTGGCGTCCTCGGCGGCGTGGCCGGGAGCGTCTACGCGCTGCAGATCGGCTTCGTCACCGTCGAGAGCGTGTTCGGCCTGACGATCCCGCTGTTCGTCATCGTGATGGGCGTGCTCGGCGGGCGGTCGCACTGGCTGGGCCCCGTAATCGGCGCCGTGCTCATCGTGACGCTCCAGGACCGGCTGTCGTCGTACGGCCTCGACGAGTACAACGCCATCTTCCTCGGCGCCATCCTGGCGATCCTGGTCGCCACCGCGCCGGCCGGGCTCTACGCGCGGCTGCGGGCGCGGCCATACGCGGCGCTCGCGGGCTTCGTCGTCGTGTTCGGGGTGCTGTACATCCTCAACGTCTGGGGCGAGATGCTCGACTGGCTGGTGGCCGGCATGCTGGCCGCGGCGCTGGTCGCGATCGTCCTCGGCACCCGCCGCAGCCCGGCCGCGCCGGCCGTGGCCGCGCCCGCACACCTGCCGGAGCCCATCGTGGAGGACGTCGGCGAGCCACCCGCCATCGGGCCCGTGCTCGTCGAGTGCCGGGAGGTGGCGAAGTACTACGGCGGCGTGCACGCGCTGGAGGACGTCACCCTCGACATCCGCTCCGGCGAGCTCATCGGCCTCGTCGGGCCCAACGGCTCCGGCAAGACCACGCTGGTCAACCTGCTGTCCGGGGCGACCCGGCCGACGCGGGGCGTCATCCGCGTCGACGGGCACGACATCACCCGGCTGCCGCCGCACCGCATCGCGCACGTCGGGCTCGCCCGCACGTACCAGATCCCGAAGCCCTTCGACTCGATGACCGTGCGGGACAACGTGGCCACGGCCATCATGTTCGGCCGCACGCCGATGTCGCTGCGCCAGGCCCGTCCGCTCGCCGAGCGGCACCTGGCGACGGTCGCCCTGGACCACCTCGCCGACGCCCGGCCCGGCCGCCTCAACCTGCACCAGCGGCAGCTGCTGGAGATGGCCCGCGCGATCGCGTCGGACCCGAAGGTGCTGCTGCTCGACGAGGCGCTCGCCGGTCTCAACCCGGCCGAGGTCGACAACGCCGTGCGGGTGGTGCGCCGCATCCACAGCAGCGGCATCACGATCGTCATCGTCGAGCACCTGCTGCGGGTGCTCAACCAGCTCGCCACCCGGATCGTCGTGCTCGACCGCGGCTCGCTGCTGGCCGACGGCGACCCGCAGACGGTGATGAGCGACCCCGCCGTCGTCCGCGCCTACCTCGGGAAGCAGGCCCATGTCTGAGCAGGTTCTGCAAGTCACCGGCCTCGACGTCCGCTACGGCGACGCGCAGGCCCTGTGGGACGTCACCCTGTCGGTGGGCGCCGGCGAGACGGTCTGCGTCGTCGGCCCCAACGGCGCCGGGAAGTCGACGCTCGTCAACACGGTCGCCGGCATCCACCCGGCCGCCGGCGGCCGGATCAGCGTCGCCGGCGCCGACACCACGGCCCTGGCCGGGCACCGGGTCTGCGCCCACGGCGTGGCGATCGTCCCGGAGGGCCGGCGGATCTTCCCGCGCATGACGGTCTTCGACAATCTCGTCCTCGGCGCGTACCGCCGGCAGGCCCGCCGCGAGCACCGCACCACGCTCGCCACGGTGTACGACATGTTCCCCCGCCTCGCCGAGCGCGCCGGCCAGCTGGCGGGCAGCCTCAGCGGCGGCGAGCAGCAGATGGTGGCGATCGGCCGTGCCCTGATGGCCCGGCCGCGGCTGCTGCTGCTCGACGAGCCGTCGCTGGGGCTCGCCCCGGTCCGCGTCGACGAGGTGTACGAGGCGATCGAGCGGATCGCCGCCGGCGGGGTGAGCGTGGTCGTGGTGGAGCAGGACGTGGAGCGGGCCCTGGCCATCGCCGACCGGGCCTACCTGCTCGGCGAGGGCCGCGTCGTCACCTCCGGCCCGGCCGCGGAGCTGCGCCAGAGCCCGGAGGTCCGGCGCAGCGTCCTGGGCCTGTGAGCCCGCCGACCGTGCGTCTGGCGGAGTTCCACGCCGCCCTGGCCGCGCTGTCCCCCGGAGCGTCCGGTAACCCGTTGTTCGACCTGGTATCGATCCTCCTCGGCGACCGGCCGAAGGCGGGACCGATGCGGATAGCGCCGGGGCCGGCCCAGGAGCTGGACCTGCCCCGGCGCCGGCGCGAGCTGGCGGCCCGCCTGGCGTGGGCGATCCCGACCGAGGCGGCCCTCGCCCTGATCGGCGACCACGGCCCGATCCTCGAGACGGGCGCCGGCACCGGCTACTGGGCCGCCCTGCTGCGCGAGCGCGGCGTCGACGTCGTCGCGACCGACGCGGCACCGCCGGACGCCGGCGGCAGCCGGTTCCACCCGCCCGGCCCGACCTGGTCCCCGGTCGAGCGCCTGGACGGCGTGGCCGCGGTCCGCCGCCACCGCGACCGGACGCTGCTGCTGTGCTGGCCACCCCCGGACGACGACGCGGCCGGTCACGCGGTACTGCTGGCCTACCGCGGCGACACCCTGCTCTACGTCGGCGGCGACGCGGGCGGCCCGACGGGGACGGCCCGCCTGCACGAGGAGCTCGCCCGGCACTGGACCGCGGCCGACGAGCTGGCCCTGCCCTCGTGGCCGAACATCCCGGACCGCCTCACCGTCTGGTGCCGCCGGTAGCGCCGCGACGGCAGCGATCGCCGGCGAGCGCTACGGGACCAGCACGATGCGGCGGGTGGCGCGGCCGTCGGCCTGGCTCGACCAGGCCTGCGGGGCCTCGGCGAGGGGGATCTCCTGGTGGTCGACGGTGAGGCGGCCGGCGAGGGCGTGGTCGGCGATGAGGCGGATCGTGGCGCCCTTCTCGGCGGCGCTCAGCTCGTTGTTGGTGTAGCCGAGCACGCGCAGCGAGCCGCTGCGCAGGGTCGCCGAGTCGAACGGGGCGGTCTCCCCCGCCGAGCTGCCGAGGTTGACCAGGCGGCCGTGCGGCGTCAGGGTCTTCAGCGCGGCGGCGGCCGGGACGCCGAACAGCGGGTCGAGGACCAGGTCGGCCGGGCCGTCCAGGGCCTCCTTGAGACGGGCGGCGAGGCCGGCCACGTCGTCGCCGTCACCCAGTGGGACGACCGCGTCGGCGCCGAGGCGGCGGGCCCGCTCCTGGGCGGCCGCTGACCGGCAGGCGGCGACGACCCGGCGGGCGCCGTGGAGGCGGGCGATCTGCAGCGCGGCCTGGCCGACGATCCCGCCGCCGCCCAGGACGAGGACCTGCTCGCCGGCCAGCAGCTCGCCGCGCCAGGTCAGCGCCTTCCAGGCGGCGACCGCCGACAGGCCGAGGGCGGCGACCAGCTTCGGGTCGACGCCCTCGGGCAGCGCGACGACGTCGGCGGCCGGGACCACGACCCGCTCGGCCATGGAGCCGTCGCCGGGGCGCATGCCGGCGTCGGTCGGGAACCACACCGGCGTCCCGTCGTCGAGCGTGCCGACGCCCTGCACACCGGGGACGTACGGCACCGCGGGCGCGCCGAAGTACGAGGTACCGGAGGCGCACAGGACGTCGAGCGGGGTGATGGGCGCGGCGGTGAGGGTGACCGCGACGAAGCCGTCGCCGGGGACCGGGGCGGGCCGGTCCACGACGACGGGCGGCTGTCCACACCGGACAACAGTGAGCGCGCGCATGTCAGGTCGCGATGTCCGGGTAGGGCAGGTTGAAGTGGGCCAGCCGGACCGCGTACTGCTTCTGGAACGCGAGCGGCTCCTCGTGGTCGCGCTCGAACATCGCGATGAACAGCGTGAGCGTGAGGAACGGGTGCGCGCCGAGCTCGAACAGCTTCACGTAGTCGTGCTCGACGAGCGCGTCCCGCTCGGCGTCCTCCAGCCGCAGCCAGGTGGTGGCCTCGCCGCTGTGGGAGTTGAGCAACGACAGCCCGAGCGACGACTCCCACCACGCGACGGTCCCGGCCGGGTCCTCCCGGTACCGCTCCACCAGGTCGGGGTCGCGGTCCACCGTGTACAGGAACTTGTTCAGCAGGTACTTGCTCATGCCGGCGCTCCGTTCGGGTACCAGGTGAAGTACGCCTCCATGGTGTGGAACAGGTCGTAGGTGTCGACGTAGTCGGCCTTCCGGCCGTCGCCGGCGACGCCCATCATGAGCATGAAGTCCATGAAGCCGTGGGTCGCGTTGCCCGGTGCGTGCAGGCTGTCCAGCGTCACCTCGGACAGGCAGCCCTCGATGTCGCCGGTGGCGATCCACTCCACGGCCCGGCGGTCGAACTCCGGGTCGGGGCCGTGCGGGCCGAACTGGCGCGGGCCGCCGAGCTCCAGCGACAGGTGCCCGGTGCCGACGACCGCGACCCGCAGGTGCGACGGCCACGACTCGACGAGCTCCCGGATCGTGCGGCCGAGCTGCACGAAGCGCTTCGGCTGCGGCAGCGGCGGCGCGAAGATGTTCGTGTACACCGGCACGATCGGCAGGTCGGCCTCGGGCCGCAGGGTGATGATCGGGCAGGTGACGCTGTGGTCGATGCGCAGCTCGTTGCTGAACGCGAGGTCGAACCCGGCGTCGAGACCCTCGCGCAGGATGTGCGCCGACAGGTCCTCCTGCCCGCGCAGCAGCATGCGCGGCAGGCCGAACTCGCGCTCCTCGTTGTACCAGTTGGCGTCGTAGAACGGCGCCTTGCCGACCAGGAACTGCGGCATGTTGTCCAGCCACAGCTGGTGGAAGTGGTCGGAGCCGACCATGACGAGCACGTCGGGATTCGCTTTGGTCAGCGTCTCGCGGAACTTCAGGATCTTGCGGACCCACTCGTCGGCGAACGGCGGGCGGTCCTCGCCGGTGGCGGTCGACGCCTTGTAGTAGAAGGGGTGGTGGGTCGAGGCGATGACCGCGACAACTTCGGCCATGGCGGTCCTTTCCGGAACCTAGGGGGTGTAGCGGGCGTTGCGGTCGACGGTGCGGTAGATCTCCATGCCGAGGCCGGTGCGGCGCTCCTCGGCGAGGTGGCCGAGCAGCCCGGCGGCCCGGGCCAGCAGCGCGAAGCCGCGCAGCAGGTCGACGGGGAGGCCGAGGTCGGCGAGAGCGGCGCCGCAGACACCGGCGCCGTTGAGCGGCAGGGTGCGCCCGAGGATCGCCGGGTGGACCCGGCCGATCGCCTCGAACAACCGCAGGTGCGGCCCGCGCAGGCCCTCCTCGTCGGCGATGCGGATGAGCACCGGCGTGCGCGGGTCCTGGACCTTGTGGACCGGGTGGCCGAGGCCGGGCACGAGGCGGCGGGCCTCGCGGGCGGCGGTGACGGCCTCGGTCGCGAGTGCGTCCCAGCCGGCGTCGTCCTGCGGCAGGTCGCCGACGGCGGCGAGGGTTTCGGAGAGGAACCGGCCGGCGTCCTCGGTCACGCCCAGGAAGCGGGACCCGCCGCCGAGCAGGCCGGCCGCGAGTGCGCCCTGCAGCGACTCGGGGGCCGACACGTAGGTGACCCGCGCGGCGATCGCCGTGGGCGTGAAGCCGTGGTCGGCCAGCGCCACCAGTACCGTCTCGAAGACCCGCGTCTCGGCGGGCGTGGGGCGGCGCCCGGCGACGAGCCAGAACGCCAGCTCGCCGAAGCCCACCTTCCCCATCAGGTCGGCGGCCAGGTCCTGGCCGAGCAGCCGGATCTGGTCGGCGTCGGACGTGCCGATCCCCGTCGGGAAGCTCAGCTCTTCAGCCACTGGCGGATCTCCTCACCGTGCTCGTCGAGGTCCGGCGGGGGCAGCTCGTAGCGCGCCGCCGTGCCGGAGAAGCGGATCGGGTTGCGGATGCCGGGCACGTCGCCGGTCAGCACGACCGGGTCGAGGCCCAGCTCCTCGGCGAGGCGCACCCCGCCGTCGATGGTGTTGATCGGCGCGCACGCCACGCCGGCCGCGGTGAGGTCGCGGAACCACTCGTCCTTGGTCCGCGTCGCGAGCCGCTCGACGAGGTACGGCCGCAGTGCCTCGCGGTTGGCGGTGCGGTCCTGGTTGTGCTCGAACCGCGGGTCGCCGACCAGGTGCTCGAGCTCGAGGACCTGGCACAGCTTGCGGAACTGCCCGTCGTTGCCGGCGATGACGATGAGCTCGCCGTCGGCGGTCGGCAGCGGCTCGTACGGGAAGAGGCTCGGGTGTGCGTTGCCCATGCGGAACGGGACGGTACCGCCGGCGACGTACCCGCTGGAGTGGTTGACCAGCCCGGACAGCGCCGACGACAGCAGGTTGACCTCGACGTGCTGCCCGGTGCCGGTGGCGTCGCGGTGGCGCAGGGCGGCCAGGATGCCGATGCTGGCGTGCAGCCCCGCCATCACGTCGAAGACCGAGATGCCGGCCCGGTACGGCGGGCCGTCGGCGTCGCCGGTGAGGCTCATCAGCCCCGAGATCGCCTGCACCATGAGGTCGTAGCCGGGCAGCGCGGCGCCCGCGCCGGAGCCGAAGCCGCTGATCGACGCGTACACGATGCCGGTGTTGCCGGCCGACACACTCGCGTAGTCGAGCCCGAACCGGGCCAGGCCGCCGGGCTTGAAGTTCTCGATGAGCACGTCGGCCCGCGCCGCCAGGGCCTGCGCGACGGCCAGGTCCCCGGGGTCGCGCAGGTCGAGCGCGATGGAGCGCTTGTTGCGGTTGATGCCGAGGTAGTACGTCGAGACGCCGTCACGGACGGGCGGCATCCAGGTGCGCGTGTCGTCGCCGCCGGGGCCCTCGACCTTGATCACCTCGGCGCCGAGGTCGGCCAGGAGCATCGTCGCGTAGGGCCCGGCGAGGATCCGCGAGAAGTCCGCCACCAGCAGGCCGCTCAGCGGCCCCGGCGGCCGGTCGGCCTGCTCGGTGTGCGTCATCTGCGCCCTCTCCGGTCGGCTGTCCGTTAGACGGACGATCGTCCGCGCCCTGTCAGTCTCAGTCTCCGATCGGGTGCTGTCAACCGCCTCCGGCCCGTTCACAGCATCCTGCCACGCGGCTGGCCGGACGTCCGCCGAACCGTCTCCGTCAGCCCTGACCGCCAGACGGACCAATGTCCGAAGTCCACCGCCCCACTCCCCGGCAGGGCGACCACAGACCGGCCCGCATCCGGCGCGTTGTCCGCTGGGCGAACAACGGTCCGCGCGGATCTTGAAAATGTGTCCTTGACAACACGAGGTCACGAGCACAGGGTGATGTCGATCGGTCCGCTAGACGGACGATCGTCCGCCAATCTCGGCAGCACCGTGAGCTCAATTCCCAGGAGTACTCATGGCAGACACCCACGGCCTCTCCCGCCGCGGCCTGATCGTCGGCGGCGGCACCGTCGCCGCGGCCGCCGCCCTCGCCGCCCCCTCCCCCGCCCACGCCGACAGCCGCTCCGACGGCGATGACCTGCTCCTCGTCAACGGCCGCATCCACACCATGGACGACCGCGACTCGGTCGTGTCGTCCGTCCGCATCGCCGGCGGCCGGTTCACCGCCGTCGGCCGCGACGCCGAACGCGGCGGCGCGGCGCAGAAGATCGACCTGCGCGGCCGCACCGTCGTCCCCGGGCTCATCGAGAGCCACAGCCACTTCGTCAGCCTCGCCAACCGCCCCGGCTACCACGTCGCCGAGTGGGAGCTGGCCAAGAGCGTGGCCGAGGTGCTCGCGTTCCTCAAGGCCCGCCGCACGACCGTCCCGCCCGGCGGCATGATCACCGCGATGGGCGCCGGCACGCCCCGCATGTTCGCCGAGCAGCGGCTGCCGACCCTGGCCGAGATCGACGCGGTCGTGCCGGACCGGCCGGTCTTCCTGTACCAGAGCGGCTTCGGCCCGGCCCGGGTCAACACGCTCGGGAAGCAGTTCTTCGAGTCGATCACCGACCTGCCGGTCACGGTCGCCGAGGACGGCACGATCGCCGGCGGCAACCCGAACATGGCCAACCGGGCGCTGTACCACCTCCGCATCCGCCAGACGTTCGCGGACAAGCAGCGCAGCGCGCTGGATGCGATGGCGTACACGGCGAGCCTCGGGCTCACCACGATCCTCGACCAGACCCTGGTCGCGACCGCGAACGGCACCCTGAACCCGGCGGCGCTGGACCCGCAGCCGACCGACGGCCTGCCCACCCTGAACCACTTCCGGATGTACGACGCCTGGCTCGCGCTGCACGCCGAGGGCCGCGCCTTCATCCGGCTGCAGATGAACTTCCTGCACAACCAGGGGTACATCGCCGAACTGGGCGCCCTGGACAGGCAACTGCCGGAGCTGCGCGAACGCCTGAAGAACCAGTTCCCGTTCTTCGGCGACGACATGCTCCGCACGGGCGGCATCGGCGAGTGGGCGGCCCCCTTCGCCCTGCCCACCAACGCCAACGGCTACGCGGTCTGGCTCGAGTCGCAGCGCCTGGTCGCCAAGGCCCGCTGGCGCAACGAGAACGCCCAGGCGGGCAGCGCCACGTCGACGGCGGCGATCGAGCAGGTGGTCGCCACCTACGAGGCGGTCGACGCCGAGTTCGGCATCAAGGACCTGCGGTGGGGCCTGCAGCACGCCGACTACGCGACGCCGGACCAGCTGGCCCGCCTCAAGAGGCTCAACTGCGGCGTGTCGGTGTCGGGCTTCCGCTGGCTGGGCGGCGTCCCCCGCGCGGACGGCCTGCCGGTGGGCCCGCTGTTCAAGGACATCCTCGCGAGCGGCATCCCGATGGGCATGCACGAGGACGGCATCCACATCGCACCGCACAACCCGTGGTACGCACTGCACTACGCGACGACGGGCCTGAACGTCCTGGGCCAGCAGATCAACCCGGGCCAGCAGATCACCCGCCAGCAGGCGCTACGCTCCTACACGCGCGGCAACGCCTGGTACCTCAACCGCGAGGACGACCTGGGCTCGATCGAACGCGGCAAGCTGGCCGACCTGGTGGTCCTGGATCGGGACTACTTCACGGTCCCGGACGCGGCGATGCGGGACACGCGCCCGATCCTGACGATCGTGGACGGCAAGGTGGTGCACGACAGGGGCGCTCTCTCACCTCGCCGCTGACGCCGGCCCCTGCTTTCGGTCGGTCGCCCGACCGAGAGCAGGCCCGCCACACCGCGCGCCCGCCCGGCTGCCCGATTGCTCGGTTGCGGGGGTCGCCCGATTCGGTCAGCCGACCGACCGAACCCACCGAACCAGCACCACGTCGGTCGGTCGCCCGACCCAGTGAGCACGCCGCTCACTCGGTCGATCGACCGACCGGAACTCGCCACACGAGCGCACGCGCCGCAGGCCCGAAGACGGCGGCCGGCCCCTCCATGATCCATGGCACGTTCTGGTCGCCATGACAGCCACAAGTCTCCATGGATCATGGACCCCGTCAGCCTCATCGACAGTGGTCGAATGACCGGCGGCCGGTCACGCCGGCCGGGTGACGTCGCTCGGCGGCGGTGGATGATCCTCTTGAGCACGTGAGCAATCCGGAACGGGAGCGGGTGGCGTCCTTCGGGCGGCCCGAGGACGGGCTGGCGGAGGCCACGCCCTGGTATCAGTGGGGGCCGTACCTCAGCGAACGCGCCTGGGGCACCGTACGCGAGGACTACAGCGACGGCGGCACCGCCTGGGAGGCCTTCCCGCACGACCACGCGCGGTCCCGGGCCTACCGCTGGAACGAGGACGGCCTCGGCGGCATCAGCGACATCGGCCAGCGGGTGTGCTTCGCCCTCGGCCTGTGGAACGGTCAGGACCCGATCCTCAAGGAGCGCATCTTCGGCCTCACGGGCAACGAGGGCAACCACGGCGAGGACGCCAAGGAGTACTGGTGGTACCTCGACGCCGTGCCCAGCCACGCCTGGATGCGCTGGCGGTACCACTACCCCCAGCGGGCGTTCCCCTACGAGCAGCTGGTGAGCGAGAACCGCCACCGGTCCCGGACCGAGCCGGAGTACGAGCTGCTCGACACCGGCGTCTTCGACGACGGCCGGTACTGGGTGGTCGAGACCGACTACGCCAAGGCCGAGCCGGACGACGTGCGGATCCGCGTGCGGGTCACCAACACCGGCCCCGAGACGGCCACGCTGCACGTGCTGCCCACGGTGTGGTACCGCAACACGTGGTCCTGGGACGACGACGTGGCCAAGCCCCGCCTGGCCGCCGCCGGTGCGGACGCGATCGGCATCGAGGGGCCCCTGGTCCTGCAGGCCGCCCCCGGGCCCGACGGGACGATGCCGAGCCAGCTGTACTGCGAGAACGAGACCAACGCCCTGCGGCTCTTCGGCGCGCCGGCGGTCACGCAGTTCCCCAAGGACGGGATCAACGACCACGTCGTGCACGGCGCGCCCACGGTCAACCCCGCGCGCGAGGGCACGAAGGCGGCGTTCTGGTACCGCGTGACCGTCGCCCCGGGCGAGACCGCGCACCTGTCGCTCCGGCTGGCCCCGCAGGCCGACCCGAAGGCGTTCGGCCCCGGGTTCGACGCCGTGCTGGCGCAGCGGCGGGCCGAGGCCGACGCGTTCTACGCGGACCTGACGCCGGAGGGGACGAGCGAGGAGGACGCCCGGACCATGCGGCAGGGCTTCGCCGGCATGATCTGGGGCAAGCAGTTCTACCACTACGACGTCGCGCGCTGGCTGAACGGCGACCCGGCGCAGCCGCCCCCGCCGCCGGGCCGGCGCACGGGGCGCAACGCGAGCTGGAAGCACCTGGACGCGGCCGACATCATGTCGATGCCCGACCCGTGGGAGTACCCCTGGTTCGCAGCCTGGGACTCCGCCTTCCACGCCGTCGCGCTCGCCCACCTGGACCCGGCGTTCGCGAAGTACCAGATGATCCTGCTCTGCCGCGAGTGGTTCCAGCATCCGAACGGGGCGATCCCGGCCTACGAGTGGGCGTTCGACGACCTCAACCCGCCGGTGCAGGCGTGGGCCGCGATGCAGGTGTACGAAATCGACGGGCGGCGCGACACGGCGTTCCTCATGCGGGTGTTCTCCAAGCTCGTGCTGAACTTCACCTGGTGGGTCAACCGCGAGGACCACGACGGCAACAACGTGTTCGAGGGCGGCTTCCTCGGGCTGGACAACATCGGCCCGATCGACCGCTCGCACCTGCCGCACGGCTACCGGCTGGAGCAGTCCGACGCGACCGCCTGGATGGCGTTCTACTGCCTCAACCTGCTGGAGATGGCCCGCGAGCTGGCCAAGCACGACCCGGCGCTGAACGACCTCGCGGTCAAGTTCCTGGAGCACTTCGCGCTGATCTCCGAGTCGATGCGCGAGCGGGACCTGTGGGACGAGCACGACGGCTTCTACTACGACGTGCTGCGGGGCCCGGACGGCGCCGCGGTGCCGTTGCGGGTGCGCTCGATGGTCGGCGTCATCCCGCTGTTCGCCACCAAGGCCCTGCACGAGGACGAGTTCGAGCGGGTCCGCCGGTTCGCCAAGAGCTTCGCCGACATCTCCGAGCACCACATCGTCGGCGCCTCGGACGAGCGGTTCGTCGCGGTCGGCGTCGCCGCGCACGGGCGGGTGCGGCGCATCCTGACGCACCTGTTCGACGAGGGGCACTTCCTCTCGCCGTACGGGCTGCGGGCACTCTCGCGGTGGCACGCCGAGCACCCGTTCACGCTGGAGCTGCCCGGCTGGACCGCGAGCGTGGGCTACGAGCCGGCCGAGTCGGTCACCGGCATGTTCGGCGGGAACTCCAACTGGCGCGGGCCGCTGTGGGTGCCGCTGAACTACCTCGTCCTGCGCACGCTGCAGGACTACCACGCCAACCTGGGCGACTCGGTGAAGATGGAGTACCCGACCGGGTCCGGGCAGCAGCGCACCGCCGGCGAGATCGCCGAGGATCTCCGGCAGCGGATGCTCTCGCTGTACCGCAGAGGCGCCGACGGCCGCCGTCCGGCCTCCGGCTGGGAGCAGACGCTCCAGAACGACCCGCACTGGCGGGACAACCTGCTGTTCTACGAGTACTTCCACGCCGACAACGGCGCCGGCCTGGGCGCCATGCACCAGACCGGCTGGACGGGGCTGCTGGCCGAGCTCGTGGCCCGGCCCGGCGGAAGCCGCCCGGAGGGGGAGCGATGATCACGTTCGGCCGGCAGGTCTGCGGCGACCTCGACGCCGCCGCCGCGCGCGAGTGGCTGGTGACCGACGGGCTCGGCGGATACGCGATGGGCACCGTCGCCGGCCTGCGCACCCGGCGGTACCACGGCCTGCTCGTGGTCGCCGAAGCGGGCGGCAGCGCGCGCCGGCTCGGCCTGGCCGCCCTCGACCCGATGGTGACGGTCGGCGACCGGCGCTGGCGCCTCGCCACCGACGAGTGGGCCGGTGGCGCCGTGGACCCGGCCGGGCATGTGCACCTGGCCTCGTTCACGCTCGACAACGGCGTGCCGGTCTGGCGCTGGGACCTCGGCGACGTGGTCGTCGAGCGCGAGATCGCGATGGCCCACGGCGTGAGTGCGGTCGGCGTCGTGTTCCGCGTGGTGCGCGCCCCGGGGCCGGTCGTGCTGGACGTGACGCCGCTGTGCACCTGGCGGGACGCGCACGGCGAGCGCCTCGCGGCCGGCGATCCCGAGGTGGTCCCGACCGCGGACGGCTTCGAGTTCGAGGGCGCGTACCGGGTCAGCGGGCCCGGCTGGCAACCCGGCGGGTCGTGGTACCGCGGCGTCTACGCCCGCGAGGAGGCCGCCCGGGGACTGAACGCGGTCGAGGACCTGTGGGCGGCCGGCCGCTTCACCGCCACGCTGGAGCCCGGCGGGGCCATGTCGGTGACGGCGTTCACCGGTGCCGACGCGCCGTCCGCCACCGCCCTGGTCACCGCCGCCCGCAAGCGGGCCCGGAAGCTGGCCCGCCAGGCCGGCGCCGCCGACGCCGCCGGCCGCCAGCTGGCCGTCGCCGCCGACCAGTTCGTCGTCATGACCCCGACCGGCCCGTCGGCCGTGGCCGGGTACCCGTGGTTCGGCGAGTGGTCGCGGGACCTCATGACGTCGTTCGAGGGCCTGTTCCTCACCACCAACCGGCCCGCCGAGGCCCGCGACGTGCTGCTGCGGGCGGGCGCGACGGTCTCGGAGGGGATGCTCGCGAACACGGCGGACACGGGGACGCTGGAGTACAACACCGCCGACGCGGCGCTGTGGTTCCTGCATGCGATCGGGCGGTACCACGCGGTCACCAGCGACCTCGACACGGTCGCGCTGCTGGCGGACGCCATGGACGAGGTCCTGCGGTGCCACCAGCGCGGCACCCGTTACGGCATCGCCGCCGACCCGGCCGACGGCCTGCTCACCCAGGGCAAGCCGGGCTTCGCCCTGACCTGGATGGACGCCCGCGTCGACGGCCAGCCGGTGACCGACCGCCAGGGCAAGCCGGTCGAGATCAACGCGCTGTGGATCGCGGGCCTGGCGCAGACGGCGTCGCTGTTCGACCGCCTGCGCCGCCCGCACGACTGGTCGGCGGCCGCGGACCGCGCCACCGCGTCGTTCCGCCGCCGCTTCCCCCGTCCGGACGGCGCCGGCCTCTACGACGTGGTCGACGGCCCGTGGGGCGACGACGCGTCGGTCCGCCCGAACCAGCTGCTCGCGGTCGGCCTACCGCACGCCCCGGTCGACGACCCGGCCGTGGTCGAGCTGTGCCGGGCGGAGCTGCTGACGTCGCTGGGCCCGCGCTCCCTGTCCCCGTCGTCCCCGTCGTACGCGGCACACCACCGCGGCGGCTCGCACGAGCGCGACCACGCCTACCACCAGGGCACGGTCTGGCCCTGGCTGATCGGCCCGTTCACGGACGCGGCCCTGCGCGTGGGTGCCGACACGACGGGCCTGCTGGACGGCCTCGACCTGCACCTGTCGGAGTGGGGCCTGGGCTCGGTCTCGGAGACGGCGGACGGTGACGCCCCGCACACCGCGACGGGCTGCCCGTTCCAGGCCTGGTCGGTCGCCGAGCTGCTGCGCGCCCACGCCCTGCTCCGCTGACCTCCTCACCGACGGCGGCGCCGATCCGTCACAGTGAGCATCCGCACCGTAAGGGGGCGGGTCGTCGCCGCCGGGCCTGGTTACGCTCGATGCCATGGGGACTGAGAACGGGGACGGGTGGGCGCCGCGGTCGCGGGTCGGCGCGGTGGTCGTCGCGCTGCTGAACGGTGACGCGGAGGGGGCCGAGCGGGCTGCCGGGCAGCCCCCGGAGCCGCACGACACGCCGGTGCTGGACGCCGCGATCCGCCTCGCCGTGCGCAGCCTGTTCGACGAGGACACCCCGCCGGACGACGTCGCCGCGTTCGTGGCGTCGACGGCCCAGGACGTGGACGTCGACCCGGCCGCCGCGGAGGCCCTGATCCGCACCCAGCTCGGCGAGGCGGGCCTGCTGGAGGAGTTCCCGCCCCAGGTGGTGACCGACACGACCTGGTCGATGCTGGGGTATCTCTGCGACCACCAGCTCGGCCGCGAGGACTCCTTACAGCTGATCGAGCAGGCCGAGGAGGCGGCCATGCCGGCGGCGTAGATGGACGATCCACACATTCACGTCGAGGCGGGCATCCCGCGCGCCGGGGCGACCGTGCGCAACCTCGTCGCGGCCACCTTCGGGCTGGTCGGACAGCTGCCGGCCGAGGTCGCGACCGGGTGCGGGCGGCGGGTGCCCACCGCGATGACCTCCGGGCGGCCGGAGAGCGTCACCTGCCTCGCCTGCCGGGAGCACGCGCACCGCCAGCACCTGCTCCTCGCCGACCAGGTCGAGGCGATGTCGCGCATGGCCGGGCCGGCCGTCACGCCCGGGCAGGGGGCCGAGGCCGCGGCCCGGCTGCGGGAGATCGCCGCGCGGTTCGCGAGCTGACCGTTTCGAAAACGCTTCGGCGGGCATCGATGGCGTTCGTACCGTACCGGCCATGATGCGACGACTTCTTGCCTGTCTCGCGTTGCTCGTGCCCCTGGCCGTCGCGGTCCAGGCGCCCTCGGCCGGCGCCTCGACGTTCGCGCCCGCGAACGGGCGGCTGCTGTTCGTCGGGCAGTCGACCAAGGCCGCCTGGGACGACTACACGAGCTTCGCCGAGCCGCCGAGCGGCGGCTCCGTCTACTACGAGGTCAAGTCCGGCACCTGGGTCAACCCCGACGGCGCCACCGTGCAGCTGTGGGACTGCCTCGGCAACGGCGCCCAGCGGTGGACCGTGCAGGCCAACGGCAACCTGGTCAACCCGCAGTCGGGCCGGCGCCTCGACGCGAGCGGCTGGGGCACCGGCAACGGCACCCGCGTGCAGCTGTGGACGTGCGGGCCGGGCCCGCAGTCGAACCAGGCCTGGACCATCAGGTAGCAGCCGCAGCGAATTTATGAAGATGAAACCGTTGTGGGGTGTCGGCGAGTCTGCTTAACTGTCCGCACCGCGCCGAGAGAGCGCTCTCTCCAAGATCGGCTCGATTGCCGCGGTGGAAGGGAGGACAACCCCGGCGATCGCCGCCGCACACGGCGATCAGCAGCCACACCCCACACCACCATCCGGTCGACACCCGCACCCGGGCTGCCTTCGGCGAGGACGCCCGGGACCGCAAGGGTGACGGTGCCGCGCGCCCCGCGACCGGTCCCGCAGACGTGAATCGGCGCACGTCGCACATCGACATCCTGACAGGAGCGTCATGTTTCGCAGAGTCCTGCTCTGCGTCGCCGTCGTGCTCGCCGCCGCGGGGATCAACGCCGCCCCGGCCTACGCGGCCGACTTCTCGGTGCTTGTCTTCAGCAAGACCGCGGGGTTCCGGCACGACTCGATCCCGGCGGGCATCGCCGCGATCCAGCAGCTCGGCACGCAGAACAACTTCACCGTCGAGGCCACCGAGGACGCCGGCCAGTTCACCGCCACGAACCTGGCCCGGTTCAGGGCGGTCATCTGGCTGTCCACCACCGGCGACGTCCTCGACGCCGCCCAGCAGACCGCGTTCGAGAACTACGTCCGGGGCGGCGGCGGCTACGTCGGCCTGCACGCCGCGGCCGACACCGAGTACGACTGGGCCTGGTACGGCAACCTGGTCGGCGCGTACTTCTCCAGCCACCCGGCGATCCAGCCGGTCCGGGTCCGGGTCGAGGACACCGTCCACCCGTCCACGGCCGGCCTGCCGGCGACCTGGAACCGCACCGACGAGCTGTACAACTACCGCACCAACCCGCGCCCGAACGTGCACGTGCTCGCCAACCTCGACGAGACGAGCTACACGGGTGGCACGATGGGCACCGACCACCCGATCTCGTGGTGCCGGGCCTACGACGGCGGCCGCTCGTGGTACACCGGCCTCGGCCACACCATCGAGAGCTTCAGCGAGGCCAACTTCCGCACCCACCTGCTCGGCGGCATCCGCTACGCCGCGCAGGGCACCGGCGCCTGCACGGTCGGCACCAACCCGCCGGCCGGGGGCACGTTCTCGCAGGTGACCCTGGCCAAGGGCGTCGCCGAGGTGGGCGAGCCGATGGGCCTGACGGTGCTGCCGAACCGGGGCGTGCTGCACACGGCGCGCGACGGCGTCATCCGGTACACCGACGTCAACGGCAACACCAAGGTCGCGCTGACGCTGGCGGTGTACAGCCACGACGAGGAGGGTCTGCAGAGCATCAAGGCCGACCCGAACTTCGCGTCCAACAAGTGGGTGTACGTCTACTACGCCCCGCCGCTGTCCACCCCGGGCGGCGACGCACCGGCCACCGGCACGGCGGCCCAGTTCGCGCCGTTCAACGGCTCGAACCGGCTGGCCCGGTTCACCGTGCGGGACGACTTCACGATCGACCCGAACTCGGGGGTCACCATCCTCGACGTGCCGACCAGCCGGGGCACGTGCTGCCACGTCGGCGGTGACATCGACTTCGACGCGCAGGGCAACCTGTACCTGTCGACGGGCGACGACACCAACCCGTTCGAGTCGGCCGGCTACGCGCCGCTCGACGAGCGGGCCGACCGCAACCCGGCCTACGACGCGCAGCGCACCTCGGGCAACAGCAACGACCTGCGCGGCAAGGTGCTGCGGATCAAGCCGGGCGCGACCGGCGGCTACACGGTCCCGGCCGGCAACATGTTCGCGCCGGGCACCGCGAAGACCCGTCCCGAGATCTACGCGATGGGCTTCCGCAACCCGTTCCGGATGAGCGTCGACAAGGCCACCGGCGTCGTGTACCTCGGCGACTACGGCCCCGACGCCGGCACCGCCGACCCGAACCGCGGGCCGGCCGGCACGGTCTCCTTCGAGCGGATCGCCCAGCCTGGCTTCTACGGCTGGCCGTACTGCTCGAACTACAACACGCCCTACAACGACTACACCTTCCCCAACGGACCGTCGAACGGCCTGTACAACTGCGCCGGCGGCCCGACGAACAACTCACCCAACAACACCGGCATCACCGCGCTGCCGGCCTCGCAGACCGCGTGGCTGCCGTACGGCGGCGCCGGCCCCTCGCGGCCGGAACTCGGCGGCGGTGGGCCGATGGGTGGCCCGGTCTACAACTTCAACGCGGCGCTGGTCTCCGATGTGAAGTTCCCGGCCTCCTACAACGGGAAGGTCTTCCTCGGCGAGTTCACCAGCCGTTGGATCAAGACGGTCACCCTGAACAGTAACGGCACGGCCGGCGCGATCGAGCCGATCCCGTGGTCCGGAACCGCGATCATGGACATGGAGTTCGGGCCGGACGGCGCCCTGTACGTGCTCGACTACGGCACCACGTGGTTCGGCGGCGACGCCAACTCGGCCCTGTACCGCATCGAGTACAACAGCGGCAGCAACCGGGCACCGATCGCCCAGATCGGCGCCACCCCGTCGACCGGCGCGGCGCCGCTGACCGTGCAGTTCAGCTCGGCCGGCAGCAACGACCCGGACGGCGACCCGATCACGTACGCCTGGGACTTCACCACCGACGGCACCACCGACTCCACGGCGGCCAACCCGACGTTCACCTACCCGGCAAACGGCGAGTACACCGCGACGCTGACGGTTCGGGACAACGGCGGGAGGATCTCGACGGCCAGTACGGTCATCGGGGTCGGCCGGCCGTCGATCACGCTGGTCACCCCGGCCGACGGATCGGTGTTTCAGTTCGGCGACCTGGTGCCGTTCCAGGTGCAGGTCACCGACCCGAACGCCGGCACCATCGACTGCAACCGGGTCGTGGTCAACTACGTCCTGGGCCACGACAGTCACGGTCACCCGATCACCAGCAAGAACGGCTGCGCCGGGTCGATCCAGACCACCGTGGACGGTGAGCACGACGCCAACGCGAACATCTTCGGGGTTCTCGCCGCGGTGTACACCCCGGTCAGCGGGACCGCGGTCCAGGACCAGCACGTGCTGCAGCCGCGGACCCGGCAGGCCGAGCACTACGGCACCATGAACGGCGTCCAGCTCGCCGCCAAGGCCAGCGCGCACGGCGGCAACGCCGTCGGGTACGTCGAGAACGGCGACTGGATCTCCTTCACGCCGTACAACCTGGCCGGCGTCACCGGTTTCAAGGCGCGGGTCGCCTCGGCCGGCCTCGGCGGCACGCTGACCGTGCGGGTCGACTCGCCGACCGGCCCGGCCGTGTCGACGGTGCAGGTCGCCCCGACCGGCGGCTGGGAGACGTGGGTCGATGTCAACGGCACGGTGAACCCGCCGGCCGGCACGCACCAGTTGTACCTGGTGTTCACCGGCGGTACCGGCGGATCGCTGTTCGACATCGACGACTTCACGTTCACGTCGGGCACCACCCCGCCGCCCACGTCGACGAACCTGGCGCTGAACAAGCCGGCGACGGCGTCGTCGACCGAGGCGGGCGCCTACCCGGCGTCGGCGGCGGTGGACGGCTCGCTCACCACCCGGTGGGCCAGCGCGTTCGCCGACCCGCAGTGGATCCAGGTCGACCTGGGTCAGTCCTACGCGATCGACCGGGTGAAGCTCACCTGGGAGGGCGCGTACGGCTCGGCGTACCAGATCCAGACGTCCGCGAACGGCACCACCTGGACCACGGTCAAGACGGTGACCGGCGCCGACGGCGGCGTGGACGAGCACACGGGCCTGGGCGCCACCGGCCGCTACGTGCGGATCAACGGCACCACCCGGGCGACCGCGTGGGGCTACTCACTGTGGGAGTTCGAGGTGTACGGCGGGACCACCCCGCCGCCCACGTCGACGAACCTGGCCCTGAACAAGCCGGCGACGGCCTCCTCGACCGAGGCGGGCGCCTACCCGGCCACGGCGGCGTTCGACGGCTCGCTCACCACCCGGTGGGCCAGCGCGTTCGCCGACCCGCAGTGGATCCGGGTGGACCTGGGCCAGTCGTACTCGATCAACCGGGTGAAGCTCACCTGGGAGGCCGCCTACGGCTCGGCGTACCAGATCCAGGTCTCGGCCGACGGCACCAACTGGACCACCGTAAAGACGGTGACCGGCGCCGACGGCGGCGTGGACGAGCACACGGGCCTGGCGGCCACCGGCCGCTACGTCCGGATCAACGGGACCACCCGGGCCACGGCCTGGGGCTACTCCCTGTTCGAGTTCGAGGTCTACAGCTGACCTCGTGACGGGTGGCAGCCTGCGGTCTCAGGGCCGCAGGCTGTTCACCAGGGCGACGTAGTCGCGCTGGGCCTGCTCCTGGCCGGTGCCGGCCACGGCCTTCCAGGCGTCGTACTTCGCCCGGCCGACCTGGTCGAAGATCCCCGGGCGGCTGCCCGTGGCATCGCCCTGGGTGCCCTGCTTGTAGAGCGCGTAGAGGCGCAGCAGCACGTCGTTGGACGGGCGGGACGGCAGGGCCTTGGCGTCGGTCTGGGCCTGCTCGAAATCGTCGCTCAGAGACACTCCGGCAGCCTACGGCACCAGGACGACCTTGCCGGCCACGGTCCTCGACTCGGCCAGTCGCACCGCCGAGGCCGCCTCCGTCAGCGGGATGCGGGCCGCCACCTGGGCCACGAGACGGCCCTCGGCCATCGCGCGCAGGACCGACGTGAGATCGGTCCGCAGGCGCGCCCGGAAGCGGTCGCGGGCCAGGGCGCGGCCGGCCCAGATGTTGTAGAAGTACGCGCGCCGGCCGTTCGGCAGCGCGTTCCAGCGCCACACCCGGGACAGGATGCGCAGCACCGGCAGCTGCTTGTTGCCGCTGTCGTCGCGGGTCGTGGCGCTGCCGTAGGCGACCAGGGTGCCGCCGCTTGCGAGCAGGCGCCACGAGGCGTCGACGCTGGGCACGCCGAGGTGGTCGAAGACGGCGTCGACGCCGCCCGGCGCGAGGGCGCGCACCGCGGCCGGGACGTCCGCGTGGTAGTCGACCGGGGTGACGCCCAGCGCGCGGAGGTGGTCGTGGTGGCGGGGCGCCGCGGTGCCGATCACCCGGGCGCCGGCCAGCAGGGCGAGCTGCACCAGCACCGTGCCCACCCCGCCGTTCGCCCCGTGGACCAGCACGGTCTGGCCGGCCCGCACGCGCGCCTTGCGGTGCAGCATCTGCCATGCGGTGATGCCGTTGACCACGACGGTCTCGGCGGCGGCGGGGTCGAGGCCGGCCGGGACCGGGACCACGTCGGCGGCGTCGGCGACGACGTGGCTGGCCCAGCCGCCGACCTTGGTCAGCACCGCGACCCGCTGCCCGATCAGCGCCGGGTCGGCACCCGGGCCGGCCGCGTCCACGACGCCGACCAGGTCGTAGCCGGGGACGAACGGGAACGGGGGCTGGTCGTAGTACCGGCCGCGGCGCATCTGCTGCTCGGCGAACGACACGCCGGTCGCCTCGGTCCGGATGAGCACCTGCCCCGCGCCGGGGTCGGGCATCGGGGTGCGCCGCACCTGCAGGCCCTCGGGCTCCACCACGCCGGGCAGGACGATCTCGGTCCGCATGATTAATGCTCCTCACGTTTGTTATAACCTCTAACGCAAGTATCATGGGCTCACCGAACAGCGGCTGTCAAGCGGAGGACATGCATGGGGCCACGCGAGCGGTACCGGGAGCAGGTCCGCGACGAGATCAAGGCGCACGCCTGGGAACAGGTGGCGACGGCGGGCGCGACGGCGCTGTCGCTCAACGCCATCGCCAAGCAGATGGGCATCAGCGGTCCCGCGCTGTACCGCTACTTCGCCAGCCGCGACGACCTGATCACCGACCTGGTGCTGGACGCGTACCGGGACCTGGCCGAGACGTGCGAGGCGGCGTACGCGGCCGGGGACCCGGCGGCGGGCCGGCTCACCGCGACGGCGGCCGCGATCCGCGGGTGGGCCCTCGCCGCCCCGCACCGGTACCTGCTCATCTACGGCACGCCGGTGCCCGGCTACGCGGCCCCGCCGGAGTCGACGGCGCTCGCCTCGCGGATCATGCGGCTGCTGCTGGACGGCTTCACGGCGGCCGGTGTCGCCGCGGCCGACGTCGACGGCCACGCGCTGCGGTTCTGGACGCGCGTGCACGGCGTGCTGAGCCTGGAGGTCGCCGGCCACTTCACGGGCATGGCCTTCGACCCCGCGGAGCTCTTCGCCGCCGAGGTGTCCTCGGTGGTACCCCGGGTCAGCCCGCCTGCTCGGTGAGCGTGATGACGACGTTGCCGACCTTGCGCCCGGTGTCGACGTAGCGGTGCGCCTCGGCGAGGTCGGCGAGCGGGTACCGCCGGTCGATGACGATCCGCAGCTCGCCCGCCTCGACGAGCTCGCACAGCTTGGCCAGGGCCGCGTGCTTGCGCACCGACATGCCGGTGCGCACCCGCGGCCCGCCGGTCACCGCCGTGCGCACCGCGAGGACGTTGTTCACCAGCCCGGTCGTGGGCAGGTAGCTGCCGTTGCGGGCGAGCACGGGCCGGCAGGCCTCGAACGAGCTGCGCCCGACGGTGTCGAACACGGCGTCGTACGACTCGCCGCTCGTGGTGAAGTCCTCGACGGTGTAGTCGTGCACGCGCGAGGCCCCCAGCGACGTCACGAGCGCCGCGTTGCGCCCCGAGCAGACCCCGTGCACCTCGGCCCCGAAGTGGCGGGCCAGTTGCACGGCGTAGGTGCCGATGCTCCCGGACGCCCCGATCACGAGCACCTTCTGCCCCGGCCGGACGTTCGCCAGGTCGTGCAGGAAGTAGTAGGCGGTGGTGAACCCGTCGACGGAGGCGGCCCCCTCGGCGTAGCTGAGCCCCGCGGGCATCGGCGCGACCGAGGCCCGCTCGGCGATCGCCTTGTACTCGGCGTTGGCCCCGACCCCGAATCCGGTGAACCCGAACACCCGGTCCCCGAGCGAGAACCGCCGCACGCCGGCCCCGGTGGCCGCGACCTCCCCGGCGAACTCGAGCCCGAGCACCCGGATCCCCTTGCGGGGCCGCCGCAGCCCGAGGATGACCCGCCCCCACCGCGGCTCCCCACGCCGCATCCCGCACTCGGCGGACGTGACGGTCGTCGCGTGCACCCGCACCAGCACCTGCCCGGGCCGGGTCTCGGGAACGGGCACATCCACCGCCGTGAGCACGGACGGCGGACCGTACTCGCGGAACATCACCGCACGCATGCCGCTCATGGTGCGGCAGTTCCGCTGTGACGCGACTGAGAACTACCGGCCGCCGTCGCGGACCACCAGCAGGGCGTGGCCCCGGGTGTGGGCGGCGGTCAGCCAGGCCGGCAGCGACTTGCCCAGCAGGTCGACGAGCTCCTCCGCGTCGTCCTCCCAGCGGTCGTCGTCGTAGATCTCCTCCGGGTCGAACGACGCAAGCTCCTCACGCACCGTGTCCGGAACCAGCATCGGGAACGGCCACGGGTCGTCCAGCTCGGCCGGCCAGGGGAACGGGCGCTTCCACGCCCCGGCCAGCGTCGGCAGGCCCCACGACCGCATCGCCTTGTGCAGCGCGTGCCAGCCGCGGCCCGGCAGCACCAGCCCGCCCACCGGCGTGCCGGCCGTGGCACCCAGCAGCTCCAGGAGCCACGTGTAGCCGCCCGGGCGGGCCGGGTCGAGGCGGCCGGCCACGACCTCGCGCAGCGCCGCCTCCACCTCGACCGGGTCGGTCGCCCGCAACAGGTCCGGCGCCCCGACCGCGGCGACCGCGGCGCGCACCAGGGCCTCGTCCCCGGAGCCGGGCATGCCCCGGAACCGGTCCGCGTCGACGGCGAACGCCGACAAATACTGCTCTGCCATCCCGCTATTACACTCGCCGCATGGTCCGGGCCCCGCATCCGTCGGCGGTGCCGGGCTGGATGGTCGAGGGCGCCACCGCGCGGCGGCTCGCCGGGGACTGGCGCGGGGCCTGCGCCGTCGCCGGGGTCGACCTCGACGTCGACCTGGGCGCGATCCGGCGGGTCCACGGCACCGAGGTCCTCCGCCGTCTCGAGGACGACCTCACGCATCTCGCGCCCGACCTGCTCCGGTGGCACCTGCCGCGCCGTCCCGACGGGCGGCTGCGCAGCGGGTTCTGGTACCCGCTCGCCCTGTTCCCCGACGGCCACGCCCTCGTCGCGCATCCGCCCGCCTGGTTCGACCGGCCGCAGCGCATCGCCGTGCGGTTCGTACGCCTCGGCGTCCCGGGCCGCACCGGGACGCCGGACGACAGCCTGCTCCTCCTTCGCGAGCTCTGGGATTCCAGGTGTACCGCGCAGCTGCGCGCCCGCTGCGGCGGCGTGACCCGGCTGCCGTTCTTCACCACGGGCGGCGCACGGCTGGGCGACGACGCGGTGGCGGGCGACGGCCCCGAGGGCCGGGTCGAGTTCATTGCGCAGATCGACGACGAGGGGCGGCCCGCCGACGCGTGGGGCGCCGCCGGCTTCGACCTCGACGTGCTGCTGTTCGACCCGCGCTGGGGCCGCGACCGCAGCGACCCGGCGGCGTTCGAGCCGGCCGCCGCCGTCCGGGCCGGTCGGCCCGCCGAGGCCGGCACCGCCGCGCGGGCGGACCGAGCGGACCGGGCGGACCGGGCCGATCGGCGCGCGGCCGCGGTCGGCCGGGCGCTGGGCTGGCTGCGGCCCGCGCACTGGTGGCTCGCCGAGGCCGCCGCGCGGGTGCACCACCACCTGCTCGACGTCCGGGCGAACGCGCCGTGGGACAACGACCCGGCCCGGGTGCTGCCGTGGCGCACCGACCTCGCCGAGGACGCCGGGCTGTTCCGCGTCGACCTGCGCGGGCGCTGCCTGGTGCTCGACCGGCTCGGCACGCCGCGGCCCCGCGCCCGCCTCGTCGCCACCGCCCGGTACCGCCACGCCGACGCCGAGCGCGAGGCGGCCGAGGCCGGCGAGTTCGGCGTGGTGCTCGACCGGATCCCGCGGATACCGCACGCGCTGGCCCGCCGGCCGGCCGAGCTCGACGCGCTGCGCGCCGGGCAGCTGTCGCCGGACGACCTGCACCCGCTCGTCCACGCCGCGCTGTTCCCCGACCGGCCGCCGCCCGGGCAGCGGACCGCCCCGCCGCTGCCCACGGCCGTGCGGGTGCACTGCGACGAGGCCACCCACGAGGTGGTGCTGCGCGGCGGTACCGTCGCCGTCCCGCACCGCCCGGCGGAGGTCGAGCGGGAACGCGTGCTGGAGGCGCTCGGCGGGCACGTCGCCGGCTGCGTCGCGGCGCGCGACGGCTGGCGCGACCCGGCCGTGCGGATGCCCCGCCGGATGCGGGCCCTGCGGGCCGAGCTGCTCGCCCGGGTGTGGCACGGCGACGGCCCGGCCGTCCTGGCGGCGATCGAGCGGGGCGTCGACCCGCACGTGCGCGACGAGCGCGGCCGCACCCTGCTGCACCTGCTGCCGTGGCTGTCCGACGAGGAGGGCCGGCGCTCGTCGCCGGCGCTGGTCCGCCGGCTGCTCGACGCCGGCCTCGACATCGACGTCCGCGACCGCGACGGCGAGACGCCGCTGCACAGCGCCGTCGCGCTCGGCGCGCCCGGCCTGGTGCGCGGCCTGCTCGAGGCGGGCGCCGACCCGTCCGCGATGAGCGACGGCCCGAACCCGCGCGCCGCCACGTGGACGCTGCGCCCCGACCTGCAGTTCCTGCGCGCGATCCGCCGCTAAGGCCTGTTTCATGACTGGGGTCGGAGCGAGGCGGAGTCCAGATTTCGTCTGGCGTCGCCCCGCGGAAGTCCGGCTACCGGTGTTGTAACCGGGCTTTCGCGGGGCTGGCGCCAGGCGGAATCTGGGCCCGCCGCAGCCCGGCCTCAGTATGAAACAGGCCTTAGACTTCCGGCCGGCAGGACCGTAGCGCAGAGGTCGTCGCACCGCCCTGCTCAGGCGAGGGACGCCGGTTCGAATCCGGCCGGTCCTGCCCTACGCGCCCGAGCACGCCGGCCAGCACCGCGGCGTGGCAGTGCTCGCGGTCGCAGGGTACGTCCGCGATCAGCATAACGCACTGACGAGGCCCGATCACTCGGGCAAACAGCCCTGTTGAGCTGGGGTTTTGCCGTCGTACGCTCGTCGCTCACGACGACAGGAGGCAGTGTTGGTCGATCCCGGCATGGTCACGTGGGCCCAGGTGGTACTGCTCAACGATCGCCCGCTCCGCTACGAGCTGGTGCAGGCGCTCCGGATCATGACGACCGTTCATCCGCAGGTGTACCGCCCGCGCCTGGCGCGAGCGCTCTGCACCCTCGTCGACGATTTCGCCCCGGCCACTCCCCCGGCGGCGACGACCCCGCTGCTGTCCGAGGCGGCCGGCCACCTGCGCGAGTGGTCCGCGGAGGCGGTCCGCACGAACGCCTTCCAGGAGCCGATCACCCGCAGACGCACCCACAACGACGGCCCGGACTGGGACCTGCTGGCACTGTCGGTGGCCCTGGAGACGGCCGGCCGCCGCGACGCGGCACTGAGCGCGATCGAGGCGCTGGTCACGGCCGACCGCGCCCGCCGCGGGACTCCTCGCAGCCGCCTGGCCAGGGCCCTGCTCCACCAGGCGGCGATGCTGGCTCGCCGCGACCGCACCCCGGCGGCCACGACCCTCCGCGAGGAGGCCGAACGCCTCCTGAGGCCGGCCGGCCCCGAACCGATCAGCAACGAGCTGGCGAGCTTGCTGACCGATGCGCCGCTCCCCCGGGCACCCAAGCAACGCCCAACACCCACAACGAGTCAGACGATCCCGATCCGCCACTAACCGCTGGGAGCGGCACGGCACGGGCCGTGCCGCTCCCAGCGCACGGCCGCATTGGCCGGATCGACCCGCGATGCGTCCACTTTGGACTCCTTGAGCAGCGACGCCCCGAACTCCACGACCGTCTCGGGCAGGGCCGACCGCACAAGGCTGCACAGAAGCCGGCCGCCCGGGACGCTACGGCGGTCGGGACTCGGCGATGGGCCGTCGCAAGCACGGTCGCGGCGCGCGGCCGGCCCAACACGCCACCGACCAGGGCAGTGCGCGGCGCCGGGTCATGCGGCCACCCCAACGGCGGCCACCCCAACGCCGGCCACCCCAACGGCGGCCACCCCAACGGCGGCCGGGACGCGGCGGTAGGCCGTCGCGAGCACGGCCGCGGCGGCCGCCAGGGCGGGTGGGATGCGGACGCCGAGCTCGGTCGACACGTCGCAGCCCAGGGCGAACGCCTCGCGGGCGCGGCCCTCGTGGCCCGTCGCGGCCAGCCGGGCGACGATGCGCACGATGCGCCGCTCGTCGTGCGGCGCGGTGCGGTAGGCGCGGTCCAGCCAGTACACCTCGTCGAGGACCCGGCCCTCGGCCGCGGCCAGGTCGGCGAGGCGGTCGAGCACCATGAGGTATTGCTGGCGGGTGCGCTCCCGCGCCCCCTCCAGGCTTGAGGCGTCGTCGCCGGCGAACAGGTCACCGCGCCACAGGCCCGCGCAGGCGCGCAGCTCGGTGGCGCCCGGGCCGAGGCCGCCGCCTGCCACCGCCTCGGCCGCGGCGGCGAGCCGGAACACGTCGACGGGTGCGTCGAGCACCAGCAGGTCGCCCTGGCGGCGGACGATCCCGCCATAGCGCTCGCGCAGCCGGGCCAGCACGTTGCGCAGCCGGCGGCGGGCCGTGCGGGCGGGCGTGCCCGGCCACATGACGCCGGTCACGGACGACAGGTCGGCGGTGCCGCCGGTGCGGACGAGGAGGCGCACGAGGCGCTCGGCGTGCGTCGGCGGACATGTGACGTCGGCGCCGCCCGCGAGGATGTGGAATCCGCCGAGTGCCCTGATCTCAACCCGTTTCATGCCACCAACGCTAGGAATCGCGGCGGCTCGGCACATCGGAGCACGGCATGGTTCCGGGCCTCAGACCCAGGGACTACTGCGGCCCCGCGAGACCCGTCTCATAGGCGTAGATGACGGCCTGCACCCGGTCCCTGAGGTTGAGCTTGGCCAGGATGCTGCCGACGTGGGTCTTCACCGTGTGCTCGGAGACACCGAGCCGCTCGGCGACCTCGGCGTTGCTCAGCCCGGCCGCGATGGCGGCGAGCACCTCGCGCTCACGGGCGGTGACGCTCTCGTCGACCGGCCGGCGGGCCGGCACCGGGACGGCCCGCACGAACTCGGTGACGAGCCGGCGGGTCGCGGCCGGGCTCAGCAGCGAGTCGCCGCCGGCGACGACCCGCACCGCGCGCAGCAGGTCGGCCCGCGGCGAGTCCTTGAGCAGGAACCCGGACGCACCGGCCCGCAGCGAGTCGAAGACGTACTCGTCCAGGTCGAACGTCGTGAGGATGATGACCCGGGCGCGGGGCGCGTGGCGGGTCACCTCACGGGTCGCGGTGATGCCGTCCATGCGCGGCATCCGGATGTCCATGAGCACCACGTCGGCGTCCGTCTCGCGGGCCAGGGCAGCGACCTGGTCGCCGTCGGAGGCCTCGCCGACCACGCTCATGTCGGGCTGGGAGCCGATGAGCAGGCCCATGCCGACCCGGATCAGCTCCTCGTCGTCGGCGAGCACGACCCGGATGGGGCTCACCGCCCCAGCGTCAGCCGTACCGTCCACGTCCCGCCCTCCGCCCCGTACGACAGCGCGGCACCGACGCTCGACGCCCGCTCCAGCATGCCCCGCAGCCCGTGCCCCAGCTCGGCCCGGCCGGCCCCCGCCGGGAGGGGATTGCGCACCTCGATCGTCAGCTCCTCGGCCCCGTCCCGGACGTCGACGGCGACCGGCCTGCCGGGGGCGTGTTTCAGCGCGTTGGTCAGCGACTCCTGCACGATACGGAACGCCGCCAGCCCGGCGGCGCCCGCGACCACCCGCGGCTGCGGCATGTCGAGCGTGACATCGACTCCGGCCTGCCGCATGGTGTCGACCAGCTTCGGGATGTCGGCGGTGGTCGGCAGCGGCCGCAGCTCCTCGTCGTCGCCGGCCCGGACCGTGCCCACCAGCCGCCGCAGGTCGGCCAGGGTCTCCCGCCCGGTGCGGGCGATGAGGTCGAACGCCTGCGTGCCGGCCGCCGGCGCGCCCTCGGTCGCGGCCGCCCCACCCTCGGCCAGGACCACCATCACGCCGACCGAGTGCCCGAGCAGGTCGTGCATCTCCCGGGCGATGAGGTTGCGCTCCTCGGCGACCGCCCGCGCCGCCTCGGCCCGTCGCCGGGCGCGCTCGGCGACCACGCGTCTTCGGTACTGCTGCAGGACCGCCCGCTGCGAACGGGTCAGGACGCCGGCCAGCCAGGCCACGAACACGACGAGCGTGAGGTTGAACGCCTCGAAGGGCTCCGAGTCATACGGCCGGGTCAGGAACATGACCGGCACCGCCAGCAGCGACGTGGCGAGGCAGACGAGCGACTGCCACACCAGCGCGTAGGCGGCGACGGCGTGCAACGCGACCAGCGGCCCGATCGGCACCAGCGGGCTGGGCCAGCCGTTGAACCCGAACGCCAGCGCGAACGGGGCGATCGCCAGGTTGACCACGAACGGCGCCCGCCTGCGGAACATGAGCGGCAGCGTCATCCCGGCCGCCGTCACATACGCCCACGGGGTCACCACGCAGTCGCAGTCCGGCTCGTCGGCGGTCAGCGGCAGCACGGTCGCCGCGCAGGCGAGCACGGCGAGGAAGCCGTCGAGGGCCAGCGGCCACCGGGCCGCCCACCTGGTCATCCGGCGAACCCAGGCGTCGCGCATGCCGGACTGTAGCATCGCGGTTTCGCCATGGGCGCACCTTCGCACACGGGCGTACCACGGCCGGTGGTACGCACCCGCCGTACCGTCGGACCCATGACGGACGACGGACCCACCCTCGCCGGCCTCGTGGCCCTGCTGACCGCCTGGCTCGACCGGCTCATGCCCGCCGGCACGCGGCAGGCCGCCCTGGTCGCCGCGCTCACCGCGCGGTTCGGCGCGGACGCGTCGCCGGTGACCGCGCAGGGCGTGGCCGCCGTCGAGAGCGAGGCCCGCCGCCACTCCCGTCACCTGGCCCTCTACCACGAGCCGTCGGGCGCCCTCCCGCCCGACACCGAGTCGCGCGGCTGGCCACCCATGGATCCGGCGGTGGTGCGAGCCCGCGCCGCCCATGTGACGAGGGTCGAGCGCCGCTCCGGCGGCGCCTGCGTCATCCGGCTGACCGACCTCGACCCGGTCGACCTCGCCGAGCCGTATGTCGAGGCCGCGTTCGCACTCGCCGAGGGCGCCACCCGCATCGTGCTGGACCTGCGCGACAACGGCGGCGGCGACCCGGCCACCGTCGCGCTGATCTGCGGCCGCCTGCTCGGCGTCACCGAGCTTTCCACGGTGGTGTATCGCGACCGCGAGCACCGCTGGACCACGCCCGCCGGCCGCTGGCTGCGCCAGCCGCTGGACGTCCTGGTCAGCGCGCGCACGTTCTCGTCCGGCGAGGCCCTGGCCTACCACCTGCAGTCCCGCGGCCGCGCAATGGTGTACGGCGAGACGACCCCGGGCGCGGCGGACCACGTCACCCCGATCCGCCTGCTCCCGACGGTGCGCGCGGAGTTACCGGAGGCGTTCGTGGTCGACACAGTGAGCGGCACCAACTGGGAGGGCGTGGGCGTCGTCCCCGACCTGCCCTGCCCGGAGACGCAGGCCCTGAACCACGCCCTGGAGGCCGGCCGCTGACCGCTGCGCCGGTGGCGTCCTAGGCGAGGTGGAGCGGAGGGTCAGGGGAGGTCGGACGGAGCTGTCAGGCGGCCGGTCACCGCCGTGGCCGCCGCCACCAGCGGGGAGACCAGGTGGGTGCGGGCGCCCGGTCCCTGGCGGCCCTCGAAGTTGCGGTTCGACGTCGAGGCACTGCGCCGGCCCGGGGTCAGGCGGTCGGCGTTCAACCCGACGCACATCGAGCAGCCCGAGTTGCGCCACTCGGCGCCCGCCGCCTCGAAGACCGCGGCCAGGCCCTCGCGTTCGGCCTGTTCGCGGACGCGCATCGAGCCGGGGACGACCAGCATCGTGACGCCGGCCGCGATCCGGCGGCCGCGCAGGACCGCGGCGGCCGCTCGCAGGTCCTCGATGCGGCCGTTCGTGCACGAGCCCACGAAGACCGTGTCGACGGGGACGTCGCGCATCGGGGTGCCGGGCGTCAGGCCCATGTAGCGCAGGGCCGACTCGGCCGCCGAGCGGGCCAGCGGGTCGGCGATCGCGTCGGGCGACGGGACCGTGGCCGTGATCGGTACGGCCTGGGCCGGTGTGGTGCCCCAGGTGACGTACGGGCGCGCTGCCGAGCCGTCGATCGTGACGGTACGGTCGAACTGCGCGCCGGGATCGGTGCGCAGCGCGCGCCACGCGTCCAGGGCCGCCGGCGGTGGCGGGGACGGGGTGGCCGCCAGGTAGGCGAACGTGACCTCGTCGGGGGCGATCATGCCCGCGCGGGCGCCGAACTCGATCGACATGTTGCACAGGGTCATGCGGCCCTCCATGGAGAGGGCCGTTACGGCGCTGCCGCGGTACTCGACCACGTGGCCGATGCCGCCGCCGACGCCGACCTGGGCGATGACGGCCAGGATGAGGTCCTTCGCCGTGACGTCCGGGGCGGGCGTGCCGGTGATCTCGACCGCCATCGTGCGCGGGCGGTACTGCCACAGCGTCTGCGTCGCCAGGACGTGCTCGACCTCGCTGGTACCGATGCCGAAGGCGAGCGCGCCGAAGGCACCGTGGGTCGAGGTGTGGGAGTCGCCGCACACGATCGTCGAGCCCGGGCGGGTCAGGCCCAGCTGCGGCGCGACCACGTGGACGATGCCCTGGTCGGGGTCGCCGAGGGAGTGCAGGCGGATGCCGAACTCGGCGCAGTTGCGGCGCAGGACGAGCAGTTGCTCCGAGTCGAGCAGCGGGCCGCTCGTCGGGACCGCGTGGTCCTCCAAGGCGAGGGTCAGGCCGGGGCGGCGGACCCCGCGGCCGGCCGCCCGCAGGCCGTCGAACGCCTGCGGGGAGGAGACCTCGTGGAGCAGGTGGAGGTCGCAGTACAGCAGGTCGGGCTCGCCGGGCGCCGAGCGCACCACATGGGCGCGCCACACCTTGTCGAACAGCGTCGAGGTCACGGCGCGAGCCGCTCGACGACCGCGGCCTCGTCCCAGACCTCGGCGTACTTCGCGGCCAGGTCGAACAGGTTGGCCTCGTGCGGGCGCGGGTCGCGGTCGCCGACGCCCTGGCGGACCACGATCGGCACGTAGCCGTGGGAGATCGCGTCGACCGCGGTCGCGCGGACGCAGCCGCTCGTGCTGACGCCGCACAGTACGACCGTGTCGACGCGCAGGGCGGCGAGCGTGGCGCTCAGGGACGTGCCGAAGAAGGCGCTCGCGTACTGCTTGGCGATGACCAGGTCGCCCGGCTGGGGTGCGATCTCCGGCATGATCTCGCCGAGGTCGCCACCCTCGCCGGCGACGAAGCTGCGCAGCGCGCCGACCTTGCGGAAGAACAGGCCGCCGTCGACGCCGCCGGGGCCGTACTCGACCCGGGTGTAGATGACGGGCACGCCGCCGCGGCGGGCCGCCGCCAGGACCCGCTCGGTGGCGTCGAGGCAGTCGCGGCTGCCCATGTAGAGGTCGGCGCCGGGCTTGAAGTACGCCCGCACCATGTCGATGACGAGGACCGCGGGCGACTCGCCCCACTCCAGGTGGCCTCCGAAGCCGGCGGCCGCGTAGTCGTCGTCGAGCTCGCTCATGCGTCCTCCGCTTCGCTCCGGCCGCCTGAGCTCCACCCTGAGCCCATGATGAACGGCCTCCTCCGCTTCGCTCCGGAACCGCTCATGCGCGCCTCCCTCAGATCACGCCGGCGCCGGAGAGCCGGCCCAGCTCGTCGTCGCCGAGCCCGAGCAGGCCCCGGTACACGTCGTCGTTGTCGGCGCCGAGCGCCGGGCCGGTGGCCCGCACCTCGCCCGGCGACGCGGACAGCTTCGGGAACACGTTCTGCATGGAGATCTCGCCGATGGTGGGGTCGGCGAGCGTCACGATCGCCTGGCGGGCCGCGAAGTGCGGGTCGGCGAACATGTCCTTGGCCTTGTAGATGCGCCCGGCCGGGACGCCCCCCTCGTGCAGCGCGGCGAGCAGGTCGTCGGCCTTCAGCCCGGCGGTCCAGGCCGCGATGAGCGCGTCGAGCTCCTCCATGTGCTCGCCCCGGCTGCTGTGAGTGTGGTACCGCGGGTCGGCGGCCAGCCCGGGCTGCCCCATGACGGCGGCGAGGCGCCCGAAGACGCTGTCCTGGTTGGCCGCGATGAGCACGCTGTCGCCGTCGGCCGTCGGGTAGACGTTGCTGGGCGAGACGTTCGGCAGCACCGGCCCGGTCCGCTCCCGCTGGTAGCCGGCGACCTGCCATTCGGGCAGCAGCGACTCCATCATGGCGAGCACCGACTCGTAGATGGCCGCGTCGACGACCTGGCCCTTGCCCGACTGCTTGCGCTCGTGCAGCGCGACGAGCGTGCCGATCGTGGCGTACATGGCGGCGAGCGAGTCGCCGAGCGAGATGCCGGCCCGCGACGGCGGCTGGTCGGGCGAGCCGATCACGTACCGGATGCCGCCCATCGCCTCGCCGATCGAGCCGAACCCGGCCTGCTTCGCGTAGGGGCCGGTCTGGCCGAAGCCGGTGACCCGCGTGACGATCAGCCCCGGGTTGAGCTTCCACAGCTCCTCGGGGGCCAGCCCCCAGCGCTCCAGGGTGCCCGGCCGGAAGTTCTCCAGCAGCACGTCGGACTGCGCGACGAGCCGCCGGACCAGGTCCTGGCCCTCGGGGGTGCGCAGGTCGCAGGTGACGGAGCGCTTGTTGCGGGCGACGACGGGCCACCACAGCGACTGCCCGTACGGCTTCTCCCGGCCCCACTGCCGCATGGGGTCGCCGTGCTTCGGGTCCTCGATCTTGATGATCTCGGCGCCGAAGTCGCCGAGCAGCTGGCCGCAGAACGGACCGGCGAGCAGCGAGCCGAGCTCGACGACGCGGACGTCGCGCAGGGGCAGGGGGCGGGTCATGCGTTCTCCTCGATGTTCCGTGGGCCGAGCAGCGACGCCCGCGCCGACAGCAGGTGCGCGCGCATCACGGCCTCGGCCCAGTCGCCGTCGCGGGCGCGCAGGGCGGCGACGATCTCCAGGTGGTGGTTGGCGCTGCGGCGCAGCGCCGCCTCGTCGAACGCGTGCAGGGTGCGCATCAGGACCGAGGCGTGGACGAGCTGCGCGACCGTGGCGGCGACCACCGGGCTGCCGGCGAGCCCGTTGAGCGTGGCGTGGTAGTCGGCGTTGAGGCGGTACACCTCCTCCAGGCGTCCGGCCTCGGAGTGCTCCTTGAGCTCGGTCGCGATGGCGTCGAGCCGGTCGAGGTCGGCGGCGGAGGCGGTCGTGGCGGCGGCCCGGGCGGCCAGCCCCTCCAGGCGCGCGCGGATCTCGAAGATGTGGTCGAGGTCCTCCCGCGGATACTCGACCACGCGGGCGCCCTTGTTGGTGGTGAGCTCGACCAGACCCTCGGCCGAGAGCCGGCGCAGCGCCTCGCGGACCGGGGTGCGGCTCACGCCGAGCTTCTCGGCGAGGTCGACCTCGCCGAGCCGCTCCCCGGGCGCGTATTCGCCGCCGAGGATCCGCTCCCGCAGTTGCTCCACCGCGCGTTCGCTGGCCGCCGTCATGTTGTATACATCTAGCCCATAGGCGGCGCCGGGGCAAGGGTGCTAGAACACCACCATGTCCGTTGAGATCGTTGAGGTCGGCCCGCGCGACGGCCTGCAGAACGAGCAGACCCTCGTGAGCACTGCGGCGAAGATTGCATACATTGAGGCACTCGTGGGAGCCGGCGCACGGCGGATCGAGGCGACCAGCTTCGTCCACCCGCGGCGGGTGCCGCAGATGGCCGACGCCGAGGCGGTCATGGACGGGGTGCCCCGCGTCGCCGGGGTCAGCTACATCGGGCTGGTCGTCAACGCCCGCGGGCTGGAGCGGGCGCTCGCCGCCGGGGTCGACGAGGTCAACGCCGTGATCGTGGCCACCGAGACGTTCAGCCTGCGCAACCAGGGCATGTCGGTCGGCGAGGCGGTGCGCTCGTTCGCCGCGATCAGCGCCGGCGCGCACGCGAACGGCCGGCGGGTCACCGCGACGATCGGAGCGAGCTTCGGCTGCCCGTTCGAGGGCGAGGTGGGCGCGGACGCGGTCGCCGAGCTGGCCCGGCAGTGTGCCGACGCGGGCGCTGACGAGATCGCCCTGGCCGACACGATCGGGGTGGGCGTGCCGGGCGACGTCGACCGGCTCGTCGACGCGGTCCGCCCGGTGACCGGCCTGCCGCTGCGGTTCCATTTCCACAACACCCGCAACACCGGCTACGCCAACGCACTGCGGGCCGTCGAGCGCGGGGCCGCGGCCCTCGACAGCAGCGCCGGCGGGATCGGCGGCTGCCCGTTCGCCCCGGCGGCGACCGGCAACATCGCCACCGAGGACCTCGCCTACGGCCTGCGCCGCTCGGGCGTCGCCTCCGGCCTGGACCTCGACGGCATCGTGACGGCGGCGGCGATCGTCGAGCGGGAGCTCGGCATCACGCTGCCGGCGCTGCTGGGCCGGGCCGGCGACTTCCCGGGCGGGCTTGGCGGAGCGGGCCGGTGATCGCGGCGCGCCAGCGGGACTGGCGCGCCGCGCGAGGCGTCACCGCACCGGCACGTCCACATAGGACCCGCCGGCGACGGTGACGGTACTGCCGGACGCGTTCGCGTCGTAGTACAGCGGGTCCGTGGTGTCGACGACGAGCGTCAGCGAGTGCCCGGCCGGCAGGTCGTAGGCCGTGGCGGAGAGCGACACGTCCACCGAGCGGCTGCCGCCGGACGTGCCGAGCCAGGTCACGGGGGCGTGGGTGATGAGCTTGGCGTTGCCGAGCGCGTCGAGGTCGTAGAGGTACGCGACCAGCGTGCCCTGTGCCGCGGTTCCCGTGAGATTCAGGTGTACCGAGGGAATCCCGCGGATCCGCAGCGCGCTCGACGGCCGCTCGGCCGCCCAGACGCCGGCCCGCAGCCGGTCCACGGCCGGCAGCCAGATCTGCGGCTGCTGCCCGGTGAACGCGCCGACCCCGTTGGTGAGCAGCACGACCCCGCCGCCGGCGACGGTGTCGAGGTCGCCGGGAAGGGTCTTGCTCCAGCCGGTGCTGGGCGCGCCGCCGAGCAGGCCGGTGCCGTCCCACCAGCGGATCTGCCCCAGCCCGTAGCGCCGGCTGGTCACCGACGGCCAGGACGGGTAGGCCTCGGCGGCGGCGTTGAGCGGGGTCAGCTGGACGGCGGGCTCGCCGGCGATGCCGGTGTCGACGCCGCCGAGGTACTGGTCGAACCACCGCCGGACGCTGGTCCAGACCGCGTTGTCCAGCCCGATGATGCCGGTGAGCTCGGCGATCGCGTGGTCGCCGGGGCGCAGTTCCAGCCGCTTCGGGGTGCTCAGCCGGCCGAACAGGTCGACCAGCTGGTTCGGCGGGAAGAACGAGTCGCCCCACGCGTTGGCGATGAGCACCGCGGGGCGGTTGGCGTTGATCGCGTCGAGGTACGTGGCCGGCGAGCGCACCCGCGCCCAGGCCTTCACCTCGTCGACGTTGCGGTTGGCGTTGAAGTCGGCGAGCTTGCCCGACAGGTCGGTGCCGGGGTTGCCGAGCAGGTCGGCGGCCAGGCCCAGCAGCCCGGCCGACTGCTGGTGGCGGGTGTTGTCGCCGTAGAGCGAGTAGACCAGGTCGGTCCAGCCGCTCATCATGGCGACGGCGCGGATCCGGCGGTCGGCGGCCGCGCCGAGCAGGCTGATCCCGGCGCCGTACGAGACGCCGGCCGCCCCGATGCGGGCCGGGTCGGTGGCGGTGTTCGCGATCGTCCAGTCGATGACCCGGGACAGGTCGGCGAGGTCGCGCGGCCCGGCGGTGTCGATCTCGCCGCCGGACGACCACCAGCCGCGCGGCGTGTAGGAGACGACGACGTAGCCGCGCTGGGCGAACGCGGTGGCCTGGGCGAGGTACTCCAGGTCGTTGAGCCCCCAGCTGGACGGGAACACGATCGCGGGGTAGCGGCCGGCGGCGGCCGGCGCGACGACGTTGGCCTTGAGCGTGACGCCGTCGCCCTGGATGTCGACGAACCGGACGGGGGTGGTGGCCGCCGCGCTCGCCGGCAGCGCGGGTCCGGTGAGGCCGGCCAGCACTGCGACGACGAGCACGGCGAGCAGGCGGAGACGCATGCGGTACCTCCTCGTGGCGGGGTGGCGGCAGCGTAGGAGCGGGTACCGAGAATTTGAAGTTCGTGACATTCTCATTACCGGCGGGTAACATGCTGGGTCGTGCTGTACGGAGCCCGGACGCCGCAGCGTCGCGACGCGCAGCGCAACCGCGCGGCCATCGTCGAGGCCGCGAGCGAGCTGATGATGACCCGGCCGGACGCCATTCCCATGCCGGCGATCGCCCGGCGCGCCGGCGTCGGCCAGGCCACCCTCTACCGGCACTTCCCGGACCGCTCGGCGCTCGCCGACGCCGTCGTCGACCACCAGCTCGACCGGCTGGAGCAGGCGGTCACCGACGACTTCCGGCACCTGCTGGGCGAGGTGCTGCGCACGCAGGTCGCGATGCGGCCGCTGGTCGCGCTGGTGCGCCGGTTCGACCAGGCGACGCGGGAGCGGTACCTGCGGCGGGTGGTCGCGGCGCTGGCCGGCCCGCTGCGCCGCGCCCAGGCCGGCGGCCGGGTCCGCGCCGACCTCGTCCCGGGCGACCTGATGCTGCTGTTCACCATGCTGGCCGACGTCACCGAGCAGCACGCCGAGCGCTCGATCGCGCTGCTCCTCGATGGCGTTTTCACCCCGGACGGTGCATTGACCCCGGATGGCGGTGGATCTACGGTCGCCGCATGACTGTGCTGTCCGACCTCGTGAAGGCGCTGTCCTCCGGGGCGGTCGAGGTCGTGGACCTCACCGCGCCCCTGTCGCCGTCCACGCCGATCCTCACCCTGCCGGAGCAGTTCGGGCAGACCTGGCGCTTCTCGCTCGACGAGATCAGCCGCTACGACGACCGCGGCCCCGCCTGGTACTGGAACAACATCACCACCGGCGAGCACACCGGCACCCACTTCGACGCCCCGATCCACTGGGCCACCGGCAAGGACGGCGCCGACGTCTCGCAGGTGCCGGTCAAGCGGCTCATCGCGCCGGCCGCGGTCATCGACTGCACGGCCGAGGCGGCCGCCGACCCCGACTTCCTGCTCGAGGTCGACCACATCAAGGCCTGGGAGGCGGCGAACGGCCCGCTCCCCGCGGGCGGCTGGCTGCTGTACCGCACCGGCTGGGACGCCCGCAGCGCCGACGAGGCCGCGTTCGCCAACGGCGGGCGCACCCCCGGCATCTCGATCGAGTGCGCGAAGTGGATCGCCGAGGAGGCGCCGGTGCAGGGCGTCGGCGTCGAGACGGTCGGCACCGACGCCGGTGCGGCGCACTCGTTCGACCCGCCGTTCCCGTGCCACGCGCACCTGCTCGGCAACGACAAGTACGGCCTGACGCAGCTGCAGAACGTGGCGCAGCTGCCGGCGACCGGCGCCGTCATCATCGCCGGCCCGCTGCCGATCGTCAGCGGCTCCGGCAGCCCCTGCCGGGTGCTGGCCCTCATCGAGAAGTGACCGGGCGGTGAACGTCGCCGAGGCGGTCGCCCGCGTCCTGGTGGCCTGCGGGGCCGACCACGCCTTCGGGCTGATCGGCTCCGGCAACTTCCACTTCACCAACGCGTTCGTCGCGGCCGGCGGGCGCTTCACGCCGGCCGTGCACGAGGGCGGCGCCGCCAGCATGGCCGACGGCTGGGCCCGCACCACCGGCCGGCCCGCGGTGCTCACCGTGCACCAGGGCCCGGGCGTCACCAACGCGTTCACCGGCATCGCCGAGGCTGCCAAGAGCCGCACGCCGCTGGTCGTGCTCGCGCCCGAGGCGACCAACCCGCGCTCGAACTTCCACCTCGACCTGCCGGGGCTGGCAGCCGCGGTCGGCGCCGGTTTCCTCCGGGTCGGGTCGGCCGCGGACGTCGTCGCCGCCCTGCGCGAGGAGCGCACGGTCGTGCTCGGGCTGCCGCTCGACGTCCAGGCCGCGGAGGCGCCCGGCGGGGCCTCGATACCGCCCGCGCCCCCGAAACCGGCGCCCGCGGTCGACGCGGCGCCGCTGGCCAAGGCGCTGCGGGCGGCCCGGCGGCCGGTGTTCATCGCCGGCCGCGGCGCTACCCGCAGCCACGGCGCCCGGGAGGCGCTCGTCGCCCTCGCCGACCGGTCCGGCGCACTGCTCGCGACCTCGGCCGCGGCGAAGGGCCTGTTCGCCGGGGAGCCGTGGAGCCTCGACGTCTCCGGCGGGTTCGCCACCCCGCTCGCCGCCGAGCTCATCGGCGGCTCCGACCTGGTGGTCGCGTTCGGCAGCACGCTGAACATGTGGACGACCCGGCACGGCCGCCTCATCGACCCCGCCGCGGTCGTCGCCCAGGTCGACACCGACCCGGCCGCGCTCGGCGTGAACCGCCCGGTCGACGTGGGCGTCGCCGGCGACGTCGCGACCGTGGCCCGCTCCTGCCTGGAGCTCGTCGACGAGGCACCGGGCTGGCGCAGCCCCGCGCTGCTGGAGCGGATCGCCGCCGAGGGCGCCTGGCGGTCGGTGGCCTACACCGACGAGAGCGGCGCCGGCCGGATCGACCCGCGCACGCTCAGCATCGCGCTCGACGACCTGCTGCCCGCGCAGCGCACCGTGGTCGTCGACTCCGGCAACTTCATGGGCTACCCGTCGATGTTCCTGTCCGTGCCGGACCGGGCCGGGTTCCTGTTCACCCAGGCGTTCCAGTCGGTCGGCCTCGGGCTGGCCGGCGCGCTCGGCGCCGCCGTGGCCCGGCCCGACCGGCTCACCGTGGCCGCCCTGGGCGACGGCGGCTTCCTCATGTCGGCCGCCGAGCTGGCCACCGCCGCGACCCTGGGCGCGCCGCTGCTGGTCGTGGTCTACGACGACGCCGCGTACGGCGCCGAGGTGCACCACTTCGGCCCCGACGGCCACCCGCTCGACCTGGTGCGGCTGCCCGAGCGCGACCTGGCCGCGATCGGCCGCGGCTACGGCTGCGCCGGCGTGACCGTGCGGACCGGCGACGACCTCGCCCCGGTCGCCGAGTGGCTGGCCGGCGACCGCGACCGCCCGCTCGTGGTCGACGCCAAGGTCACCTCGGAGCGCGGCGCGTGGTGGCTAGAGGAGGCGTTCCGCGGGCACTGAGGGTGACCTGCCGGGCGATAGCCGCCCGCCGGACCCGTCGCGTCCGGCACGCTGGGAGCATGCGTTACGACGAGCTGGTCGCCGCCTTCGAGCGGCGGCCCGACCGGCCCGAGACCCGGCTCGTGCGGCTGCCCGGCCTCGACGGGAAGCTGCAGTACAACCCCTGCCGCATCGCCGAAGAGGACCGGACCCTCCTCGCGGTGCGCGTCGAGTCCCCCGGCAGCTACTGGCGCGACGCCGCGTCGTGGGACCCGGAGGTCCGGTTCTTCGAGCAGACCGGCGACGGCTGGCGGCCCGCCCCGGACACCCCGGTCTTCGCCGCGTCCGAGGACCCCTTCGCGGCCTGGATGCGCGACCGGGCCGGCCGCCGCCGGCTGGTCTTCGGCGTGGTCACCCTCGACTTCGGGGCGCAGCCGCCGCAGGCGGTCACCCGCTTCTACGCCGCGGACGGCGTCGCCTCGCTCGACCCGGCCGCGCCGTTGCTGGAGGTGGCCGGGATGAAGGACATCCGGCTGCTGCAGCGCGACGCCGACGTCGTCGTGTGCGGGCGGCCGCAGGGTGGCCGGGCCGGCATCGGCCGGATCAGCGTCGCCGTCACCGACTCGTACGAGAGCGTCACGCCCGAGCTCATCGCCGCCGCGCACATCTTCGCCGACCAGGTCCACCCGGAGACCAAGCTCGGCATCAACGAGCTGCACGACCTCGGCGACGGCACGGTCGGCGCGCTCGGGCACGTCGCGATCGGGCAGGAGGGGTCGACGCAGCGGTACTGCGCGGCCTGGTGGACGATCGACCCGCAGCGGCTGACCGCGACCGACCCGGTGGTCGTGGCCACCCGGTCCAGCTTCCCGCCGGCGCCGGCCAAGTTCGACTGGCTGGAGGACGTCGTGTTCCCCGGCTCGCTGACCCGGCTGCCCGACGGCCGCCTCCACGTCGTGTGCGGCCTCGGCGACGCCGTGGTGGCCGAGGCGACGCTGGAGCCGTCGGCGATCCGCCCGCCCCTCGCCGTCGTCTGACCCGGCCCGTCGGCCGTCGTCTGACCCGGCCCGTCGGCCGGAGCTGATCACAGGGTGTACGTTCGGCGGCGTGACGCTACGCGGGCGGCAGGCCGAGTGTGACCAGCTCGAACGGCTGCTCAAGGACGTGCGGGCCGGGCAGAGCCGCGTCCTGGTCCTGCGCGGCGAGGCCGGGATCGGCAAGTCGGCCCTCCTCGGCCGGCTCGTCGAGCTGGCCACCGGATGCACCGTCGTGCGCACGACCGGGGTCGAGCCGGAGACCGAGCTCGCCTACTCCGGTCTGCACCAGCTCTGCGCGCCCCTGCTGGAGCATCGCTCGCGGCTGCCCGAGCCGCAGCGCGACGCGCTCGAGCAGGCGTTCGGCCTGCGCGCCGGCGACGCGCCCGACGGCTTCCGCATCGGGCTCGCCGTCCTCGGGCTGCTCGCCGAGGCGGCCGCCGAGCGCCCGCTCGTCTGCGCCGTCGACGACGCACAGTGGCTCGACCCCATGTCGGAGCTCATCCTGACGTTCGTCGCGCGCCGCCTCGGGGCCGAGTCCGTCGCGCTCGTGTTCGCCGCGCGCCCCGCCGCCACCCTGCGCGACCTGCCCTCGCTGCCGGTCGAGGGGCTCGCCGACGCCGACGCGCGGGCCCTGCTCGACACCGCGCTCACCGCGCCGCTCGACCCGCACGTCCGCGACCGGATCGTCGCCGAGACCCGCGGCAACCCCCTGGCCCTGCTGGAGCTCCCGCGCGGCCTCGGCCCGGCCGAGCTCGCGTTCGGCTTCGGCGCGGCCGCCGCGGCGCCGCTCGCCGGGCGGATCGAGCAGGGGTTCCAGCGCCGGATCGAGCCGCTGCCGGCCGACACCCGGCGGCTGCTGCTCGCCGCGGCCGTCGAGCCGGTCGGCGACGTGACCCTGCTCTGGCGGGCCCTGGACCGGCTCGGGGTGCCGCCCGGCGCGCAGGCCCCCGCCGAGGCGGCCGGGCTGGTCGAGTTCGGCCCGCGGGTGCGGTTCCGCCACCCGCTCGCGCGCTCCGCCGCCTGGCGCGGCGCCGACCCGGCCGAGCTGCGCGCCGTCCACGCGGCCCTCGCCGCCGCGACCTCCCCGTCCGACCCGGACCGCCGGGCGTGGCATCGCGCGCACGCCGCCACCGGCCCCGACGAGGAGGTCGCCGCCGAGCTGGAGCACTCCGCCGGCCGGGCCCTCGACCGGGGTGGCCGGGTCGCCGCCGCGGCCTTCCTGGAACGGGCGGCCGAGCTCACCGCCGACCCGGCCCGCCGGGCCGCCCGCACGCTGGGCGCGGCCCGGGCCCGGTTCGCGGCCGGCCGGCACACCCAGGTCCCCGACCTGCTCGCCGCGGCCGAGCTGGGCCCGCTCGACGAGCCGCAGCGGGCCGCGGTCGACCACCTGCGGGCGCAGCTGGCATTCGCCCGGGGCCGCAACCGCGAGTCCGCTTCCCTGCTGCTGGCCGCCGCCCGCCGCCTCGCGCCGTCCGACCCGCCGGCGAGCCGCGAGACCCGCCTGCAGGCCCTGGGCGCGGTGATCTTCGCGGGCCGGTCGGAGGCCACCGAGGCGGCGACCGCCAGCGGTGAGGGGCGCGTTCTGCTCGCACCCGCCGCGGAGGCCGTGCAAGCCGCCGAGGCGGTCCGGGGCGACGGACCCCTCGCGGACGGTCTCGCGGCGTGGTGCCTCGACGGGTACGCCGCCGCCGTCGCGCCCCTCACCGCGGCCCTGACCGACGCCGACGCCCGGTGGCTGTGGCTCACCGCCCCGGTCGCCGTCGAGCTGTGGGACGACGCGGCCTGGCTGCGCCTCACCGCGCGGGCCGTGGCCGCCGCCCGCGCGGCGGGCAACCTCGCCGCCCTCCCCGGCGCCCTCGCCGGGCACGCCGCCGCCCTGCTCCACACCGGCGACCTCACCGCCGCCGCGGCCCTGCTCGACGAGGCCGACGGGTTCAACGACGCGCTCGGCGCGCGGCCGGTCCCGGTGACGGCGCTGTGGCTGGCCGCCTGGCGCGGCCAGGACCTGCCCGCGCTGGACCTGGCCGAACGCGTCGCCAAGGAGGGCCACGCCCGCGCCGAGGGCCGCCTCACCGGCCACGCCGACCAGGCGACCGCGCTGCTGCACAACGGCCTCGGCCGTTACCCGGCGGCCCTCGACGCCGCGCGCCGCGCCGCCGCGGGCGACGACCTCGGCCTGGCCGCCGGTGCGCTGGGGGAACTGGCGGAGGCGGCCTGCCGTAGCGGCGAGACCCGATCGGCGAAGGAGGCGGCCGCGCGCATCGGCGAACGCGCCCGGGCGGCCGGCACCGACTGGGCATTCGGCGCCGCCGCGCTGGCCCGCGCCCTCACCACCGACGCCGAGACCGACTATCGCGAGGCGATCGAGCGGCTGGACGCCACCAGCGGGAGCCTGACGGCGGCGCGGGCGCGGCTGGTGTACGGCGAGTGGCTGCGCCGCGACCTCCGCCGGACCGACGCCCGGGACCAGCTCCGCGCCGCCCACACGGTGTTCGCGGCGGCCGGCGCCCTGGGCTTCGCCGAGCGCGCCCGCCGCGAGCTGGCCGCGACCGGCGAGAAGGTCGTGCGCCCGGCCGAACCGGGCCAGCCGGTGCTGACACCGCAGGAGACACAGATCGCCCGGCTCGCCGCCGACGGCCACACCAACCCGGAGATCGGCGCCGAGCTGTTCCTGAGCGCCCGCACGGTCGAGTGGCACCTGCGCAAGGTGTTCACGAAGCTGGGGGTCGGATCCCGCAAGGAGCTGCGGGCCGCGCTGTCAGGGTAGCGCCGGGGTCACGGCCCGGATGTGCGCCGGGGTCGCCGCTTCGTACGGTGGGTGCAGGGTGCAGCAATCCCGGGGAGGTGCGAGATGTCCGACACGATGGTGATCCGGGCCGAGGCGCTCTTCGCTTCGAGCCTGCAACACTCGGCCCGCCCGGCCGACGACATGATCCGGCGCGCGGTCGCCGAAACCCTGGCCCTGCTGGGCACGGCCGGCTGCGCGGTGAACGTCGCTGGTGAGTTCGGCGACCACCCGGAGGCGGCGGTCTCCCGGATGCGCTGGGCCCTGGCCACAGTTGAGGGCGTCTACGCCCTGGCCGCCTGAGGACTCCCCAGCCCGGTGCAGGGGTTCCCGGCGCGCCGGGAACCCCTACCGGCTACCGGGTGAAGCGGCGGTCCAGGGCGAGGTCGTGGTCGTCGAGGGACGGGACGTACGACGGGCCGGCGAACGAGCTCACCGCCGGGACGCCCGCCCAGCGGCGCACGGCGGCCGTGGCCGTCGCCGACTCCGCCGGGCTCAGCAGGGCGATGTTGGCGCCGTGGTTGGCGCCCGCGGCGACGTACGACAGCGAGTCGCGGGTGCCGGGGCCCAGGCGGAACGGCTCCGCGCCCCACGGGTCGTTCTGGCCGTACACGAACAGCAGCTGCCGGCCGGACAGGCGGACCCACCAGTCGACGTCGTCCATCGCGAACGGCTGGAAGCGCGGCACGATCGAGCGCGGGATGTAGGACTGGGCGCGGTCCTGGCCCCGGTAGCGCTGCAGCCGCGCCAGGTGCGGCAGGCTGATCTCCGGGTAGCCCAGCTGGTAGGACGCCTGGAAGTAGTACGGGATGAACGGCTCGATGCCCTGGTCGGTGTTCGAGTCGAGCCCGTAGATCAGGTCCAGCCACTCCCAGATGGCGTCGCTGGACGCGGTCGCGGGCGGCACGTCGACGCAGTCGCTCACCAGGCTGTACTGCCAGAACGCCCACGTCGTCCCGTTGACCATGAACTCGAAGGCCCGGTCGGCGCTGCCCGTGATCGTGAACGTGCGCCCCAAAAAGGCTGCCCACGCCTGGTAGCGGGCGACGAGCTCGGAACGCCGGCGCAGCGCCTCGACCTGCACCGCGTCGAGCGCGGCCCGGCACTCGGCGGTGCCGACCCGGGTGAAGAACCGGTCGTAGGCCGAATCCTCGCTGTTGACGACGTCCTGCGGCGCCACGTAGGCGACCGTGCCGTCCACGTCGCCGGGGTAGAACCGCCGGTGGTACACCGACGTCATGCCGCCCTTCGACGCGCCGGTCGAGAGCCACCGCTGCGAGTAGATCGGCTTCAGCGCCGCGACGATCCGGTGGTGGTCGGTCGCGGCCTGCCAGATCGTGAGCTCGTCGTCCCAGTCCGGCGGCGCCGGCCGCGACGGGGTGAAGAAGCGCTGCTCGACCGAGATCTGGTTGCCGTCGACCAGCCGGGTCGGCTCGGAGCGGAACGCGAACTCCGGCACGTTGTAGCCCGTGGTGTGCAGCACGGTCGGCCGGTCGGTGCCTCGGTGCAGCAGCGTGAAGCGCTGCTGGAAGGTGCCGGCCCGCGGGTGGCGGTGGTCGTTCGGCTGGGTGAGGCTGAGGACGAAGAACCGGTAGGGCGCGACCACCGGCTGCTCCTCCAGCACCGTCAGGCCGGGCACGGCCCGCAACTGCTCGAGGATGTCGGGCTCGGCCGCCGCGGCGGGGCTCGTGACCCCGGCGACCGCTCCGGCCAGCCCGACGGCGATCGACAACAGCGCGTGTCTCATGCGCAGCATGTACTGCCTCCACATCGATCAATTCCGCTGTGTCGATGACACTATCGGCTGGTGGAGGCGAGCGACCCTAGCCCAGACCCGCGTCAGAGGCGCAACGCCCCGGCGACCGCGTCCGTCAGCTCGTCCGGTGTCAGCGAGCCGTCGACCTCGATCACGCGCAGGCCCAGCTCGGCGGTCTCGGCCCGCAGGCGGTCGGTGAACATCCGGTCGCGCTCCAGCAGGTTGGCGAGCGCGCGCTCAGGGTCGCTGGTGCGACCGGCGATCTGCCACAGCGAGCCGCGGTGCTCGAACGCGGCCCGGCGGAACTCGGGGGTCGGCAGGAGCCACACGGCCCGATGCGGCTCGGTGAGCAGCGGGCGGACGAGCGACGGCAGCAGCCGGAAACCCTCCGCGACCACCGGTTGTCCCACCCCGCGCAGGTCGGCCTCGACCAGGTGGAAGCCCTCGCCCCGGTACCAGTGAAAGGTCTCGAACATCGTCCGGGGCGTGCGCAGGAGCCAGCGCTCGTCCATGCTCATGGCCGCGAACCTGGCCAGACACGGGCAGTCGGCCGGCGGGCAGCGCCGGGCGTGGTCGGGCATCACGTCGTCGGTGGCGTACACGCGCAGCCCGGACCGGGGGGCGAGCGCGCGGGCGACCGTCGACTTCCCGCCGCCGCTGCCGCCGCCGATCCAGTACACGTCCCGCACCCGACCATCTTGCGCCGCCGTCGCACAATGCGGCTGTGGACCTCCAGGACTATTTGGCCGCCGTCATCTTCGGCGCGGTGATCGGCATCGTGGCACGGATCGTGCTGCCCGGCCGGCAGAACATCGGGATCATCCTGACCGTCCTCATCGGCATGGGCGCGGCGGTGGCCGGCACCTGGGCCGCGGACCGCTGGGACATCCACAGCGACAAGTTCCTCGTGGTGCGCGGGCACAGCTACGACTGGCTCGTGATCGGGGTTCAGGTCGGCATCGCGGTGGTCGGGGTGGCCGTGGCGGCACTGCTCGCCAAGGCGTTCTCGACCGACGATGACGACGACTGACGGCGCAGGAGGAAGAGCAGGCCCGCGATGAGATAGAGCGCGGCCTGCACGTTCAGCAGCGCCATGATGCCGAGGCGGTCGCCGAGCAGGCCGGCGGCGAGCATGCCCACGCCGCTGGCGCCGTCGAAGACCGCGCCGAAGACGCCGAAGACCCGGCCCCGGGCCTGCTCGCCGGCCTCCCGCTGCAGGAAGCTCACCAGGCCGGTCACCATCACCAGCCCGGGCGCGCCGACCAGCACGAACAGCGCGACGTAGACCGGCAGCGCGGTCGTGACGGCTGGGCCGTTCCAGACCGCGAAGGACAACAGGCCGAACACGCCGGCCCCGGCCGCGACCAGCACGGTCGGGCCTGGGGTGCGGCGCAGGGCCGCGAGCAGGACCCCGGCGGCGATGGCGCCGCCCGCCTGGACCCCGCGCAGTAGGCCGGTCTCGGTCGCGCCGCCGCTCAGCTCGCGGGCGACCCAGACGACGAACAGCACGACGAAGATGCCCTGGGCGATCCCGGCCAGGGCGGCGACCACGAGCGCGAGCCTGACCCGGCCCAGTGGACCGCTCCCGCCGGCCGCGGTCCGCGCGGGGGCGGGCCGGGCTGCGATGCCGGCGATGAGGGCGGCCGCGGTGAGGAACGTGACCAGGTCGGCGAGCACGATCACGTGCAGGTCGCCGACCGCGAGCAGCAGCCCGCCGAGCGGTCCGCCGGCGAGCCGGCCCAGGTTCTGGTTGAGCCCGACGAGCGCGTTGGCCGAGACCAGCTCGCCGTCCGGGACCAGCGCCGGCAGGAGCGCGTTCTTGGCCGGGCCGAACAGCGTGACCAGCGCGGCCTCGACGGCGATGACCGCGTAGAGGACCGGCAGCTGCGTACTCACGAGCAGCGGCAGGAGCACGGCGGCCTGGGCGAGGACGACGGTGGCGAGCAGCCGGCGGCGGTCGACCCGGTCGGCGAGGCGGCCCGCGAACGGGCCCAGCAGGACCGCGGGGCCGAGCTCGACCAGGAACGCGAACGCGGTCTGCAGGGTCGACTGCGTCCGCTGGTACACCAGGATCGGCAGGGCGACGAGGAGCAGCCAGTCGCCGGTGTCGGAGATCAGGCCGGCCAGCCACAGCCGGCGGAAGTCTCGGTGCCGTAGCGCGGTCATGCGGGACTCCCGGGGAATCCGTGGAAGTAGAGGTGGACCTGGGCGGCGTCGTCCGGCGCGTCGTCGCGGGTGGCCGCGATGTACGGGCGGATCAGCGCGTCGATCCGCTCGCCCAGCTCGGTGAGCTCTTCCGGGGTGAGCCGGAGGGTGTACGTCCCGTGCTGGCCCGCGTCGCGCCAGCGGGCCGGCACCTGGTCGCGGCGGGCCATGTACTCGGCGAGCAGCCGCTGGTCGCGCTGGATCGCCACGGCCGACACGACCATCGCCTGCTCGTCGTCCGGCGGCAGCGCGAAACCGGTGATGAGGGCCCGCCACGGCCGCTCTCGCCCGTCATCGGACTCGACCGGCGCGACGAGGCCGGCCTTGGCGAGGGCCCGCAGGTGATAGCTGCAGTTGGACGGGGTGTCGCCGACCGCCCGGGCGCACTGGGAGGCCGTCGCCGGGCCGTTCGACATGAGATGGGTGAGCACCTCGTACCGCACCGGATGCGCCAGCACCCGCATGGCGCCCGGTTCGGTGATCGTGCGGCGCGCCTCGCGACCCATCCAGCCTCCTCGGTACCGAAACTCTGAAAGTATCTTTCAGAAGCATACTCCCAGATTCGAGTTCACCGAAATCCCAGGAATCGCGGTTATGTTGAGCGCATGGCAACCCTCGACGGGCCGGCCGCACCGGACCAGCAGGGCCCCAAATCGGCGCAACTCCGGCGATGGCTGCCGATCCTGGGCGTCGCGGTGGCACTCGTGGTCACCGCGACCATCGCGTTCCGGCTCGGATCGAGCGACGACGAGCCGGCCGCGCGGCCCTCGGCGAAGGCCTCGCCGAGCGCGACCACGCCCCCGACGATCGCCCAGATCTACGCGGCGGTCGCGCCGTCGGTCGTGACGATCACCGCCGTCGAGGGCACCACGGCCGTCGCGAGCGGCACCGGCGTGATCGCCAGCGAGACCGGCGCGATCCTCACCGCCAACCACGTGGTGGCCGGCGCCGGCGCCGTCCAGGTCACGTTCGTCGACGGCACCAAGGTCGCGGCCCAGGTCGTGCAGGCCAACCCGGAGATGGACATCGCCGTGCTGGCCCCGGCCGGGCTGCCCGAGGTCCTCGTGCCGGCGGTGATCGGCAACTCCGGCCGGATCGCCGTCGGCAACACCGTGCTCGCCGTCGGCAACCAGCTCGGGCTCACCAGCAGCGCGACCGCCGGGGTCATCTCCGGGCTCGACCGTACGGCCCGCAGCCAGGACGGCAGCGAGCTCAAGGGGCTCATCCAGTTCGACGCCGCGGTCAACCCCGGCAGCTCCGGCGGGCCGCTCGTCAACGCCAAGGGCGAGACGATCGGCATCGTCGTCGCCCTCGCCAACCCCACCGAGGCCGGCACGTTCGTCGGCGTCGGTTTCGCCGTGCCGATCGGCGCGGCCCTCGCCGGCGGCACCGGCCCCGGCGAGGACGCACCTCAGCAGTGACGAGACCCGTGAAGGACGCACGCATGGACGTAACAGACAACGGCCACCGGCCCACGGGCGCCGTCGAGCAGGTGCTGTACGAGGTCAAGAAGACCATCGTCGGGCAGGACGCCCTGCTGGAGCGGCTCATGGTGGCCCTGCTCTCGCGGGGGCACATCCTCGTCGAGGGCGTGCCCGGCCTGGCCAAGACGCTCGCCGTGAAGGCGCTCGCGCACGCCATCGGCGGGGACTTCCACCGTGTGCAGTTCACCCCCGACCTCGTCCCCGCCGACATCGTGGGCACCCGGGTGTACCACCAGGCCAGCGGCGAGTTCCAGGTCTCGCTCGGGCCGGTGTTCACCAACCTGCTGCTCGCCGACGAGATCAACCGGGCGCCGGCCAAGGTGCAGAGCGCGCTGCTGGAGGTCATGCAGGAGCAGCAGGTGACGATCGGCCGGGAGACCCACCACATCCCGCGCCCGTTCCTGGTGATGGCCACCCAGAACCCGATCGAGTCCGAGGGCACCTATCCGCTGCCCGAGGCGCAGGTCGACCGGTTCATGATGAAGGTCCTGGTCGGCTACCCGAGCCCCACCGAGGAGTTCGTGATCGTCGAGCGGGCCATCGCGCCGTCGCCGATCACCCAGGCCATCGTCGACCCACGCCGGCTCATCGAGATGCAGTCGCAGGTCGAGCAGGTCTACGTCGACCCCGCGCTGATCGAGTACTCGGTCCGCCTGGCCAACGCCACCCGCAACCCGGCCGAGGTCGGTCTCGGGGAGCTTCAGCGGTACGTCAGCTTCGGCGCGAGCCCCCGCGCCTCCATCAACCTCGTGCTGGCCGCCCGGGCGATGGCCTACATCCGGGGCCGCGACTACGTGCTGGTGAGTGACCTGGCCGAGCTCGCGCTCGACGTGTTCCGGCACCGGCTGGTGCTGTCCTACGAGGCCCTCTCCGACGACGTCACCGCCGACCAGATCCTCACCCGGGTCCTGCACGCGCTGCCGGTGCCCACCCCCGTCGCGGCCGGAAACCGCTGAGCCGTGGCCACCGCACCCGACCGCCTGCTGCGACGCCTGGAGTGGCAGGTGATCCGCCGCCTCGACGGACGCCTCCAGGGTTCGTACCGCACGGTCTTCCGGGGCAGCGGGATCGACTTCGCCGACCTGCGGGAGTACACGCCGGAGGACGACGTCCGGCACATCGACTGGAACGTGACGGCCCGGCTGGACGAGCCGTACGTGCGCCAGTACACCGAGGACCGTGAGGTCACCGCCTGGCTGGTGCTCGACCTCTCGGCGTCGATGCGCTTCGGCGGGGCCGAGCGGGGCAAGGACTCGGTGCTCACCGAGCTGGCCGTGACCCTGGCCCGGCTGTTCACCCTCGGCGGCAACCGGGTCGGCGCGATCCTCTACGACAACCGGGTCCAGCGGGTGGTGCCGCCGCGCACCGGCCGCAACCACGTGCTGCACCTGGCCGGCGAGATCACCCGCACGGCCGCCCTCGCCGCCGAACGGGCACAGGCCCGGCGCGGGAAGCAGGGCACCGACACCACCGACCTCGACGCGATGCTGCGGCTGGCCGCCGCGACCGCCCGCCGCCGTGGCGTGGTGTTCGTGGTGTCCGACTTCCTCGGCGACGCCTCCTGGGAGGGCTCCCTCGGGCGGCTCACCATGCGCCACGAGGTGGTCGCGATCCGGGTCGTCGACCCGATGGAGCTCGACCTGCCCGACCTCGGGCTGGTCGTGGTCGAGGACGCCGAGACCGGTGAGCAGGTGCTCGTCGACACCAGCGACCCGCTGTTCCAGCAGCGCCTGCGGGCCGGGGTCGACGAGCGCGAGGCCGCCGTCGCCGCCGCGATGCAGCGGGCCGGCGTGACCGCCCACCTGGTCGGCACCGACCAGGACCCGCTGCAGGCCCTCGTCGCGATGGTCCGCCGGACGAAGGCGAGGCGCGCATGAGCGGTTCCGGAGCGAAGCGGAGGAGGCCGCTCATCATGGGCCCAGCGTCAGCGTCATGCGGCCGGAGCGGAACGGAGGCAGCATGACCTTCGGCAACCCGTGGTTCATCGTCGTCGCCGTGCTCGTCGCCGGGGGCCTCGGCGTCGGGTACTGGTCGCTGCAGCGGCAGCGGGCCCGCACCCTCGCGGCGGCCGGCCTGACCACCGGCCGGGCGATCCGCCGGCACATCCCGCCGGTCATGTTCCTGGTCGCGCTCGCCCTGCTGCTCCTGTCGGTCGCCCGGCCCGAGGCCACCCTGCCGGTCGCCCGCGCCGCCGGCACCGTCGTGCTCGCCTTCGACGTGTCGAACAGCATGGCCGCCGACGACGTCGCCCCGACCCGCATCGCCGCCGCCCAGACCGCCGCCGTCTCGTTCGTCGAGGCCCAGCCCGACAGCGTGAACATCGGCATCGTCGCCTTCGACCAGGGCGCGCTCACCACCCAGCAGCCCACCAGCGACCGGGCCGCGACCACGGCCGCGATCAAGCGGCTCCAGGTCAACGGCGGCACGTCGCTGGGCCAGGCGATCCTCGCCTCGCTCACGGTCATCGTCGGCAAGCCGGTCGGCCTGCCCGACCCGGACTCCACCGAGCCGCCGGCCGAGCTCGGGTACTACGGCAACGCCACGATCGTGCTGCTCTCCGACGGCGAGGACACCGGCGGCCCCGACGCGCTCGCCGCCGCGCAGCTCGCGGCCACCGCGGGCGTGCACATCGAGACGGTCGGCGTCGGCACCGTCGAGGGCACGACCGTCGAGGTCGACGGCTACCGGGTGGCGACGGCGCTCAACGAGGAGCTGCTCACCACCGTCGCGCAGACGACCACCGGCTCGTACCACCGGGCCGAGACCGCCGAGAGCCTGCGGGACGTGTACGACTCGCTGGACCTGCGGCTGACCACCGAACGCAAGCCGGTCGAGCTGACCGGCGCCGCGGCGGCGATCGCGCTGCTGCTGCTCACCATCGGGGGGCTGCTGATGACCACCTGGTTCGGACGGATCCTCTGATGTCGCTGCACTGGCCGTGGGCCCTCACCGCGCTGCTGGCCTTCCCGCTGCTGCTCGCCTTCCGCTGGTGGACGCGCCGGCGGCGGCGCCGCGAGACGGTCCGGCTCTCCAGCGTCGCGCTCGTCGCCGCGGCCCTGCCCGGGCGCACCTCCTGGAAGCGGCGCATCCCGCTCGCCCTGTTCGCCGCCGGCCTGGTCGTCGTCGGTACCGCCGCGGCCCGCCCGCAGGCCTCCGTGATCGTCCCCGACGACGCCGCGACCATCCTGCTCGCCGTCGACGTGTCCGGCTCGATGTGCTCGACCGACGTCGACCCGAACCGCCTGTCCGCGGCCCAGGACGCGGCCCGCAAATTCATCCGCGACCACGACGGCGGCGCGAAGATCGGCCTGGTCACCTTCTCCGGCATCGCCGGGCTCCTCGTGCCGCCCACCCGGGACGAGGACCAGCTGCTCAAGGCCATCGACGGGTTCCGGACCTCCCGGGGTACCGCGATCGGCCTGGCCATCCTGGCCTCCATCGACGCGATCGCCGAGATCAACCCGGACGTGCCCCCGACGGGGGTCGAGGTGCCGAACACGGCCGGCGGCCCCTCCGGCGACTACGAGCCCGACACGATCGTCGTGCTCACCGACGGCCGCAACACCGACGGCGTCAGCCCGATCACCGCAGCCGAGGCCGCCGCGGCCCGCCGGCTGCGGGTCTACACGATCGGCTTCGGCACCGAGGTGCCCTCCCCCATGGTCTGCACCAGCGACCAGATCAGCGGCGACACCTTCCGCGGGCCGGGCGGCCCGGGCGGCGGCTTCGGCGGGTTCGGCGGCCGTGGGCGCTTCCAGGAGATGGACGAGGCGACGCTGACGAGGGTCGCCGACATGACCGGCGGCAAGTACTTCAAGGCCGAGAACGCCGAGGCCCTCACGGAGGTCCTGCAGGACCTGCCCAGCCAGGTGACGCTGCAGCGGAAGAACACCGAGATCACGTCGTGGTTCGTGCTGGTCGGCGCGCTGCTGATCACGGCCGCGGTGGCGCTCTCGCAGTGGTGGAACCGCTCGCGTCTCCCGGGCGCGGCTGCGTTGGCTGCGTCCCGTGCGGGCGCACTCCCGCGGGCGCCTGCGCCCGGCTCGCCCTCACCCGGCTCGTCCCCGTCCCGCTCGCCCTCTCGCTCTGCGGCCTCGACCGGCTCGTCCCGGCCTGGCTTCGGGTCGACCGGCTCGGGTGCTTCGTCCTCGGGTCCTTCGTCCTCGGGTGCTTCGTCCTCGGGTGCTTCGTCCTCGGGTGCTTCGTCTTCGGGTCGTTCGTCTCCCGGGACCGGGCTCGGCCGGGCGCGGGATGCCGGGCCGCCGGGGCCGCGGTACACGGTGCCGACCATCACGACCGCGCGACGCGCTGACGCTCCCCCGCCGCTGGAGATCGACCTCGGCGTCCTGCCGGCCGACGAGCCCGACGACCGGCGACGCGGCTGAACCTTCTCGGAAAATCTTGGCGCCGCCGGGAATTGAGTCGACCTGACTCAAGTTCTACTGGGTGACACGGTTTCCCGAGGAGGTCACCAGCCATGAACACGCTCGCCCTGCGTCGCCGCCGCGATCCCTTCGCCGAGTTCGACGCGCTGGTCCGCCGCACGTTCGAGCAGCGGGCCACCGGCTTCAACCCGGCCGCCGAGGTCAGCCGCGACGGCGACGACGCGGTCGTGCGCCTGGAGCTGCCCGGCGTCGACGTCGAGCAGGACGTCACCGTCGAGCTCGACCGCGGCCACCTGGTCATCCGCGGCGAGCGCCGCGACGAACGCGCCGAGGAGCGCGCCGGCCGCACGCTGCGCGAGGTCCGCTACGGTTCGTTCCACCGCACGTTCGCCCTGCCCGACCACGTCACCGACGAGGCCGTCACCGCGGAGTACGACGCGGGCGTCCTGACCGTCCGCGTCGCGGGCGCGTACGCGGGCCGCGCGGCCCGCCGCATCGAGGTCACCACCCAGCCGAAGTAGCACGTCACCCCGGAGAACGCGGGTTGCCTCGACGCAACCCGCGTTCCGGCATTCACGGACACCACAGCACGGCCCCGGGCCGCCGGCCCCACGCGCGCAGACACCTCCTGGACAACACACCTCGACGGCCTCCTGAACTGCCGCCGCTCACCGCACGCCGCAGAAGCCGACGGCGACGGCCCGCGCGGCAACATTGGTCGATCTACCCTCAAGGTGACAGCGAAACCCGAGGGTAGATCGACCAACGTCAGTGCAGAAGCGGGGAGGCCGGAATGGTGAGCGTCGACGAGGTGCGGGCGGTCGCGCGGCGACTGCCGCGGGCGTACGAGGTGCTCGTCCGCGACCGCGTGAAGTGGCGCGTCGGGCAGATCGTCTTCGCCGCGATGTCACGCGACGAGACCGTCATCGGGTTCGGCTACCCGAAGGAGGAGCGCGCCGCCCGCGTAGCCGCCGAGCCCGACGTGTTCCTCATGCCCGACGACAGCGACCTGCGGTTCAACTGGATCTGCGCCCGCATGGAGGCGCTCGACGGCGATCGCATGCGGGAGCTGGTCGAGGACGCCTGGATGATGTGCGTGCCGAAGAAGGTCTGGACCGAGTTCCTGGCCCGCAACCCGCGCTAGACCCCGTCCTCGGCCAGTCCTCGGCCCGTCCTGGAAAACGTCCTAGGACTCGGACGGCTGGGCGGCCGCCGGCTGGTCGGCCTTGCTCGCGCGGATCTGGTGGCCGACGCTCGTCAGGCACTTGCCCGAGTTGAGGTCGAACCGCCACCCGTGCAGCTGGCAGGTCAGCACGTCGTTGTCCACGATGCCGAAGCGGGTCAGGTCGGCCTTCAGGTGCGGGCAGCGCCGCTGCACGTTCCAGTCGCCGAGGCGGACGTCCTCCGCGTCCGAGGTGCGCTGGTGCTCGTCGTACCAGCCCTCGGCATACTGCAGGCGCTCCTCCGACAGGCACTTGAAGAACGCGTAGACGAACTCGTTGTACTGCCCGATGCGCGCCGCCGAGAACCGGCAGGACAGGAACAGCGAGTTGGCCCAGTCGACCTCGCCGGTGAAGAGCAGGTGCTCGACGAGAGCCCGCTCGGTGCGGAACCGGTAGCGCACCTTCTCGTCGGCGTAGTGGCGCACCTGCTTGCCCGGGAAGTCGATGACGATCGACTCCACCGACTCGCCGTCGTAGCCGACCAGGTCGAAGCGGACCGGGCCGCCGACGCCCGTCGCGAGATACACCGACTCGTCGAGGAGCGGCTCGACGCGCCGCTGCAGCTCCTTGAGCACGTCGATCTCGGGGTGGCGCCAGGTGGTCTTCTCGTGCGCGATGATCGCCTTCTTGCGCTCCCGCATGTCCTCCAGGTGCGCGACCTTGTTGGCGAAGAACTCGTCGACGGGCACCGGGTGCGTGGTGACGCAGTCGTCGGCGGTCAGCTCGGCGACCGACCCGGGCAGCAGCACGACGCCGTTGGTGCCGCCGACCTTCGCATACTCCTGCAGGAACACCGACTGGTCGGGGAAGATGTTGCCCTCGTCGCCGAAGATGTCGTTGAACTGCCACAGCTCGTCGTCGAGGAAGCACGGCGGCCCGGCGATCGGGAACACGTGCGAGGCCTTGAGGTCGTCGATGTACCGCCAGGTGCGGTCGAACTGCCGGTCGCGCTTCTGCTTGCCGAAGGCGCGCTTGGCCGACTCGGGCAGCTCGTAGACCATCGGATACCAGATCGCGCCGGAGAACTGCAGCATGTGCGCGTGCACGTGGCCGAGCTCGGTGAAGAAGCCGAGGTCGGTGGGGCGGGCGTCGTTCTGGTTGAGCAGGCGGACCCCGTCATACTCGACCCAGAGCGACGAGTCGCCGATCGGGCCGTCGGTCGGGGACGTCAGCGCCTGCACGAGGATCTTGAGCCCGCCGTCGAGCTCGTGGACCTCGTTGGTCTTGGTCTCCAGGAAGTGCTTGAAGCCGAGCTCCTCCAGCTCGTCGCGCAGTTCCGACGTCGGGTACTCCGGCAGGAGCACGGTCGCCTTCTTCGACACGAACCGCTTGAGGTGCGCGGCGTCGAAGTGGTCGCGGTGCAGGTGTGAGACGTAGAGGTAGTCGACGTCGCCGAGCGTCTCCCAGTCGAGCAGCGAGTTGTCCGGGAACGGGAACCACGACGCGAAATAGGCCGGGTTGACCCACGGATCGCACAGGATGCTGCCGGCGGCGGTGTCGATCCGCATGCTCGCGTGGCCGGTCCCGGTGATGCGCAGCACCGCTACTCCCCTTTGCTGGAGGGACTTCCTGTTCCGCGTCGAACCTACCCGACGGGTCTGACAACTCACGAGGCACGCTCCGACGGCGAAACCGTCGGGAAGGCGACCCGTATCAGCCCGGTCACAGAGCGTTCCTATGAGCATGGACGACAACCTGCTGTACCTGCGTTCGTACCTGCTGATGCGGGCCGTCATCGGCCTCGTCGGCGTGGCCCTGCCGTTCGGGCTGGTGCTCGGCGACTGGGCGCTCGAGCACGGCACCCTGCTGGCGAAGGGGAGCCTCAGCGCGTACTACTACTCCGGCATGCACGACGTCTTCGTCGGCAGCCTGTGCGTGACGGGCCTGTTCCTGGTCACGTACAAGGTCTTCGAGCACAACCTCGACAACGTGCTCAGCGGCGTGGCCGGCGTCGCGGCGCTCGGCGTGGCGCTGTTCCCGACGAACCGCCCCGGCGGCGGCACGGTCGAGCTCACCCCATTGCAGCGCGAACTCGGCGAGCGGACCGTCGCCACGGTCCACTACACGTCGGCGGCCGTGTTCATCGTGGCGCTCGGGGTGATGAGCCTGTACTTCGGGATCCGCGAGGGCCGCAAGGACGACCGGCCGGACGCGCTGCCGCCGCGGTTCTGGCGCCGGTTCCACTGGACGTGCACGGCCGGCATCGCCGCCGCGATCGCGTTCATCGCGCTGTCCCAGGTGACCGGCTGGCTCGTGGCGTACTCGCTCATCGTCGGCGAGACCCTCGCCGTGCTGAGCTTCGGCGCCTCCTGGCTGATGAAGGGCCTCGAGCTGCGGGTACTGCTGGCGCCGAAGCGCTCAGCAATGGCGGTGGCGGGCCGAAGTCAGCCCTGACGGAGGGAGACCGCGTGGGGCTCACGGTGTTCGTGGTGCTGGTGGTGCTGGCGACGGCCGCCGAGTCGCTCCTGCCCAGGCCGCGGCGGGAGCGGCCGGCGGACGAGCAGGACGAGGCTACTTCCGGCCCCGCACGCCGTTCTTCTTCCGCGGCTTGACCGTGATGTGGATCGGCGTGCCGGTGAACTCGAACTCCTCACGGAGCTTGCGCTCGACGAACCGGACATAGCCCGGGTCGAGCGCCCCGGTGGTGAACAGCACGAACTTGGGCGGCGAGACGCCGGCCTGGGTGGCGAAGAGCACCCGTGGGGCACGGCCCCCGCGGACCGGGTGCGGCGTCGCCTGGACGAGCGCGGTGAGCCACTGGTTGAGCTGGCCGGTGGGCACCCGCCGCTCCCAGTTGGCCAGGGCGGTGCGCAGCGCCGGGGCGAGCTTGTCGACGGCCCGGCCGGTGAGCGCCGACACGTTCACCCGCACGGCCCACGGCACGCGGCGGAGTTCCCGTTCGATCTCTTTCCCCAGTTGGTACCGCCGGTCGTCGTCGACGAGGTCCCACTTGTTGAACGCGATGACCAGTGCCCGCCCGGACTCGATCACCATCGTGAGGATGCGCTGGTCCTGCTCCGAGATGGGCTCGCTCGCGTCGAGCAGGACGATGGCCACCTCGGCGGCCTCGATCGCGGCGTTGGTCCGCAGGGAGGCGTAGTACTCCGTACCGCTCGCGTGTGACACCCGCTTGCGCAGGCCGGCGGTGTCCACGAGGTGCCAGGTCTCGCCGCCGAAGTCGACGAGGCTGTCCACCGGGTCGACGGTGGTGCCGGCCACCGAGTCGACGACCGCCCGCTCCTCCTTGGCCAGCTTGTTCAGCAGGCTGGACTTGCCGACGTTGGGGCGGCCGACGAGCGCGATGCGGCGCGGCCCGTCCTCGGGCGGATCGACCGGCCGGGCCTCGGGCAGCGCCTCCAGGATCTTGTCGAGCAGGTCACCGGCGCCCCGGCCGTGCAGGGCCGAGACCGGGAACGGCTCGCCGAGGCCGAGGCCCCACAGGCTGGCGGTCTCACCCTCGATGCGGGCGTTGTCGACCTTGTTGGCGACCAGGATCACCGGCCTGCCGCTGCGGCGCAGCATCCGCACCGCGGCCTCGTCGTCGGAGGTCGGCGGGATGGTGGCGTCGACCACGAACAGCACGACGTCGGCGGTCTGCGCGGCGATCTCGGCCTGGGTCGCGATCGCCTTCGCCCGCTCCTTGGCGTCGGGCAGCCAGCCGCCGGTGTCGACCACCGTGAAGTGCCGGCCGGTCCACTCGGCGTCGTAGGCGACCCGGTCACGGGTCACGCCGGCGACGTCCTCGACGACCGCCTGCCGACGGCCCAGGATCCGGTTGACGAGCGTCGACTTGCCCACGTTGGGCCGGCCGACGACGGCGACGATCGGCAGGCTCAGCTCGATGTCGCCATCCTCGGTCATGTCGAGGTCGGCCTCAGTGCTCACGCGGGGGTCCCTATCGTCAGGTGGCTCTACGCCGTCACCGTCTCCAGCATCCGCTGGAGGCGCTCGACCACCTCGTCGATGCCGAGTGCGGTGGTGTCGAGCACGACGGCGTCGTCGGCCTGGCGGAGGGGGTCCGCGGCGCGCGTCGAGTCCAGTTTGTCACGCCGCGCGAGGTCGGCCGCAGTCGCCGCCTGACTGGCCGCGTTCTCGCTGCTGCGGCGGCGGGCCCGCTCGTCGGCGGACGCGGTGAGGTACACCTTGAGATCGGCCTCGGGGGCGACCACCGTGCCGATGTCGCGGCCCTCGACCACGATCCGCGGCGCGGTCGCGATGATGGCCCGCTGCTGGGCGACCAGGAGCGAACGGACCGCCGGCACCGCCGAGACGGCCGAGACGGCCTGCGTGACCTCGGGCCCGCGGATCTCCCGGTCGACCCCGGCGCCGTCGACCTTGATGTAGGGGTCGGCGGGGTCGGTGCCGATCTCCAGCACCACGGTCTCGGCCACGGCCGTGATCTTGTCGGGGTCGTGCAGGTCGACGTTGTCGCGCAGCACCGCGAAGGTCACCGCGCGGTACATCGCGCCCGTGTCCAGGTACCGGGCGTCGAGGGCCTGCGCCACCCGGCGGGAGATCGTGGACTTGCCGGAGCCGGAGGGCCCGTCGACGGCAACCACCAGTTGCCGGCTCTCGTCGCGCACGCCCGTTCTCCTCACCCCGAATGACGACCGCAGGAACTCCGGTTCGACAGTACTTGACCCGCCGGTGACGCCGTCCTACGGGAGGCCGCCGACCTCCGCCGTGCAGGGCTCACCCATCGTCCGGTCGGCCTCCGGCAGCCGGGCCAGCACCGTGCGTGAGAGGTCGAGCAGGGCGTCGACCTGCTCGTCGCTCAGCGCGTCGTAGAACCAGTGCCGCACGTGGGCCACGTGCCGCGGAGCCGCCTGGGTGATCGCCTCCCAGCCGGCGTCGGTCAGCACCACGAACGCGCCGCGGGGGTCCTCGGTGCACGGCTCGCGCGCGACCAGGCCGCGTTGCACCATCCGGGTGATCTGGTGGGTCAGCCGGGTCTTCTCCCAGTCGGCCGCCTCACGCAGCTGGAAGACCCGCATCCGCCCGCCGGGCGCCTCCGAGAGGCTCACCAGTACCGCGTACTCCGCGCCGGTGAGCCCGGTCTCCCGCTGCAGCTGCCGGGCCAGGCGCCGGTTGATCTCGGCCTGCAGCGCGATCCAGCCGCGCCAGGCCCGCTGCTCGCGCTCGTTCAACCAGTTCGGCTCCGGGGTTGGGTCGGTCGTCACAGCATCAAGGGTACGGGAATCGGTGACACATCACCCTTGTTGCGAGCTACTGTGTCGGTGACACATCACCCAACCGGTGACGTGCGGTTTTGATCAGGGAAGGCACGACGGACATGACCAAGGTCGGAATCATCCTCGGCAGCACGCGCCCCGGGCGCGCCGGCGAGTCGGTGGCGAAGTGGGTCTACGACCTCGCCTCGCGGCGCACGGATGCCGAGTTCGAGCTCGTCGACCTGCTCGACTACAACCTGCCGCACCTGGACGAGGCAATGCCGCCGGCCATGGGGCAGTACGCCAACGAGCACACCAAGCAGTGGGCGGCGAAGATCGCCTCGTTCGACGCGTTCGTGTTCGTGACGCCGGAGTACAACCACTCGACGAGTGGCGCGCTGAAGAACGCGATCGACTTCCTGTACGGGGAGTGGAACAACAAGGCGGCCGGCTTCGTCAGCTACGGCAGCGCCGGCGGTACCCGGGCGGTCGAGCACCTGCGCCTGATCATGGGTGAGCTCCAGGTCGCCGACGTGCGCGCGCAGGTGGCGCTGTCGCTGTTCACCGACTTCGAGAACTGGACCGTGTTCAAGCCGGGCCCGCAGCACGAAGGCACCCTGAACACCGTCCTGGACCAGGTGGTGACCTGGGGCAAGGCCCTGGAGGCGGTGCGCAAGGGGTAGCGCGCGAGGTGGTAGCCAGCCGGCCGGTGGCTTTGAGGGAGGTCTACCGGCCGGCTTCACCGCGTCTGTCCAGCCTCAGGCGGCCCGGACAAATCGTGCGGCCAGCGCCGTCGCGGCCGCCTTGAGCTCCTGCGGCCCCTCGATCTCGAGGTCGACGTCGAACAGGCCGAGCCACGCCGCCAGCGCGGTCCACGACCAGCTGCTCGCCGTCACCCGGCAGGTCTCGGCGGTGACGACCTCCACGATCGCCTGGCCGCGCACCCAGTCGTTCACCGCGGCGGCCGGCGCGTGCAGGACCGCCGAGCCGCGGCACGGCAGCACGTCCTGCCGCTCGAACCGCTCGGCCACGAACGCCGCCACGTCCGGCGCCGGCAGCGGCCGGGGCGTGAACCGGGGCCCGTTCGGCGAGCGCGGCGTCATGCGGTCGACGCGGTACGTACGCCAGTCGCCGCGGTCGAGATCCCACCCGATCAGGTACCAGCGCCCGCCCCACGTCACCAGGTGGTGCGGCTCGGTCCGCCGCGGCGGGCGCAGCCGCTCCGGCTCCCCCTCCAGGAACTCGCGCCGCCCGGTGTAGTCGAATCGCAGCGTCTCCCTCGCCCGTACCGCCGTGCCGACGGCCAGCAGCACCTCCGCGTCGACGTCGACGTCCCAGCGCCGCCCCTTCACGACCCGGGTCACCTGCAGCGCGTCGACCCGGTGGCGCAGCCGGGCGGGCATCACCTGCCGGACGGTGGCCAGGGCGCGCAGTGCCGCCTCCTCGACGCCCTGCACGGTCACCGTCGCCGTCTGCAGCGCGACCGCCACCGCGACGGCCTGGTCGTCGTCGAAGAGCAGCGGCGGCAGGTCGGAGCCGGCGTCGAGGCGGTACCCACCCTCCGGGCCGCGCGTGGCCAGCACGGGATAGCCCAGCTCACGGAGGCGGTCGACATCCCGCCGTACCGTGCGCGGGCTCACCTCCAGCCGGTCCGCCAGGGTCTGCCCGGGCCAGTCGCGCCGCGCCTGCAGGAGGGACAGGAGCGCGAGCAGGCGGGCCGAGGTCTCCAACATGCGGTTCAGTATTCCGCGTGATGCGGACAGAAGCTGTCCTGAACCCCGGGCAGAGTCGTGGTTGCCACCCGGTTGTTTGAAAGGGGCTTCCGTGATCACCACCCGTGGACTGACGAAGGACTTCGCGGTCAACAAGAAGACGACCGTCCATGCCGTGCGAGGGATCAACCTCGATATCGGGCCCGGCGAGCTGGTGGCCGTCCTCGGCCCCAACGGCGCGGGCAAGACCACCACCATGCGCATGCTCACCACGCTCATCGCGCCCACCGCCGGCACCGCGACGGTCGCCGGGCACGACGTCGTCCGGGCCGCCGCCGAGGTGCGGCGGCGGATCGGGTACGTCGGGCAGGGCAACGGCGCCGCCCACACCCAGCTGGTCGGCGACGAGCTGCGGGTGCAGGGCCGCATCTACGGCCTCGACCGGCGCACCGCGGCCCGCCGGGCCGACGAGCTGCTCGCCGCGCTCGACCTGGCCGAGCTGGGCAAGCGCAAGGTCACCGACCTGTCCGGCGGCCAGCGGCGCCGACTCGACGTGGCGATCGGCCTGGTGCACGCGCCGACGCTGCTGTTCCTCGACGAGCCGTCGACCGGCCTCGACCCGCAGAACCGGGCCAACCTGTGGACGCACATCCAGCGGATGCGCGCCGAGTTCGGGATGACGATCGTGCTGACGACGCACTACCTGGACGAGGCCGACACGATGGCCGAGCGGGTCGTCGTCGTCGACCACGGCGAGGTCATCGCCGACGACACACCCGCCGCGCTGAAGGCGAAACTGGCCGGCGACCTGCTGATCGCGACCGGCGACGGGCGGGCCCTGGCCCCGCTGGCCTCGGCGCTGCCGGGCGCGCGGGATCTCACGGTGACCGATGCCGGTATCGAGGTCCGGGTCAATGACGGGCCCGCCGCGCTGCCGGAGCTGGTGCACGCGGCCGGGGTACACCTGCGGACCGCCGAAGTCCGCCGGCCCACTCTCGACGACGTCTTTCTCGCCCTGACCGGCCGCAACCTGAGGGAGAACTGATGAGCACCCTGTCCGTCGTTTCGAACGGCGGCGTCCGCGGGCTGGTCCGCGACGCCGGCATCGTGGCCGGCCGCGAGCTGCGGCCGCTCATCCGCTCGCCGTTCTCACTGATCTTCGGAATGATCCAGCCGCTGGTGTTCCTGGCGCTGTTCGGCCCGCTGCTGGCCGGGTCGCTGCGCGGCCAGACGGGCGGACTCGGCGCGGACGTGTGGCAGTGGTTCGTCCCGGCGATCCTGGTGATGACCACCCTGTTCGGCACGTCGACGGTCGGGGCGAACCTGCTCGGCGAGTTCCTCACCGGCGCCCACGAGCGGATGCTGGTGACCCCGCTGAGCCGCCAGTCGCTGCTGGTCGGGCGGGCGCTCAAGGAGATGGTCCCGCTGGCCGGGCAGGCGGTCGTCATCGTGCTGGTCATGCTGCCGTTCGGCTTCGACCTGTACCCCGCCGGCGCGCTGCTCGGCCTGGTCCTGCTCACGCTGTTCGGGATCGGCCTGGGCTCGCTGAGCTACGCCCTGGCGGTCGCGGTCCGTCGCACCGACTGGATGTTCTGGGTGGTACATCAGACGCTGCTGTTCCCGCTGATGATCCTGTCGGGGATGCTGCTGCCGCTGGAGACCGGACCGGCCTGGATGCGCGCGGCGGCGGAGTTCAACCCGCTCGCGCACATGGTGACCGCAGAGCGCCTGCTGTTCGCCGGCCGGATCGGTTCGCCGGACGTGGCGTGGGGCTTCGTGGCGGCGGCGGCGACCGCGCTGGTCGGCCTGTGGGTCGGCATCCGCGCCATGCACCGCTCCACCTGACGCTTACAACGACGTTGGCCGATCTACCCTCCACGTGGGGATAGATCGGCCAACGTCGACTTCTTGCGGCGCGGCGGCTACTCGCCGACGGCCTTGAAGAGGGCGCCGATCTCGGCCTGGGACAGATGGCGGGTCCGGCCGGGCCGCAGGTCGCCGAGCCGGATCGGCCCGATCTGCGTCCGGATGAGCCGCTGCACGGGGAACCCGACAGCGTCGAACATGCGCCGCACGATGTGGTTGCGCCCCTCGTGGAGCACGACCTCGACCAGCGCGACCTTGCCGTACGCGTCCACGACCCGGAACGAGTCGACCTTGACCGGTCCGTCCTCAAGCGTGACGCCGGCCTTGAGCTGCCGCCCCATCGCGCGCGGCACCGGCCCGGGGATCTCGACCTGGTACGTCTTGGCGACCTCGTACGACGGGTGCATCAGCTTGTGCGCCAGCCCGCCGTCGTTGGTGAGCAGGATCAGCCCCTCACTCTCGGCGTCGAGCCGCCCGACGTGGAACACGCGGGCGTCGATGTTCGGCACCAGGTCGGCGATCGCGTTGCGCCCGCGCTCGTCGTCCATCGTCGACACGACCCCGCGCGGCTTGTTCAACGCGATGTACACGAGGCGCGTGTCGGTCACGAGCCGCTGCCCGTCGACGTGGATCGCGTCACGCACGGCGTCGGCCTTGTCGCCGAGCGTCGCCTCCTTCCCGTTGACGGTGACGCGCCCTTCGTCGATCATGCGCTCGCAGTTGCGCCGGGAGCCGAGCCCGGCGGCGGCGAGGATCTTCTGCAGGCGCTCCGGGTTGCGCGGCGGCTGCGCGTCGGGCGGCGCGTCGAACGCGGACGAGGTGAACTGTTCGGCATCAGCGCTGGGCATCGGCGATCTCATCTATGTCGTCGGGCAGGAACGGGGCGAGCGGGGGCAGCTGGTCGACGCTGTCGAGCCCGAGCTTCTCCAGGAAGAGCGTGGTGGTGCGGTACAGCAGCGCGCCGCTCTCCGGCTCACTACCCACTTCCTCGATCAGCCCCCGGGTAACCAGCGTACGGACCACGCCGTCGCAGTTGACCCCGCGGATGGCCGAGATCCGCGACCGCGTGACAGGCTGTTTGTACGCGACCACGGCCAGTGTCTCCAGTGCGGCCTGCGTGAGCCGCACCTGCTGCCCGTCGAGGACGAACTTCTCGACATAGGCGGCGTACTCCGGCCGCGTGTACAGCCGCCACCCTCCAGCCACCCGCCGCAGGTCGAACCCGAGCCCCATCGAGGTGTACCCCCGCGAGACGTCCTCAAGCACGACCCGCACCCGGTCGACCGGCTGCTCGAGCACCTGCGCGAGGGTGACCTCGCTGGTCGGTTCGTCGACGATGAGCAGAATGGCCTCGACGGCCCCCCGCAGCTCGGCATCGGACATGGCGACCCGCTCGGCGGGCGCCGCACCGGCGGCAGGCGCGTCGATCGCGAACAGCGCGTCGTTCTCCGGCTGCTCGCCGGCAGGCGCGGCCTCACCGTCAGGGGAGTCGACCGCACCGATGTCGGTCTCTTCGGAGTCAACGAGCACGCCCACTTCATCGACGTCGACGTCCACTCCGGAGACATCGACGTCGTCCACCGTGGGGGCATCGGCAGCACCCGGTCCCGCGAGATCGACGACAGCCTCTCGCCCGGCATCGAAGGCGCCCTCTTCGGGGACATCGACCGGGGCAGCGACCTCAGCATCGACCGCATCCACGCTCGGCACATCGACGGGGCCCACATCCGGCACATCGACGGAGTCCGCATCCGAGACATCGACCCCCGACGAATCGGCGACATCGACGGAAGCCTCTGCTGGGCCGTCGACCGCCGGCTCGGCCTCCGGCAGTTCCGCCTCTATGGGCTCCGCACGCCTGGGCGCCGGGATCGCAACCTCGGGAGCCGGTGAAGCCTCGGCGTCCAGGGATGCCGAGACCTCGTCCAAGGCCGCGTCCGCAGTCTCATCCCGGGTCTCGTCAGGAGACCCGTCCGGAACCTCGTCGCGGATCTCGTCCTGGTGCGCGTCCCGAGTTTCGTCCTGGGGCTCGTCCTCGGGCGCGTCCAGGGCCTTGTTCGAGGTGTCGTCCGGCGCCTCGTCCGGGGTCGGCTGGGCGGGCGGCTTCGGGCGTTCCCAGGGCGGGATCCAGCTCGCCGCCTGGTCGGCTAGCGACCTGCTGCGCTGGTCGTCCTCGCTCAATTTGCCACCTCGCTGTCCGCTTCGTCGTCCTCGCCCGCATTCGCCGCCGTCGCTTCGCCGGGGTCCTCGGGCTCGGTCAGCAGCGAAGCATCATCGGCGGCAGCGCCGCCCGGAGGCTCATCGTCCGAGGCTGCACGCCCCCACCCGCCACCGTCCGGAGCCACACCGTCCGAGGCAGCGCCAACCAACGCGCCGTCGCCCGAGGCCTCACCGTCCAAAGCACCGCCGTCGTCCGAGGGCTCGTCATCCGGCGCGCCGGCGTCCGGCGAGCCGCCTTCCGGAGTGGCGGCCTCGGGTTGGGGTGGAGCGCCCTCGTACTCCTCGACCTCGATGCTCACGTCCGCGTCGTCCGTGCCCGTCCAGCGGACCAGCAGCTCGCCCAGCGCCTGGGCCTGTTCGAAGCTCACCAGGTCTTCCCGATAGAGCTCCAGCAATGCCAGGAAGCGGGCCACCACCTCCAGCGTCGACTCGCAGTCGATGCACAGTGCGCTGAACGTGGCCTCGCGCTGTTCGATCAGGCGGTCCCTCACGATGTTCGCGTGCTCGCGGACGCTCACGCGGACCATGTGGATGTGCGCGATCGAGACCACCGGTGCGGCCTTCGGGGTGAACGCCTTCAGCGCCAATTTCAGCAGCCGCTGCGGGCCCACGCCCAGCACCAGGTCGGGCAGCGCCTCGGCGTAGCGGGGCTCCAGCGCCACCGACCTCGGGTAGCGCCGCGAACCCACCGCCTCCAGGCCGGCGATGTGGGCCGCCGCCTCCTTGAACGCCTTGTACTGCAGCAGTCGCGCGAACAGCAGGTCCCGCGCCTCCAGCAGCGCCAGGTCCTCCTCGTTCTCCACCGTCGCCGACGGCAGCAGGCGGGCGGCCTTCAGGTCCAGCAGCGTGGCCGCCACGACCAGGAACTCCGATGCCTCGTCCAGGTCCCAGTCGTCGCCCATCGCCCGGATGTAGGCGATGAAGTCGTCGGTCACCGTGTGCAGCGCGACCTCGGTGACGTCCAGCTTGTGCTTGCCGATCAACTGCAGCAGCAGGTCGAACGGCCCGGTGAAGTTGGCGAGCCGCACCTGGAACCCGGCCGAGGCCGCCTCGGGAGCCGAGGCCGCAACGGAAGCCGAAGCCGAGACCGCCGGAGGAGCCGCAGCGGCAGCCTCCACCAGCGTCGGAGGAGCGGCATCGGGTTCGGTCACCGGAAGAACGTAGCGCAAGAACTGCGTGAACTCGCTACAACCGCCGCTCGGCCTGCTGGGCGATCACCTCGCGGGCGAGCTGCCGGTAGTTGCGCGCCCCGGAGGAGGCCGGGTCCAGCACCGTGATCGGCGCGCCGGCGACCGTCGACTCCGGGAACTTCACCGTCTTGGTGATGACGGTCTGGTACACCTTGTCCCCGAACGCCTCCACGACCCGCTGCAGCACCTGGCGGCAGTGCGTGGTGCGGCTGTCGTACATGGTCGCGAGGATCCCCTCGAGCTCCAGGTCGAAGTTGAGCCGCTCGCGGACCTTGTCGATCGTGTCGAGCAGCAGCGCCACGCCCCGAAGTGAGAAAAACTCACATTCCAGCGGGATCATCACGCCGTGCGCCACGGTGAGCGCGTTGATCGCCAGCAGACCCAGCGAGGGCTGGCAGTCGATCAGGATGAAGTCGTACTCCTTGAGGACCGGGCGGAGCACCCGCGCCAGGGCCATCTCCCGGGCGACCTCGGTCACCAGCTGGATCTCGGCCGCGGACAGGTCGATGTTGGCCGGCAGCAGGTGGAGGCCTGCGATGTCCGTCTTGATCCGGATGTCCTCGACCGTGACGTCCGAGTCCATGAGGATGTTGTAGATCGTGAGGTCCAGATTGTGGGGGTTGACCCCGAGGCCGACCGACAGCGCGCCCTGCGGATCGAAGTCGACGAGCAGCACCCGCCGCCCGTACTCGGCGAGGGCCGCGCCCAGGTTGATGGTCGACGTGGTCTTGCCCACGCCGCCCTTCTGGTTGGCCATGGCGATGATCCGCGCCGGGCCGTGCCGGTCCATCAGCATGGGCTCGGGGATCGGCTTGCGCATCGTGTACGCCGTGGGGTCCGCCGGGCCCAGCTCGGCGCCGAGGTCCAGCGATGCCTGCTCGGCACGCATCGTGGTGGTCCAGGACTCCGCCTGGTCGCCCATGCCTGTCATCGCTGTCTACGCCCCTCCCGGCGGGCCAACTCAACCCCTGGGACCGATTCGGCGTCGGCGATCTGGGGGAAGCGAGTCGGCCGTTGCCCGACTGTACGTCACCGCAGGGTACATATGGCAAAGGGCGCCCGGCGTGTCGCGAAGCTCGTCGTTGGGTACGGTTCATCGCGTGCTAGGACCAGGGGACGTGCTCGGCGACCGGTACCGCCTCGATGAGTTCGTCGCCAGCGGCGGCATGGGACAGGTGTTCCGCGCGACCGACCTGACACTCGCCCGCACCGTGGCCGTGAAGGTCCTGCTGCCGGGCCACACGAGCAAGTCCGAGTTCGGCGCCCGGTTCCGCGCCGAGGCGCGCATCATGGCGTCGATCGGCCACCAGGGCGTCGTGGGCGTGTACGACTACGGCGAGAGCCCCGAGGGGACGCTGTACCTCGTGATGGCTTTCGTCGACGGCAAGCCCCTCGGCGAGTGGATCAACCGCGACGGCACCCTGCCGGTCGACGACACCCTCGACATCGTCGCGCAGGCCGCCGACGCCCTCCAGGCGGCGCACAGCCGCGGCATCATCCACCGCGACGTCAAGCCCAACAATCTGCTCGTCAACGAGAACGGCGGCGTGACGCTCGTCGACTTCGGGGTGGCCCGCTCGGAGGCCGTGACGTCCGTCACGAAGGTCAGCGCCGTCATCGGCACCGCCCTCTACATGTCGCCGGAGCAGGCCTCGGGTAAGCCCGTCTCGCCGTCGACCGACATCTACGCGCTGGGCGCGGTGGCGTACCACTGCCTGACCGGCAGCCCGCCGTTCACCGGCAGCTCGCCGCTCGAGATCGCGATCAAGCACCTCCAGGACGAGCCGCCCCCGCTGCCCGAGTCGCTGCCGGCCGCCGCCCGCGCCCTGGTCGAGCGGGCGATGGCCAAGGACCCCGGCGACCGCTTCCCGACCGCGGCCGCCCTGGCCCAGGCCGCCCGTGAGGCCAAAGACGGCACGGTACCCCTGGTGCGCCCCGCCGTCACCGACACCGCCGAGTTCGAGGCGGTGGACGACCACACCGGACGCCGCCCGGCGTGGTTCCCGGTGGCCGTCGGCCTGGCCCTGGCCGTGCTCGCCGGCGGTGTGGTGCTCGCCGTCTGGGCGCTGAGCCGAGACGCCCTCCAGGGCGCCGATCCGGGCGCACCGGCGGCGACCTCGGCGGTACCGAGCCTGGCGGTCACCTCGAAGGCAGCGGGCGGCCCGCCGACCGCCCAGTCGACCGGGCCGAGCGCCTCCGCGTCCGCCTCGGTCGCGCCGTCGTCGCTCGCCCCCAGCTCCCCGGCGCCGCAGAGCGAGCCGCCGAAGTCGTCGGAGCCGCCGGCGCCGAGCACGCCGCCGGCCGGACCGTCGTCCCAGCCGCCGCCGACTCCGGACGCCACCCCGACGCAATAGTTCAGGTTCTTGTGCAACCCTGCCCGGGCGGATTCCGTCTACCCCCGGACGAAGGGAGCCCAGACGGGTGAACGAAGACGACGAGGCGCACTTCCGGGAGTTCGTCGCCGCACGCTTCGACGGGCTGCGCTCGCTCGCCTACCTGACGTGCGGGGACTGGCACACGGCCGAGGACGCCGTGGCCGCCTCCCTGGCCAAGCTGTACGTGCGCTGGAAGAAGGTCGACACCCCGCTGGCGTACGTGCGGCGGGCGATCGTGCACGCCCTGGTGGACGAGAGCCGGCGGCCGTGGCGCCGCCGCGAGCGGTCGGCCGGGCACAGCCTGCCCGAGCTGGTGGGGCCGGACCACGCCGAACAGGTCGACGAGCGGATCCGGATCCGCGCCGCACTCGCCCGCATGGCACCCGGCCAGCGCGCGGTGCTGGTGCTGCGGTACTACGAGGGGCTGAGCGTTGAGGAGACCGCCGAAGTGCTCGGCCGCCAGCCGGGCACCGTCAAGAGTCAGACGGCCCGGGGGCTCACGGCGCTCCGGGCGCTGCTCGGCACGGAAGATCTCCGGGTCACGGACGGCATTGCTGACAGTCAACCCGCAGGCATCGAGGAGAACAGGAGGGAAGGGCATGGCACCACAGGATCTGCGCAGTCTGTTGACTACGGCCAGGGACGACGCGCCGCCACCGCGGCTCAGCGTTGACGACATCACCACCGCCGGCCGTCAGCTCGTGCGCCGGCGCCGCCGGATCGCCCTGCTCTCCTCGGTCGCCGGGAGCGCGGTCGCCGCGATCACGGCTGTCGCCGTGGCGGTGATGCTCAACACGCCCCAGCCGATCACGCCCGCGCTCGATCCGAGCGGCCTGCCGGCGAAGCCGTCGCCGACACCGGCGCAGTTCGCCGCGGCGGCGCCGTTCGTCACGACGTACGCCGGCTACAAGGCCGGCCGCTACTCGGTGAGCGACCCGAACCTCGTCACGACCGCGTACCAGCAGTCGAGCATCGACGAAACGACCGGCCCGCCCGGCACGCCCGCCACACCCATCGCGCCGAGCGCCTCGGCGACCGCGCCGAACACGAATCCCAGGGGGATCTCGCAGCCGGGCGGGACGCTCGTCGTGTACCGCCCCGGAGCCTTCGAGCCGAGCGAGTTCGACCCGGCCGAGAAGATCCAGCTGCGCTCCGGCCCCGGCCTGCTGCACTACGCCGGCCAGCTGTCGGCGCCGCAGGCCGACAAGGCCCTCGCCGAGAAGTACGCCATGATGGGCGCCCCGATCCCGGCCTTCGCCTGGCGGTACGCCGCCGATGCGTGGGCCGCCGTCTACTGGACCTCGTGGGAGCAGACGCCGACACGCGACGAGCTGGTCGCGATCGCCGACGGCCTCTCCCCCGCGACACCGAAGCCGTTCCCGATCGGTTTCCAGGCCCAGCTGATACCGAAGAACTACTCGCTGGCCGCCGCGAGCTACGGCCAGGACATCGCCAGCGGCGAGCGGCTGGTCTCGGCGGTGCGCCTGACGCCGAAGCCCATCGCGGTCCCGCTGACCCGCCCGATCAACTTCGACGACTACCTGACGGCGACCCTCGCCATCGGGCTGCCGTCGCCGGACGGCAAGATCACCAAGGGCCGCTCGAGCTGCCCGTCCGACGCCCTGGCCACCTGCATGTACCTGACCGAGGCGGGCACGCTGGTGCTGGTGGACTACTCCTCGCCCAAGGAGGCGGTGGGCACGCCTCCGGCGCTCGTCGCCCAGCGCATGAACCCGGCCGACCCGACCGACCCGGGCTCGTGGCCGCCGGTGACCGAGGTGTTCGGCACCTGAGCGCCGTTCCCGCGCTCCGCACCCGCGAATCGGGTGTGCGGAGCGCGGGCCGGGGCTGGTACCGTACCCATATGCGTTTCTGAGCCCATTGACGCCGCGCGTGCCGCCGACTGCCCACCATGAGCAGGAGGCCGGCCCCCGTTGTGGGTTTCGGACAATCCCCGCTTCGCGTCCAGCGCGGCCACGCCTGTCCGTTCGCTGTCCAGCACACCAGCTTCCCGCGAAGGAGACACGCATATGCCTGCCAATTCCGACTCATCCGGTGCCGCGGCCGAGGAGACCTCCGAGGAGACGCTCCCGCCGCCGGCCAACCCGCTGGAGGCCCTCCGGCGGGCCCAGGCCGCCCGCTCGCTCCCGCCCGGCTCGGGCGGCCACGGCGGCAAGGGCGGCAAGGCCGGCGGCAAGGGCGGCAACCCGAAGGCCCCACGGATGTACAACCGGGGCAAGTGAGCCACGGATGAGAAGGGCCCCGGCGACGGGGCCCTTCGCGTTCACTCGGTGAGGTAGCGCTGGATCGTCGGCCCGATCCGGGCCACCACCGCCTCCGGCGACAGCGCCACCACGGGCGGCAGCCGCAGGATGTGCCGAGTGAAGGCCAGCCCGAGCATCTGCGCCGCCACCAGGGCCGCCCGCTCGGCCGCCACGGACGGATCCGGGCTGACGGCCTGCGCCAGCGGCACGATCTGGGCCGCGAAGATGCCGCGCAGCCGCTCCGCGGCCGCCTCGTCGGTCGCCGCCGAGCGCAGCAGCGTGAGCAGCGCGTCGTCGGTGGGGTCGTCCTCCCAGCGGTGCAGGAAGTGCGTCACGAGCGCCGCGCCGAGCCGCTCCTTCGGCACGGCGCCGATGTCCGGCAGCCGCAGGTCGACGTCGACGGCCGCCGCGAAGAGCCGCTCCTTGTTGCCGTAGTACCGCATGACCATCGACGGGTCGATGTCGGCGTCGGCGGCGATCGCCCGGATGGTCGCCTTCTGGTAGCCGTCGGCGGCGAACCGCGCCCGGGCGGCCCGCAGGATGGCTGCCCGGGTCCCGTCCGAGCGCCGTGGCGGCTGTGCGTCGTTCATGCCCACAACTGTAGGCCAACACTTGTTGACATGCCAGCCGCGTCGCTCCTACAGTCGACGGCAGTCGATCCAGCGAGCAGCGGACGGGGAGTTGCCGTGTGGGATGTCGTCGTCGTGGGGGCCAGGGTCGCCGGAGCGGCCACCGCCCTGCTCCAGGCCCGCCAGGGGGCCCGCGTGCTGCTCGTGGACCGGGTCAGGTTCCCGAGCGACACGCTCAGCACGCACCAGGTCCAGCCGGCCGGCATCGATCTCCTTGAGCGTTGGGGCCTGCTCGGGGCCCTCGGCAACGCACCCGGACACGCGCGGGTGCGGTTCGACATCGACGGGACCCTCATCGAGGGCGCGTTCCCGGACGGCGGTCGGCTGCACAGCCCGCGCCGGACCGTGCTCGACGCCGCGCTCGCCGGTGCCGCCGCGGACGCCGGCGCCGAGGTCGTCCAGGGGTACCACGTCGCCGGGCTCCTCCGCGGCGACGACGGCCGGGTCACCGGCATCCGCGGGCGCGACGGCAGCGAGCACCGCGCCGGGCTGGTCGTCGGGGCGGACGGCAAGCACAGCCTCGTCGCCCGCGAGGCGGGGGCGCGCACGCTCCGGGAGGCGCCGGTCCGGACCGTCGCCAGCTACAGCTACTGGGAGGGCGTCGAGCTCGGGCACGGCGAGCTGTACCACCGCCGCGGCCGGGCGGTCGCCGCGTTCCCCACCAACGACGGGCTCACCATGGTGTACGCGTGCGCGCCGCTCGACGAGTTCGACGAGTGGCGGCGCGACCCCGAGGCCAGCCTGCTCGACACCGTCGACCGGTGCGGTGACCTCGGCAACCGGGTGCGCGCGGGGAGACGGGTCGAGCGGGTGCGGACCACCAACGACCTGCCCAACCGCATCCGGCAGGCGGCCGGGCCGGGCTGGGCCCTCGTCGGGGACGCCCGGATGGTCATGGACCCGGTGACCGCTCAGGGCATCAGCAACGCGCTGCGCGACGCCGAGCAGGTCGCCGACCGCACGACGATGTTCCGGATCACCCAGCGGATCGCCCGGCTGACCCCGCCCGGCGGGATCCTCCGCCCGGTGCTGAGCGCCGTCGCGCGGAGCGACGCGGCCACGACGCGGTTCCTGGGGGTCTTCGCGGGCACCGTCACGACAGCGTTGCCCTGGGGTGGGCGGTCGCGTACACCTCGCGCAGCTTGTCCACGGTGACCAGGGTGTACACCTGCGTCGTGGTCACCGACGCGTGCCCGAGCAGCTCCTGCACCACGCGGATGTCGGCGCCGCCGTCGAGCAGGTGGGTGGCGAAGGAGTGACGCAGCGTGTGCGGCGAGACGCCGGACGGCCCGTCGACCGGCAGCCCGGCCTGGGCCGCCGACTTGCGCAGGATCGTCCACGCGCTCTGCCGCGACAGCGCGCCGCCGCGGGCGTTGAGGAACACGGTGGGCACGCCGCGGCCGTTGGCGACCAGGGACGGGCGGCTGCGGACGAGGTACGCGTCGAGGGCCGAGTGGGCGTAGGAGCCCATCGGGACCAGGCGGGTCTTGCCGCCCTTGCCGCGCAGCAGCACCATCCCGTGCCGGCCGGTCAGGTCCAGGTCGTCGACCGCCATCCCGACCGCCTCGGAGATGCGCGCGCCCGTGCCGTACAGGAACTCCAGCAGCGCCCGGTCGCGCAGGCCGAGCGGCCCGCTGTCGTCGGGGACGGCGAGCAGCCGGGCGACCTGGTCCACGTCGAGGGCCTTCGGCAGCCGCTTCGGCAGCGACGGCGGCTTCACCTCGCGGGACGGGTCGGCCGGGGCCAGCCCTTCGAGCAGCAGGAAGCGGTGCAGGCCACGGACCGCGGAGGCGGCCCGGGCAGCCGAGGAGGCGGACAGCGCCGGCTCGCCCGAGCGCAGCGCGGCGACGTGGCCGGCGATGTCACGGGCGGTGACGTCGGCCAGGTCCCTGATCCCGGCCGACGCCAGCCACTCGACGTAGCGGTCGAGGTCGCGCCGGTACGACGCGAGCGTGTTCGACGCCAGCGCGCGCTCGACGGTGAGGTGGTCGAGGTACGTGTCGACGGCGCGGCGCACTGCCGCGCCCACCTCGACCGGGCTCCCGACCACCTGTCCAGTATCTAGGCCAGCACGTTCGCCAGTGCGAGGTGGCCCATGCCGTGGGCGTCGGCGACCGGGCCGTAGGTGACGTGGCCGTCGTGGGTGTTCAGGCCCAGGGCGAGCGCCGGGTCGCGGCGCAGGGCGTCCCGCCAGCCGCGGTTGGCCAGCTCCAGCGCGTACGGCAGGGTGACGTTGGTCAGCGCGTACGTGCTGGTGTGGGGCACCGCGCCGGGCATGTTCGCGACGCAGTAGAAGATCGAGTCGTGGACCCGGTAGGTCGGCTCGGCGTGCGTGGTCGGCCGGGAGTCCTCGAAGCAGCCGCCCTGGTCGATCGAGATGTCGACCAGCACGCTGCCCGGCTTCATCCGCTTGACCAGGTCGTTGGTGATGAGCTTGGGCGCCTTGGTGCCGGGCACGAGCACCGCGCCGATGACCAGGTCGGCGTCGAGGACGGCCCGCTCGATCTCGTAGCTGTTGGAGGCGACGGTCTGCAGGTGCCCCTGGTAGATCGCGTCGGCGCCGCGCAGCCGGGAGATGTTCTTGTCCAGGATCAGCACCTCGGCCTGCATGCCCAGCGCGATCGCGGCCGCGTTGAGCCCGGAGACGCCGGCGCCGATGACGACGACCTTGGCCGCGTAGACCCCGGACACGCCGCCGAGCAGCACGCCGCGCCCGCCGCCCGCGCGCATCAGGTGGTACGCGCCGACCTGCGGGGCGAGCCGGCCCGCGACCTCCGACATCGGGGCGAGCAGCGGCAGCGACCGGTCGGGCAGCTCGACGGTCTCGTAGGCGATGCCGGTGACCTTGCGGTCGACGAGCGCCTGGGTGCACTCCCTGGAGGCGGCCAGGTGCAGGTAGGTGAACAGCACCTGCCCCTCGCGCATGCGGTCGTACTCCTCGGCGATCGGCTCCTTCACCTTGAGCACCAGGTCGCCGGCGGCCCAGGTGTCCTCGGCGGTGGGCAGGATGGTGGCGCCCGCCTCGCGGTACTCCTGGTCGGTGATCGAGGAGCCCTCACCGGCTCCGGCCTGGACGTAGACTTCGTGACCGCTGGCGGCGAACTCGTGGACGCCGGCCGGTGTGATCGCCACCCGGTACTCGTGGTTCTTGACCTCGCGCGGAATTGCGACCTTCACTGTTGCGACCCCTCTCCACCAGCGTCCGTCACGCTGCGTGTACAAGCGGGAGTTTATGACCCACGGGGGGCGATTGCGGGCAGCACAGTGTGAACTCCTCCCGGGCTGGATTGACAGACTGTCCGACGCGAGCCTGATCTATGCTGTGCGGCCATGACCGTGTACGGCGGGCCACGCCCGACGCCGCCAGCCCCGAAGCCCGATCCGGTGCTCATCGGCGCGTTCGCGTTCCTCGTCGTGGCGATCATCGTCGGGGTGGTGCTCGCCGCCCAGGCGTTCACCGACGACGGGCCGTCCGGCCCGGTCAACGCCGGCGGCTCGACCGGCCTGCCGGCGGCGCCCTCGTCCTCGGCGGCGGCGCCGTCGAGCGCGCCGCCGTCGCCGAGCGCCTCCCCCACCCCGTCACCGACCAAGCCGAAGGCCCTGGTCGACGCCAAGCCGAGCCTGCTGCGGGCGTCGCACTCCCAGCTGTGCCTGCAGGCCAACGACGGCAACGGCGGCATCGGGGTGCAGCAGCCCTGTGACGGCAACAACCGCACCGAGCTGTGGGTGCCGCAGGCCCTCGACGGCAGCCAGGACACGTTCCGCTGGGTGAACGCGCAGGACAACCGCTGCCTCGACGTCAACGGCGGGTCCAAGGACAACGGCGCGCAGATCGTGCAGTGGGACTGCCACGGCGCGCCCAACCAGCAATGGCGGCTGCAGCGCGACGGTGACGGCTACCGGGTGGTCAGCGTCAACAGCGGCAAGTGCATCGGCGTCGACGGCGGGCGCACCGACCCGGGGGCCGAGGCCCGCCAGTGGGACTGCGACGGCTCCCCCAACCAGCGCTGGGTGATCCAGCAGTAACCGACGGCAGTGGACCTCACCGGCGCAGCAGGGCGATCGCCAGGGTGAGCAGGGCACCCGCCGAGGCGACGGTCCGCACGAGGTTCCACCGCACCCAGTCCGCCTCGAAGCTCGCCCGTACCGCGGCCGGGTCCGCGATCCCGGCCACCGGACCGGCGGCGTCCAGCTGGTTGTTCAGCGGCACGTTGATCGCCGCGGTCACGACGAAGGCCACCCCGTAGAGCACCACGGCGGCGATCAGCCACGGCAGCGGCTGGCGGTGCCCGCCGCCCAGGTGCAGCAGGGCCGCGACGATGGCGGCGAACAGCGCGCCGACGTACACCGTCAGGAACCAGCCGTTCAGGATGGCCACGTTGATCTTCTGCATGACGTCGACGAACGTGCGGTCGTCGACCCGCTTCAGCGCGAGCATGACCGAGGTCGAGTAGGCGAAGAAGACGCCGGCGGAGAGGCCGACCAGGAGGGTGGCGGCGGCGAGGACGGTCGTCCGGAGCTGTTCCATGTATCTCAGTGAATCGGCTCGGGCAAAGACGCGCCATGGCCGAGGCGCGCGGATCCATGCGCGGGCGTCTACGGTGGGGGCGTGGACGCGCTGACCGCCCTCCTCGACGGGCCGCGGGCCCGGGGCGCGTTCCTGCTGCGCTCGGTGCTCACCCCGCCGTGGTCGCTGCGCATCCGCGACGAGGCCGCCCTCGCGGTCGCGGCGGTCGTGCGCGGCGCCGCCTGGTACGTGCCCGACGACGGCAAGTCCGCCGAGCTGCGCCCCGGCGACGTCCTGGTGGTCCGCGGCCCCGGCCACTACACGGTGGCCGACCCGCCGGACTGCCCGCCGCAGATCGTCATCCACCCGGGCCAGCGCTGCACCACGCCCGACGGGCGCGACCTCGCCGAGCTCATGCACCTCGGGATACGTACCTGGGGCGACGACCCGGACGGCCCGACGCTGATCCTCACCGGCGCCTACCAGCTGGCCGGCGAGGTGAGCCGACGGCTGCTCGGCACACTGCCACAGGCCCTGGTGGTGCCGCGGGAGGACTGGGACACGCCGCTCGTCACGCTCCTGGCCGACGAGATCGCCAAGGACCGGCCAGGCCAGGAAGCGGTCCTCGACCGGCTGCTCGACCTCATGCTCATCACGGCGCTGCGCACCTGGCTGGCCCGACCGGGCACCGCGCCCGGCTGGTACCGGGCCCAGTCCGACCCGGTCATCGGCCCGGCCCTGCTCCTGCTGCACCACGAGCCGGCCGCGCCCTGGACGGTGGCGACGCTGGCCGCGCGGGTCGGGGTGTCGCGGGCGCTGCTGGCCCGCCGCTTCGCCGAGCTCGTCGGGGAGCCGCCGATGGCGTACCTCGCCGGCTGGCGCCTCGCACTCGCCGCCGACCTGCTGCTGGAGCCGGGCGCGACGCTCGGCGCGGTGGCCCGGCAGGTGGGCTACGGCAGCGCGTTCGCGCTGAGCGCGGCGTTCAAGCGGGTGCGCGGTGTGTCACCGCGCGAGCATCGGGGAGAATCCGAGGCGTGATCCCGGAGAAGTGCCCCTGCGGCCTCGGCGAGTCCTACGACGACTGCTGCGGGCAGTACCACCGCGGCGCCGAGCCGCCGAGCGCCGAGCTGCTCATGCGCGCCCGCTACGCGGCGTACGTCGTCGGCGACCGTGCGTTCCTGCTGCGCACCTGGCACGAGAAGACCCGGCCGCGGGCCCTCACCCTGGAGCCGAAGCAGACCTGGCAGGGGCTGGCGATCCTCGACCGGCAGGGCGGCGGCATCTTCGACACCGAGGGCGTCGTCGAGTTCCGCGCCCGCTACACCGCCGAGGGCCGCCCGGGCACGATGCACGACCGCAGCCGGTTCGTGAAGGTGGGCGGGGCCTGGCGCTACGTCGACGAGGTCTGAATCCGCAGGACCACGATGGTGCCGCCGGCTCCGGTGCGCACCTCGACCCCGTCGACGAGGTGGCGGGCCAGCCACAGGCCGCGGCCGCTGGTCGCGTAGCTGGGCGGGAGGGTCTGGCCGTTGAGCCGCTCGGCGGGAATGCCGCCGCCCTTGTCGGTGACCTCACAGACCAGTTCGCCGTCGATCACCCACATGCGCAGCGAGCCGCGGCCGCCGGCGTGACGCACGGCGTTGGTGACGATCTCGTTGACGGCCAGCACGAAGTCCTCGAGCCGCTGCTCGCGCAGCCCGACCGCCGCGGCGCCACGGCCGACGGCGTGCCGCACCGCGGTGATCTGCTCAGCGTCGAAGTCCTCGACCAGCAACGCCGTCGTCTGCACGGCATCGGCCACGGCGTCACCTTTCCCGCTGCGTCCCGCCGAGACTACCTCCCGCTCCCGGGGGCACGATGACGAAGTCACCCTGGAGTGCAACATGCAATACGGGCACCGCATGCTTGACGGCGTGGACGACGACTTGCGGGTCACCCCGGACATCGCCCTGCCGCGCGCCGAGCTCACCTGGCGGTTCAGCCGGTCCGGCGGCCCGGGCGGGCAGTCGGTGAACACCACCGACTCGCGGGTCGAGCTGCGCTTCGACCTGGCCACGACCGGCGCGGTGCCCGAGGCGCTGAAGGCGCGGGCGCTGCACCGCCTGGCCGCCCGGCTCGTCGACGGGGTGCTGTCAGTGGTGGCCTCGGAGCACCGCTCCCAGCTGCAGAACCGCCGCGCGGCCGAGGAGCGCCTGGTGGCGATCCTCGCGGCGGCGGTCGCCCCGCCACCCAGGCCACGGAAGCGGACCAAGCCATCACGTGGCGTGATCGAGCGGCGCCTCTCCGACAAGCGCCACACATCGCTGCGCAAGCAACAGCGCCGCCGCCCCGAGGACTGACGTCTACGATCATCGAGTGACACACCGTGCAAGACTGATCACCCTCAGTGCCGCGCTCGCGCTGGCCGCATGCGCTACGGGCGATGAGGAAGAGGCGCCCGGGCACCCGCCGCAGACCGCCGTCCTGCCCGGCCTGCCCTCCCCCACCGGCAGCCCGGTCGAGCTCAGCGGCTGGGAGGTCACCGTCTACTACACGGCCGTCGCGAGCCTGCACACCGGCCGCGCCGCCGCCGTGACCGGCTGCCCGACCATCGACTGCACGAAAGGCCGCGACCAGCGGGACCTCGGCCGCTTCCCGGAGTCGTTCGTCGAGGCGGTCAAGGACGAGAGCACCGGCAAGGTCGCCGACGGGCGGTACCTCAACTGGTCCTACGACACCGGCTACTGGATGGACACCGCACCGCGCGACACCGCCGGCCGCCCGCTCGTCCCCTGGGTCTCCGCCGCCGCCGACGGCGACGTCCTCGGGCAGGGCAGCCGCTTCACGATCCTGCGCTGCGGCACCGCCGGGGTGACCGCCGAGGTGTGCGCCACGCTCAAGGCGCCGACCTGGACGATCGTCGACGAGTTCACCCCCGGCCTGGGCGGCGGCAAGCACGTCGACGTCTACATCGGCGAGGAGACGACGAAGAACTTCACCGACTCCGACCTCTACACGACGCTCAACGGGGCGACGTTGGCCATAGTGAAGGCATGAAGGTCATCGTCTTCGGCGCGACGGGCATGGTCGGCCACGGTGTGCTCCGCGAGTGCCTGCTCGCGGACGACGTGGAAGAGGTCCTCGCCGTGACCCGCAGCCCGCTCGCCGTCGAGCACGCCAAACTGCGCTCACGGGTGCACGACAATTTCGCGGACTTCACCGGCGTGGACTTCGCCGGGTACGACGCCTGCTTCTTCTGCCTCGGCGTCTCCTCCGTCGGCATGTCCGAGGCCGACTACCGCCGCGTCACCTACGACTACGCCCTCGCCGCGGTCCGCGCGATGCCGGCGGACCAGGTCTTCGTCTACGTGTCGGGCGCCGGCACCGACACGAACGGCCGGCAGATGTGGCAGCGGGTCAAGGGCCGCACCGAGGACGACGTGATCGCGTCGCAGGTACGCGGCTACGCGTTCCGGCCCGGCTTCATCCGCCCGATGCACGGCGCGCGGTCGAAGGTGTGGTACTTCCACGCGCTGTACGTCGCCCTGACCCCGCTGTCGGCGCTGCTGGTGCGGGGGTTCCCGGGCATCGCGACGACGACCGAGCGGCTGGGCCGGGCCATGCTGCGGGTCGCCCGCGACCGCCCGGACCAGCGCGTCTGGGACTCCAAGGCGATCAACGCGGCGGGATAGCGCGGGACCGGCCACGGAACTCGGCGACCACCGTGCCGTCCGGCCGGGTCACCGTCACGTCGTAGACGCCGGCCCGGCCGCGGCGGACGCGCTCCACGGCCACCGCCGTCAGCACGTCCCCCTCGCGGACCGGCTCCAGGAACTCGACGTCGGCCCCGGCCGCCACGGTCGGCGTGCCGTAGGAGTTGCAGGCGAACGCGAACGCCGTGTCCGCGAGGAGGAACACGAAGCCGCCGTGGCCGATGGCGTGGCCGTTGAGCATGTCGGCGCGGACCATCATCGTCGCGGTCGCCCGTCCGGGGGCGACCGCGTCGATGGTGATGCCGAGGGAGCGCGAGGCGACGTCGGCGGCGTACATCGCCTCCGCGCTGGCCTTCGCCACGGCCTCAGGGTCCATCAGGTGGCGGCGGACGCCGGGCGCAGGGTCGCCCAGCCCTGGTCCCGGGCGGTAGCCGCGGCCAGGACACCGATCGCACAGGCCGCGTTGGTGACCTCGCCGGCGAGCACCATGCGGACCGCCTCGTCGAGGTCGATCCAGTGCAGCTCGAGCTCGGCCTCCTCGTGCGTCCGCTCGTGCCGCTCCTCCAGCGGTACCGTGGCGATCTCCCGGGCCAGGAAGAGCCGGATCTTCTCGTTGGACGCGCCGGGTGACGGGTGGATCTCGACGAGCAGGTCCCAGCGGGCGGCCACCAGGTCGGCCTCCTCGGCCAGCTCGCGGGCCGCCGCGTCGACGAGCGGCTCGCCCGCGACGTCGACGAGGCCGGCCGGCAGCTCCCACAGCACGGTGCGCACGGCGGGCCGGTACTGGCGGACCAGCGCCACCCGGCCGTCGGCGTCGACGGCGACCACGCCGACGGCGCCGACGTGCACCATGTAGTCGCGGGTGACGACGTCACCGCCGGGCATCACGACCTCGTCGGTGACGATCGAGAACACGCGGTTGCGTAGCCGTTCGGTGTGCGACCGGACCTCGTACGTGTGCGTCATGCGTCGATCGTCTCAAGTTCCACGGGGAGACGATCAGCCGCGTTGTAGGCGACGGCCGCGCCGACGAACGCGGCGAACAGCGGGTGCGCGCGGGTCGGGCGGCTCTTGAGCTCCGGGTGTGCCTGGGTGGCGACGAAGAACGGGTGCGTGTCGCGGTCGAGCTCGACGAACTCGACGAGCCGCCCGTCCGGGGAGGTGCCGGAGATCTTCAGGCCGGCCTTCGTCATCGCCTCGCGGTAGGCGTTGTTGACCTCGTAGCGGTGGCGGTGGCGCTCGGAGACCTCGGTCTCGCCGTAGGCCTCGGCGGTGAGCGTGCCGGCCGCGAGGTGCGCCGGGTAGGCCCCGAGGCGCATCGTGCCGCCCAGGTCGCCCTTGCCGGCGACGATGTCCTCCTGGTCGGCCATCGTCGAGATGACCGGGTCGGACGCGTCCGGGTCGAACTCCAGCGAGTTGGCGCCGACGATCCCGCCCGCGTGGCGGAGCACCTCGATCGTCATGCACTGCAGGCCGAGGCAGAGCCCGAGGGTCGGGATGCCGTGTTGCCGGGTGTACTGCGACGCGCCGATCTTGCCCTCGATGCCCCGCACGCCGAAGCCGCCCGGGATGACCACGCCGTCGACGCCGGAGAGCGCCTGCGCGGCGCCGGCCGGGGTGGTGCAGGCGTCGCTCGGCACCCAGCGGATCTCGACGCGGGCCCGGTGCGCGAAGCCGGCGGCGCGGACCGCCTCGGTGACCGACAGGTAGGCGTCCGGCAGGTCGACGTACTTGCCGACGATGGCCACGGTGACCGTCTGCCGCGGGTGGTGGACCCGCTCGAGCAGGTCGTCCCACTTCTTCCAGGCGACGTCGCGGAACGACAGGCCGAGGCGGCGCACGACGTAGGCGTCGAGGCCCTCCTCGTGCAGCACCCGCGGGATGTCGTAGATGGACGGGGCGTCGGGGGCGGACACGACCGCCTCGGCGTCGACGTCGCAGTACAGCGCCAGCTTGTTCTTGGTCTTGTCCGGGATCTCCCGGTCGGAGCGGCAGACCAGCGCGTCGGGCTGGATGCCGATGCTGCGCAGGGCGGCGACCGAGTGCTGGGTCGGCTTGGTCTTCAGCTCGCCGCTGGGCGCCAGGTAGGGCACCAGCGAGACGTGCAGGAAGAAGCAGTTGTCCCGGCCGATGTCGTGGCGGACCTGGCGGATCGCCTCCAGGAACGGCAGCGACTCGATGTCGCCGACCGTGCCGCCGACCTCGGTGATGACGACGTCGGGCGCGACGCCGTCGGCGTCGGGGGCGGACATCGCCCGGATGCGGGCCTTGATCTCGTTGGTGACGTGCGGGATGACCTGGACGGTGTCGCCGAGGTACTCCCCGCGGCGCTCCTTGGCGATCACGGCCGAGTAGATCTGGCCGGTGGTCACGTTCGCGTTGCGCGAGAGGTCCTGGTCGAGGAACCGCTCGTAATGCCCGATGTCGAGGTCGGTCTCGGCGCCGTCCTCGGTGACGAAGACCTCACCGTGCTGGAACGGGTTCATCGTTCCCGGGTCGACGTTGAGATACGGGTCGAGCTTCTGCATCACGACCCGCAACCCGCGCGCACTGAGCAGACTGCCCAGGCTGGAGCCCGTGAGACCCTTACCGAGCGAGGAGGCGACGCCCCCGGTGACGAAGATGTGCTTGGCCTGCCGGATGGCACCGGTCCGTATCGAGCGATCCACGGGAGTCCAGCCTAACAGCAGGTGAACGCCGGTGCAGAAGACACACCCGGCGTCGCATGCGTCACACCTCTGCCTCCGCTTCGCTCCGGCCGAGGTGCAACAAGACTGAGCCAATGGTGAGCGGCTCCTCCGCTACGCTTCGGACCACTCACTGGACTTGTCGTCGGCGTGGTCCAACACGCGCAGGCACGCGAGCACGACCAGCGGTAGCGCTGTGGCGAGGGCCGCGCCGAGGACGTTGAGCGAGACGCCCTCGACCAGACCGGCGAGCAGCGACGCCACGACGAGCCCCGCCAGCGCCCCCCGGACGGGCGGGAAGACGCCCAGCAGCCGCCGCAGCCCGCCCCAGTCGCGCAGGAGGACGAAGGTGGCGTACAGCAGGGAGCCGAGCACCAGCACGGTCAGCGGGCTGGTGACCGTGGTGACGACGTTCGCCTCGCCGATGCGCCGGGCGATGAACCCGGCCGTGCCGTCCAGCGTCCGCACGAGCAGCCGGCCGACGCTGCTGCGCTGCTCCTCCGGGCGGAACAGGTCGAGCACCGCGAACCCGGCGGTGACGACGAGCGCCGCGCCGAACGCCCAGAGCAGCCGGGTGATGGTCAGCCAGCCACCGACCGCCATCGCGGCGGCGATGCAGACCCCGGCGGTGAGGGCGACCGCGCCGGACGCGTCGGCGCCGAGGTACGGGCTGCCGATGACGACCATGCCGACCGCGCCGACGACGGCGATCACGAACGGCCGCCAGCGCCGCTCGAAGCGCTGGGCGAGGGCCGCTCCGCCGAGCAGCACGCCGGTGACGAGCAGGCCGAGGCCGATGACGCCGACGCCCGCGTACCGCCCGCCGACCAGTGCCGAGTAGCCGGCCACCCCGTTGAGCTGCAGCCGGGAGCCGGTGAGCACGTCGAACGCGACGGCCAGGGCGGCGAGCGTGGCCACCCCGCCGAGCGGCGCGATGGCCCGGCTGCGGGCGGTGATGTACGCGAGGACGAAGGTGGCCACGGCGAGCACCCCGAGCGTCACGCCGCCGAACATGAGCCCCGGCGACGACCACCGCCACCAGGGCAGCAGGTCGGCGACGAGCGCGGCCGGGACGGCCAGGGAGGCGGCGAGCAGCAGCACCTCGGCGGCCCGCCGCAGCCACGCCGGCGTCGGGGTGTACGACTGCGGGCCGCCGGGCCTTCTCGCCCGGTGCAGCAGCGGTACCGCGGCCAGGAAGATCAGCAGCTCGGCGACCACGAGGCCGGTGAAGAAGTTCGAGCCGACCCGCCGCTGGATGCTCGCCTCCCGGTCGGCGTCGGCGAGATCGTCGACGGCCGCGGCCAGGTCGGCCGGCCGCCCGCCGGTCATCGACGCGGCCCCACCGGCGAACAGCTTGCCGGGGATCGGCCGGTCCAGCGCCGCGAGGGCGCTCGGGGCCAGGTCGACGACCTGCACGTAGCCGGGGCGGGACGTCGACGGCGAGGTGAGCCAGCCGCCGGTGTAGCCGGGCCCCTGGGCGATCGCCACATGGAGCCGGCCGGTGGCGTCGAGGTCGGACAGGCCGGCCAGGACGACGAGGGCCCGCTCCGGCCGGCCGGCCATGACGCTCGCCAGCACCGCGTCGGCCCGCCGGGCGTCGCCGGCCCGGGCCGCGGCGTCGGCGCCCTCGATCTGCCCGGCGTCGACCAGGGTGAGCGCGCAGGCGGACAGCAGGCTCTCCTCGACGCTCTCCGAGTAGCGGTCGACCCGCCCGTAGGGCCGGGCGGCGGCGATCGCGGCGCCGGGGCCGATCGCGGTGGTGCAGCGCACGCCCTCGGCCAGCGCACCCGGCCGGGCGCCCCAGTGCAGGTTGCGGTTGCGCGCGACGACGTCGGCCTGGTCGGGCAGCGACGCGCCGGGCTTGCCCTGCGCGTCGGGCTCGATGACGGCGCTCAGCGGCGGGCAGACCGGGGTCACCGCGCCGGGCGTGTAGATCGCGAAGTTGCCGGCGCCGAGAGTCAGCCAGCCGTCGCCGGCGCAGGTGACCCGCCGGGCCGAGCGCACCGACAGCGCGCCGATCGAGCCGGCCTGGGCGAGCTGCCACATGGTCGGGGTGTCGTCGGGGTTCACGTCGTCCCAGCGCAGCCCGGCGACCCCGACGACGATCACGTAGTCGGCGGCCGGGGCGACCGGCTCGGCGGCCGGGCGCGGGATGAGGGCGACGATGCCGAGCAGTCCGACGAGGAGCGCGAGCAGGGCCGGGGTGAAGCGATGCAGCCGGTGCCGCATCAGCCCTCCCCGCGGGCGCGCAGCTGCGCGTACACCGCCTCGACCTGCTCCACGGCGTCCTCGGCGGTCGGCCAGGTGGCGGCCTGGGCGAGGCCCTTGCGGCCCAGCTCCTCGCGGGCGCCCGGGTCGTCGAGCAGCTCCTCGACCGCGTCCGCGATCCCGTCGACGTCGTGCGCCGCCACCAGGCGGGCGGCGGAGCCGACCAGCTCGGGGACGCCGCCGACGGCGGTCGACACCAGCGGTACACCTGCCGCCATCGTCTCCTGGACGAACAGGGGCTGGCCCTCCCACACGCTGGTCGCCACGACCAGGTCGGCCGCGGCCAGCAAGTCGGGCACGTCGTCGCGGTGGCCGAGGAGGTGGACCGGCGCGCGCTCGACGGAGATGCGCTGGGCGAGCGGCATGTACGACGGGCCGCTGCCGGCGATCGCCACGTAGGGCGGCGGGTCGCGGTGGCGCCAGCGGGCGGCCGCGGCGACGAGCGTCTCGAAGCCCTTCTGCGGGTGCAGCCGGCCGGCGGCGAACACGAGCGGCTGGCCGGGCTCGACGCCCAGCTCCTCGCGGACGGCCTCCCGGCCGCGGGCGGGCGGCGGCAGCACCGACGCGGGCACCCTGGCCAGGCGGACGTCCTTGCCGCCGAGCTCGCGGGCCCGCTCGACGAGGTCGGTGGAGACGCCGAGCGTCACGTCGGCGGCGCGGGCGACCCGGCGCTCCAGCGGGTGGTACAGCCGGGCCCGCAGGCCCTTGGCCAGCACGAGGTTGTGCCAGGTGACCACCAGCGGGACGCCGGCCGGGCGGGCGAGCGCGGCGACCAGGCCGGCCCGCAGGCTGTGCGCGTGGATGACGTCGACGCCCCTGAGCTCGCGGCGCAGCGCCCGCACGGCCAGGACGTCACCCGGCTGGGGGCTGGCCGGGATCTCGACCGGCACGAACCTGGCGCCACGCTGGGCGAAGCGGAACTGCGCGCCGGTCGCCGCCGGCCCGTGGACGCTGACCTCCGCGCCGTGCGCCACCAGGCCGTCGACCAGCATGCCGACGTGCCGCCCGGTGCCGCCCGTGCTCGTGGCCAGCACCAACGCGATGCGCACGATCAGCCCTTTCTCTTGACGAGTCGCTGCAGGGCCCGGCGGTCGGTGACCGCCACCCCGGCGAGGAAGACCACCGCCACCACGACTCCGCACAGCATGCCCTGCGCAACGGCCCCGCCCGCACCGGGGGTGCTGATCGCGCCGCGGATGGTGAGCCCGGCGGCGACCGCGACGGCTCCCGACGCGACGGCTGCGGCGGTGGTGCGGGCGACGCCGGCGAGTGCCGGCGCACCCGCCTTCCGGAGGATGGCGAACAGCAGTGCCGCGCCGAGCACGACCATGCCGGCCGAGTTCGCCGCGGCGAGCGCCGGCACCCGGTCGGCGACCGGCAGGGTGACCGCGAGCAGCAGCGCGACGCCGGCCACCGCGGCCCAGCCGAGCGCGGTCGCGACCGCGGCCGGGTAGGCGTTGGCCCCGGCGTACAGGGCCCGGGACAGCAGGGCGAACAGCCCGTAGCCGAGCAGGCCGGGCGCGAACCAGGCGATCGCCCCGGCGAGCGGCCCGATGGCGGGCGGCTGGGAGGACGCGGCCGCCAGCAGTACCGCGATCGGCCGCGCCAGCACGATGAGCCCGGCGGCGCCGAGGGTGGTGAGCAGCACGACGCTGCGCACGGCCGGTGCGAGGACCCGCGCGAACCCCTCCCGGTCGCCGTGCGCGCCGTGCTCGGCGAGCGCCGGGTAGGTCGTGGTCGCCACCGGCACGGCGAACACCGCCCAGGGCAGCAGGAACATCGTCTGGGCCAGGCTGTAGACGACGATCGCCCCCTCCCCCGCGTAGCTGGCCAGGCGGATGGCCAGGCCCAGGACGAGCTGCTGGGTGCCGACGGTGACGATCCCGGCGACGGCGAGCGGGCGCAGGGTGCGCACCGTTTCGACGGGCAGCCGGGTGGACGGCCGGACCCGCAGCCCGAGGCGCCTCATCGGGAACACCAGGCAGAGCGAGAGCACCGCGACGGCGAGCGTGGTGCCGCCCGACAGCAGCAGCAGGTGCCCGCCGCTGACCTGCCCGAGGTCCGCGCCGCGCCCGGCGAGCAGGCCGAAGGCGACGTACACGGCCATCACCGTCAGGCTCGACAGCAGGGGGGCGATGACGGGCCAGGCGAAGCGGCGGTACGTCTGGAGCGCCCCCGTCAGGACGATGCCCACCCCGTACAGCGGCAGCTGGGGCGCGAAGACCCGCAGCATGTCCGTGCCGGCGTCGACGACCTCCGGCGGCTGGCCGTCGGTGAGCAGGCCGACGAGCGGCCGGGCGGCGAGGGCGGTGACCAGGGCGATCGGGGTGAGCAGCAGGACGACCCAGGTGAGCAGGGCCGACACCGTGCGCCCGACGGTCGCGCGGTCCTCCCGCGCCGCCGGGCCGGCGAGCAGGGGCACGACGAGGCTGGCGAGGGCGCCGCCGGCCACGAGCTCGAAGATGATGTTGGGGATCGTGTTGGCGGCCTGGTAGGCGTTGCCGAGGTAGGTGGGGCCGACGGACCAGTTGAAGACAAGAATGCGGGCAAATCCGGCAATTCGGCTCAGAACGGTGAGACTCGCGACGAGGACCGCCGCGCCGAACAGCCGTTTTGCGGTCACCTGCGCGGATACGGCCGCGGCCTGCGCCGCCCGTCCCGGTCTTCGTCATCCGGGTCTGTCTCGATCTCCCACAGGGCCTGCTGCGCCGGGTCGCCCCACAGGGCTTCCCGCGCCTCGCGGTCGTCCATGCCCGCCAGCGCCTCCCGGGCCTCGCGGTCGGCCGCCACCTCCCAGAGGGCCTCCTCGGCGCGCTCCTCACCGGCTGCCCGCGGGTTGCCGGCCGGGCGGCGGCCCCACTGGTCGATGCGGTGCAGCAGGGCGTTGCGCTCGATGACCTTGGTGAAGCTGACCTTCTCGCTCGCCGCGGTCAGCGCGACGATCCCGGCGAGGGCGGCGGCGCGGCCGAGGGTGCCGGTGCGGGCGGTGTACGCGGTGCCGAGCAGCGCGCCGAGCGCGTTGGCTCCGGCGTCGCCGAGCATGATCTCCTCGTCGAGGTCGGCCGGCAGCAGCGCGCCGGCCGCGCCGAGCGTCCCGGCCGCGATGCCGCTGCCCGCGAGGGGCGCGCCAGCGAGGAACCCGGCCTTGATGGCCCGGCCCGGGCGCAGGTCGAGCAGGTTGAACAGGTTCGCGGCGCCGGCGATGACCCCGGCGCCGAGCAGCACGTCGACGGCCCGCTTGCGGGGCAGCAGCGCGGCCGCCACCAGGCCGGCCGCGCCGACCCCGGCGATCTTGACCAGGCCGCTGGTGACCCGGCCCTCGCGCAGCGCGCCGACGTGGCCGCGGAAGCCCTTGGCGGCGTGTTCGGGCCGCCCGCCGACGAGGTCGTCGTAGAGCCCGACGGCGCCGGACCCGAGGCCCGCCACCGCGGTCGCGGCCACCACCCGTCCCGTCGAGGTCCTGCTCGTCGCGGCCCCCACCCGTCCCATCGGGGTCTTGCTCGTCGCGGCCCCCACGACGGCGCCCGCGGTGGCGCCGAGCGCCAGGGCCGGGCCGCCGGCCAGGGAGACCGTGCGGCCGCGGAAGTTGGTGCGATCGAGCGCCGGGTTGCCGGCCAGGGCGCGCACGGAGGCGCGGGCGACGGTGCCGCCGACCGGTCCGGCCAGCAGGCGAAGCAGCTTACGAACCATTGGCCGCGCTCACCGTCTTCGGCAGGAGGCTGGTCGCACCGTCGCCGATGCCGTAGTGGCCGGTCTTGCCGCCCAGCCGTTCGACCAGGGCCATGACCGCGGCGACCTGCCCGTACGCCGTCACCGCGTTGTCGACCGTGGACACCGACTTGGCGATCGAGGCGTCACCGCGGACCGCCGACACCAGGCCGTTGGCCGAGAGCCCGGCGACCACGACCTTCCCGGCCAGGTCGAAGCGGCTGGCGATGGTCAGCGCGGCGGCGTTGCGCTCCTTGGCGTCCTTGCCGGTGGCGGGCGCCCCGGCGACCACGATCACCGCCTCGGCGGGGACCTTGAAGTCGCCCTCGAGGCCGATCACGCCGCTCTTCTCGTAGCTGCTGAGCACCGTGCGCGTGCCCTCGACCTGCGCCGCGCCGGACTTGCCGACGAGCACCGCGGCGAGCAGCGCGGCCGAGGTGTCGACCCCGTTGGACTCGGCGGGCAGGGCCCCGCTCACGGCCGGCGGCGCCGACGAGTCGGCCAGGTCGAGCAGCAGCTCGCTGCTGGTGGCGGCGGTGAACTTCTCCTTGATCGTGACCGTGCCGGTGAGCTTGGCGCCGGCCGTGTCGAGCGTGTCGGCGATGCCCTCGGTCGCCGCGTCGACGTCGTCGTCGCTGCCCTCGAACTTGACCAGGAGCACGTTGCGGTTGGTCAGCTTGCCGTTGAGCAGCATCGGGGCGACCTCGTTCGCGAAGTCGGCGTTCTTCTTCAGCTCGGCCCGCGACTGCTCCAGGTCGTCGCGGAGCTGCTGCTTCTCGTCCGTGATCTTGTTGACCTGGTCGTTGAGGTTCTCGGCGAGCGGCCCGTTGGCCGCCGCGGTCCCCACGACGAGGCCAATGGCGAGCGCCAGGAAGACGGCGGCCAGCGACACCACGTGGTACCGGAAGTTGATCACAACAAATCGCCCGTCTACTACGAGAACAGCGTGAAGATCAGGTTGTCCCACCACTCGGCGATGACGCTGAGGTACGCCCGCCCGATCGTGGTGACGGCCAGGGCGGCGGCCATCGCGGCGATCGCGGACGCGAGCAGCAGGACCAGCGACGAGCCGGAGAGACTCTGCCGGTACAGCCGGGATACACCCTTGGCGTCGACCAGTTTGCCACCGAGCTTCAACCGCGTCAGGAAGGTCGAGGCCATGCCACCCCGGCCCTTGTCGAGGAACTCGATGAGGGTGTTGTGGGTGCCGACCGCCACCAGGAGCGACGCCCCCTTCTCGTCGGCCAGCAGCATCGCGATGTCCTCGCTGGTCGCGGCGGCCGGGAAGGTGATCGCCTCGACGCCGAGCCGCTGCACGCGGGCCAGGCCGGGCGCCCGCCCGTCGGGGTACGCGTGCACGACGATCTCCGCGCCGCAGCGCAACACGTCGTCGCTCACCGAGTCCATGTCGCCGATGATCATGTCGGGCGTGTACCCGGCCTCGACCAGCGCGTCGGCGCCGCCGTCGACGCCGATGAGGACCGGCTTGTACTCCCGGATGTAGGGGCGCAGCACGTCGATGTCGGCCTTGTAGTCGTAGCCGCGCACGACGATGAGGCAGTGCCGCCCGGCGATCTCGGTCTGCACCTCGGGCACGCCGACGCCGTCGAGCAGCAGGGCGCGCTCCTGCTTGAGGTACTCCATGGTGTTCGCGGCGAACGCCTCGAGCTGCACCGACAGCCCCTCGCGGGCGTCGGCCATCGCCTCGGCGACGGTGTCGGCGTCCTGCCGCACGCCCTTGGCGACGGCCTCCTCGCCGGCGTAGACGGTGTCACCCTCGATGCGGACCACGTCGCCCTCGCGCAGGCGGTCGAACAGCTCCTCGCCCAGGTCGTCGACGAGCGGGATGCCGGCCTTGATCAGCCCTTCGGGCCCCAGGTTGGGATAGCGGCCGGAGACCGACGGCTTCGCGTTGAGCACCGCCGCCACCCCGGCCGCCACGAGCGAGTCGGCCGCGACCCGGTCCAGGTCGACATGGTCGATGACCGCGATGTCCCCCGGGCGCAGGCGACCCACCAGGCGTTTCGTCCGCCGATCCAGCCGCACGACGCCACCGATGACACCCGGCTCGGCGGGCCGGGTGCGGCGTAGAGTTGGTAGTCGCATCGCATCCATCCTGGCATGGACCGTTCGGGAAAGCCGCGTGCGACATGTCCACGACCAGGTAGAACGCCCTGTTCGGCGCTCGACGTGACGCCCGTCACGTCCCGGTAGTGTCAACCAGCCGACAGTCGGCCCGCGTATTCGCGACGCTCCCCGGCCCCTCAAGTCTGTAGAGGGACCATCGTGAGGAGCGCCAGATGGAAACATTGTCGTCGATCCGCTTGACCCGCGTGCCCAACCTGGCCGGTAAAACCCCGACCGAGGCCGCCGCGGCCCTGCGCGCCGCGGGCCTGGAGCTGGGCGTGATCCGCGAGATCGGCGCCTCCACGAGGCCCACGGTCCGCGAGCAGTCGACGCTGGCCCTGACGGTGGCCCCGGTGGGCACGAGGGTGAACCTGCTGGTCGGCTAGGACCGCTCGGCCTCAGCCTCGCCGGCAACCTCGGCCTTGGGCTCGGCCTTGGGCTCGGCCTTGGGCTCGGCCTTGGGCTCGGACTCCGGCTCGGGCTCGGCGGCGACCTCGGCTTCGACCGGTGGCGGCGGCGACCACCGCCGGACGAGCTCGGCGAACCCGAGGAGGAGGGCGGCACCCGCGTACGCGAGCAGCAGCGCCTTCCACGGCCGCCCCTGGAAGAAGATCCCGCAGGCGTACCCGATGAGCCCCGCCATCGTCGCCCACACACTCACACCGACGGCCGTCCAGGCCTGGAAGCGCAGCGCCGGGTAGCCGACCACCCCGGCGGCCAGCGCCGAGGCCGACCGGCCACCGGGCAGATAGCGCGCGAACACGAGCACCTGCCCGCCCCGGCTCGCGAGGGTGCGGCTGGCCCAGGAGTAGGCGGCCATCCCCCGCGTCTTGCCTTGCAGCCGCCGCAGCACCCCGGCCCCGGCCCGCACCCCGATCCGGTACGACACGACGTCGCCGACAAACGCCCCGCTGGCGGCCGCCGCGATCACCAGCGCGATGGCGGGGTGCCCGGTCTCCGCGGAGGCGACGGACACGGCGATCAGGGTGGACTCGCTGGGCGACAGCGGCACGATGGCGTCGAGCCCGGCCACCACGAACACGATCACGATGATCCAGGGCGAGGCCGCGACGGTGTCCACCACAGCGCGCAACCTACGGCGACGAGACGAACACCAAGCGGCGCGATGTTGACCGCACGAGGTCAACTCACCCGCCGGCAAGGAAGAACAACGGGTCGGGCCGCACTCCCCCGAGGGCTAGCTCTAGTGCGCCGCCTTCTCCCGGTCCGCGACCGACAGCAGCTCCTCCGCGTGCGCAATCCCAAGATCCGAATCCGGCAGCCCGGCCAGCATCCGAGCCAGCTCCCGAGCCCGGTCCGTGTGCTCCACCACGGTCACCCCGCTGGTGGTGACCGCACCCCCGGTGTCCTTCGCCACCACCAGGTGCCGATCGGCGAACGCGGCCACCTGCGGCAGGTGCGTCACGACCAGCACCTGATGATCCCGGGCCAGCCGGGCCAGCCGCTTGCCGATCTCCACGGCCGCCGTCCCGCCGACACCGGCGTCGACCTCGTCGAAGACCAGCGTGGGCGGCCCACCGACCCCGGCGAACACGACCTCGATCGCGAGCATCACCCGCGACAGCTCACCGCCCGAGGCACCCTTCTGCAGCGGCTGGGCGGGCGCCCCCGGGTGCGGCAGGAGCCGCAGCTCGATGTCGTCGGCGCCGTCGGGCCCGACCCCGCAGTCGGCGCCGGTCGGCGTCGGCACGGTCGGGCCGTTGCTGCCGGCGGGCTTGGGCACGACGACGACCTCGATGCGGGCGTGCGGCATCGCCAGCCCGGCCAGCTCGACCGTCACGTCGGCGGCGAACCGGCCGGCGGCCTCGCGGCGGGCGGCCGAGAGCACCGTCGCCAGCTCGGCGACCTCGCCGTGCAGCCGCTGCCGCTCCCGGTCGAGCTCCTCGAGCAGCTCGTCGGAGGTGTCGAGCTCGGCGAGCTTGGTGCGGGCGTTGTCGGCCCAGGCGACGACCCCGTCGACGTCCTCGGCATACTTCCGGGTGAGCGCCCGCAGGGCCGCCCGCCGCTCGTACACCTCCTGGAGGCGCCCCGGGTCGGCGTCGAGCGAGGCCAGATAGGTGCCCAGCTCGGTCGACACGTCACCCGCGAGGGTCGCCACCTCGTCGAGGCGCGCCGCGAGCTCGCCGAGCACCCGGTCGACGCTCGACTGGGCCTCCAGGGTGCGGCGGGCCGTCGAGATGAGGCTCAGCACGTCGGTGACGTCGTCGCCCTCGCCGGTGCCGGCCAGGGCCACGTGCGCCAGCTGGGCCGCGCTGCGCAGCCCCTCGACGTGCTCGAGGCGCTGGGCCTCCTCACGGAGCAGCTCGTCCTCGCCGGGCTGCGGGTCGACGCGGCTGATCTCGTCGAGGCCGAGCCGCAGCAGGTCGGCCTCCTGCGAGCGCTGCCGGGCGTTGGCGCGGCGGTCGGCGAGATCGTCCTCGACGGCGCGCCACCGCTGATAGAGCTCGGCGAAGCGGCCGAGCAGCTTCTCGTGCTCCGGCCCCGCATAGCGGTCGAGCGCGCCCCGCTGCTCGGCCGGGCGCAGCAGGCGCAGCTGGTCGGACTGGCCGTGCAGGGCGAACACCCGCTCGCCGACCTCGGCCAGGACCGCCACGGGCACCGTGCGCCCGCCGACGTGGGCGCGGGAGCGGCCCTCGACCGTCAGCGTGCGGCTCATCAGCAGGGTGCCGTCGTCCTCGACCTCGCCGCCCGCCTCGGACACCCGGCTCTGCACGGCGGCGCGCACGTGCGCGGGCAGGGTCAGCCGGCCGTCGACCGTGGCCCGGCCCGGCTCGGCGCGCACCCGCCCCGCGTCGGCGCGGCCGCCGAAGAGCAGGTTGAGGCTGGTCACGACCATGGTCTTGCCCGCGCCGGTCTCACCCGTGATCACGGTCAGGCCCGGCCCGAGGGGCAACGTGGCGTCTTCGATCACGCCCAGTCCGGTAATGCGGAGTTCCTCCAGCACGTCAGAGACACTAGCTGCGAGGTACGACAGTTCTCCACTCAGCCGTGCCGTTTGTTGTGCCGCCAACCCTCGACCGGGAGACCGAACTTCGCCACGAGCCGGTCGGTGAACGGCCGCTCACGCAGACGAACCACGCGGACCGGCAACGCTCCCCGCCGTACCGTCACCATCGATCCCGGAGCAAGGTCCATGACCCGCCGCCCGTCGCACGACAGCAGGGCGAAGCTCGTGAACGGCTCGACGTTGACCGTGATCGTCACCGACGGCGCGATCACCAGGGGCCGGCTGAACAGGGCGTGCGCGCTGATCGGCACGAGCAGCAGGGCCTCCAGCTCCGGCCACACGACGGGCCCGCCGGCCGAGAACGCGTACGCGGTCGAGCCGGTCGGCGTGGCGCACACCACGCCGTCGCACCCGTACCGCGACAACGGCCGCCCGTCGACCTCGACGAGCAGCTCCAGCATCTTCTCGCGGGCGCCCTTCTCGACGGTGACCTCGTTGAGCGCCCACGAGCTGCCGATGAGCCGCCCGTCGTGCTCGGCGGTGACGTCGATCGTCAGCCGCTCGTCGACGGTGTAGGTGCCCTCGACGACCTCCCGCACCGCCTTGTCCACGTCGCCGATCTCGGCCTCGGCGAGGAACCCGACCTTGCCGAGGTTGATCCCGAGCAGCGGCGCCTTGGCCGGCCGGGCCAGCTCCGCGGCGCGCAGCAGGGTGCCGTCGCCGCCGAGCGCGAACACGATCTCGACGCCCTGCGCGGCGGCCTCGCCGGTCACCGGCACCGCGCGCGGGATGTCGAGCTCCGCCGCCTCGTCGGCGAGGACCCGCACGGTGAAGCCGTTGTCGACCAGGTCGGCGGCGACGACCCGGGCATGCTCGTTGTTGCTCGCCTTGCCCGTGTGCGCGACGAGCAGGGCCTCACGCGATGTCATGCACCCTCCACACAGGAAGCCACCGCCGCCGGGTCCACGGGCGGCGCGTCCCTGCGCAGCCACAGGAAGAACTCGACGTTGCCCGACGGCCCGGGCAGCGGGCTCACCGTCACCCCGGCCACGCCGAGCCCCAGCTCGGCGGCGGCCGCGGCCACGTCCAGCACGGCCTCGGTGCGCAGCTCGGGCGAGCGGACCACGCCGCCGTCGCCGACCCGCTCCTTGCCGACCTCGAACTGTGGCTTCACCATCGGCAGCAGGTCGCCGTCCGGGGCGGTGCACGCGGCGAGCGCCGGCAGCACCAGCCGCAGCGAGATGAACGACAGGTCGGCGACGGTCAGCTCGCACGGGCCGCCGATCGCGTCCGGGGTCAGCGTCCGCACGTTGGTGCGCTCGATGTTCGTCACGCGCGGGTCGGTGCGCAGGGACCACGCGATCTGGCCGTAGCCGACGTCCACCGCGACGACGGAGCCCGCGCCCCGGCGCAGCAGCACGTCGGTGAACCCGCCGGTCGAGGCGCCCGCGTCGAGGCAGCGGCGCCCCTGGACCGGCAGCTTGTCGAACGCGTCGAGGGCCCCGGCGAGCTTGTGGCCGCCCCGCGACACGTACTCGTCGCCGGCGGCCTCCACCACCCGCACCGGGTCGGCCGGGTCGATCTGCGCGGCGGCCTTGGCCGCCACGTTGCCGCGCACCTCGACCCGCCCCTCGGCGATCAGCGCGGCCGCCTGCTCCCGGGAGCGGGCCAGCCCGCGGCGCACCAGCTCCGCGTCGAGTCGGGTCCGGCGCGCCATCCTGCCTGCAGCTCCCTCAGCGTTCCTCGATCGTGCCCAGCGTCTCCTGGAGCGTCCGGTGGACGTCGGCGTAGACGGACACCTGTTGCTTCAGCGGAAGCGACGCTACCTCGCGCAACGACTCGACCGCCGCCTCGACCCGCCCGAGGCTCGCCGCGCCGGGCGGACCCGGCATCGGACCCGGCACCGCACCCGGCACCGCAGGCCCGGGAACCGGCGCGGTCACGACGCCGTCTTCCGCGGGGTGCGCGTGGTCTTCTTGGCCGGGAGCTTGTCAGACGCGGGCCCGACCTCGGACGCCGCGGCGATCTGGTCGACGGCGGCCTTCGTGGCGGCCTTCTTCGCGGGTGCGCTCTTCTTCACCGGCACCCGCTTCGCCGGCGGCGGCGTGACGGGCGCCACAGCCTTCTTCGCCACGGTCCGCTTCGCGACGGCCTCGGCCCCGACCGGCGCCGCAGTCTTCTTCGCCACCGTGCGCTTCGCCGGTGCCGGTGCCACTGCCGGCGCCGCGGCCACCGGCTCCTCGATCGCGGGGGCCGCCGTCGTCGCCGCCTTGAGCTGCGCCTCCAGCTCGTGGACCCGGGCCGTGAGGGCCGACACCTCGTCGGCGGTGGCCAGGCCGACCGCGCCGAGCGCCCGGTCCAGCTCGTACCGCACCAGCTTCGTCACCGCCTCACGGTTCGACGAGCCGGCCTTCAGCAGGTCCTCGGCCATCGTCTGGAGCTGCTCCGCCGTCGCGCCGCTCTTGCCGACGAGGCGCCGCACCGTCTTGGTGGCCTTCTTCGTCGTCGCCTCGGTCATGCCGTAGGCGAGTTCCAGGTACGCCCGCCATGCTTCCTGCGCCATATTGCGTCTCTCCTCCAAGTGGTGTACGGCCTTCACGCTACCGGGCGGTTCGGGGCGGCGTACGGTACCGTCGGTTTCCACGTGTCACAGCGTCCGCAGTGGACGGAACGGGGGATCGGATGGCCACGGTCGACGAGTGCCGAGCGGCGCTGCAGAAACTTGCGGCGAAGCTTGCCGCCAACGGCGCCGAGGCGCGCGAGAAGCTCGACTTCGACCGGTCGCTGGCCTGCCGGGTCACCGACCTCGACATCGCGTTCCACGGCCAGCTCCAGAACGGGCAGATCGCCGGCCTCACCGACGGCGACGACCCCCGCGCGAAGATCAAGCTCACCTCGTCGAGCGACGACCTGGTCGCCCTCGTCAACGGCGAGCTCAACGTCATGTCCGCCTGGACCAGCGGCCGCATCAAGATCGACGCGGGCGTCTTCGACCTGCTGAAGCTCCGCAAGCTCCTCTAGGCGGCATCCGCCGCGGCCGGCTTTCGCGGCCGCTTTCGCTACGCGAGCTTGAGCCGGCGCAGGGCGGCCTCCGCGGGCTCTCCGGACGCGACGATCGGCCGCACCTCACCGGCCGCCCAGGCAACCGAGCAGAGCGCCGTGAGCGCGTCCACGGCCCGCCCGTCGCCGGACAGCTCCCAGGACCCGTCGAGCTCCTTGACCTGCCATCGCTGCTCTTGTACCGGCTGGGTCCGCTCGAAGAGCCCACCGAGGTCCTCGGCGACGAACGTCGGCCGCCGCTCGACCGGGGCAGCGAGCAGCTCGGCGGCGTCGGACACCCCGGTCAGCACGAGCAGGCTGTCCATCCCGGCCCGGTAGGCGCCCTCGATGTCGGTGTCCAGCCGGTCGCCGACGACGATCGGCCGGCTGGCGCCGCGCTCCCGGGCGGCCTCCAGGAAGAGCCCCGGGTCGGGCTTGCCGACGATCATGTCCGGCTGCCGCCCCAGCGCCGTCGCCAGCGCGACGACCAGCGACCCGTTGCCGGGCAGCGGCCCCCGCGGCGACGGCAGCGTCTTGTCGGCGTTGGTGGCGATCCAGTCGGCGCCGCCCCGGATCGCCACGGAGGCGTCACCGAGGTCACGCATCCGCACGTCCGGCCCGTACCCCTGCACGACGACCCGCGCCTCCGCGGCCTCGGTGACGGGCGTGAGCCCGACGGCGGTCACCTCGTCACGCAGCGCCGGCGCGCCGAGGATGAGCACCGGCGTGCCGACCGGGTACCGCTCGGCGAGCAGCAGCGCCGTCGCGTGCGCCGACGTGACGACCTCGCGGGTCTCGGCCGGGATCCCGATCCGGGTCAGCAGCTCGGCGACGTCCCGCGGCAGCCGCGAGGCATTGTTCGTCGCGTACGAGCTGGGGATCCCCCGCTCGCGCAGCCGCGCGCACGCCTCGGCCGCGCCAGGGATGACCTGGTCGACCAGGTACAGCACGCCGTCGAGGTCGAAGATGACCAGGTCGTAGTGCCCGACGAGGTCCCCGTCGCCCGCCTGCCCGTCAGCCACGGGGCCCGCGCTCCTCCCGCTCGTCGTCCCCGCTCACCGGCCCGGCGTCCTTGCCGCCGTCCTTGCCCTCACCCTTGCCGTCGTCCCCGTCGCGGTCCTTGGCGGAGTCCTTGGCGGGGTCCGCGTCGCCGACGTCGCCGTGGTCACTGTCGAGTTCGTCGTCCGGCTCGGCGGCACGGTCGCCGCCGTCCTGCTCGTCGTCCTCGTCCTCGTCCTCGTCGGCGCCGTCGCCGTCACGCTCGTCGTCGTAGTCGTCCTCGTCGTCGTCGAGGTCGTCGTCCTCATCCTCGTCGTCGAGGTCGTCGTCTTCGTCGTCGAGGTCGTCGTCGTCCTCGTCGTCGTAGTCGTCGTCCTCGTCGTCGTAATCGTCCTCGTCGTCTTCGTCGTCGAGGTCGTCGTCGTCGTCGTCGTCGAGGTCATCGTCTTCGTCGTCGAGGTCGTCCTCGTCGTCGTAGTCGTCCTCGTCGCGGTCGTCGTCCTCGTCGTCGTCCTCGTCGTCGCCTTCGTCGTCGGCGGCGCGGCCCCGGAACTCGTCCCCGGCGTCCTCACCGGCCTCGTCGTCGGCGTCGGCGTCTCCGTCGAGCACGATCCCGTCGAGCTCCAGCAGCCGCTCGGCGGCGTCGGTGCGCAGGTCCTCGTCGAGGTCGGCAGCCCGCGCGAACCACTCGCGCGCCTCGTCGCGCCGCCCGGCCCGCAGCAGCGCGTCGGCGTACGCGTACCGCAGCCGCGCCGCCCACGGCGCCTCCGGCGCCGACGTCAGCTCCCGCACCTGCAGCATCGCCACGGCGGCGTCGTTCTGCCCGAGGTCCCCACGCGCGCCGGCCGCCACGATGAGCAGCTCGACGATCTCCTCGGCGGACAGCTTCTCGCGGTCCGCCTCCCGGAACATGTCGATCGCCTTCTCCGGCCGCCCGAGCGCCCGCTCACAGTCGGCGATGATCGCGATGTGCGTCTCGTGCCCGGTCATCCGCCGGTACGTCCGCAGCTCCCCGAGCGCCGTCTGCCACTCCCCGGCGTGGTACGCGGCCAGCCCGGCCGCCTCCCGCACCACCGCCACGCGCGAGGCCTTCCGCCGCGCCACAAGGGCGTGCGCGAGCGCCAGCTCCGGGTCGGAGTCGATGAGCTGCCCGGCGGCCACGAGCCGCCGCGCCACCTCCTCGGCGACGGGCCGCGCGAGCGAGCTCAGCTCCGCCCGCACCTCCCGGTCCAGCTCCGACGGCGAGATGTCCTCGTCCAGCACCGGGTCGGACACCCGGCTCACGGCAGCTTCGGCGTCCTCGGTTCCGGTGAACCCGGGGTCGCTCAGTCGCGGCCGGTACCCACCGGCGTCGGTCCGCCGCAGCCCCTCGCCCCGCGGCTCGGCGGAGTCGCGGTCACGGAACCGGTCGGACTGCCCGTCCCGCGGCTGCCGGTCGCGGAACCGGTCCTGCCGGTCCCCGCCCCGATACCCGCCGGTACGCTCCCCACGGAACCCGCCGGCCCCGCCGGAGCGGCCGCCGTCTCGGTCGCGGAAGCCACCCGGACGGTCCCCACGGCTACCGCCGTCACGGTCCCGGTACCCGCCGGTGCGCTCGCCGTCGCGGAAGCCCCCGGAGCGCTCGCCCCGCGGCCCGCCGTCACGGTCCCGGTGCCCACCGGTCCGGTCACCCCGGAAGCCACCTTCGCGGTCACCGCGGAACCCGGACGGTCGGTCACCCCGCGGCGCCCCGTCACGGTCGCCGCGGAACCCGGACGGCCGATCCCCACGAGGCCCGCCGTCACGGTCACCCCGGAACCCACCCGGCCGGTCGCCGCGGTCACCCCGCGGCCCGCCGTCGCGGTCGCCGCGGAACCCGGACGGCCGATCCCCACGAGGCCCGCCATCACGGAACCCGGAAGGACGGTCACCCCGCGGCGCCCCGTCGCGATCGCCACGGAACCCGGACGGCCGATCCCCGCGAGGCCCGCCGTCACGGTCACCCCGGAACCCACCCGGCCGGTCACCACGGTCACCCCGGTCGCCGCGGGGTCCGCCATCGCGGAAGCCGCCGGAGCGCTCACCGTCGCGGAACCCGCGCGGCCGGAAGTCACCGTCGCCACGCTCACGGAAGCCTGGCCGGCGGTCGCCGTCGCGCGCGTCGCGATCCCGGTGCCCGCCCGGCC
>NZ_JAHYSG010000020.1 GCF_022095675.1 Dactylosporangium sp. AC04546 | reverse complement strand
CCACCGGCCACCGCCCCCAGCGGCCCGCGGACCACGACCCGGCCGGCGGCGCCGAACCCACCGCCGACGCCCGCTCCGTCCAGCTCGCCGTCGGCGTCGTCGGTGTCGGCGTCTGCGTCCGTGCCGGCCGGCTCCCCCGTGCCGTCGGCCTCGTCCGAGCCGCCCGCGTCGCGGTCGCCGTCCCCCTCCACAACGCGGTAGGCCGCGCAGGGGTCAGCCGGCCGAGACCATCGGGGACGACGCCAGCGCCGTCTGCGGGTCCGGCTCGGTCAGCGGGATCTCGGCGGTCAGCGTCGTGCCCCGCGCCGGCGGGCTGACCACCGTGAGCCGGCCACTCAGCGCCTCGACACGGTCACGCAGGCCGGTCAGGCCGGTGCCGCCGGCCAGGTCGGCCCCGCCGGTGCCGTCGTCACGCACCGCCAGCCAGACCCGACGGTCGTCGGCCGTCACCGTCACACACGCGACCGACGCCCCGGCGTGCTTGGTGACATTGGTCAGCGCCTCGGACACCACGTAGTAGACCGCCACCTCCACCCGCTCAGGCAGCCGCTGCGGGACCTGCACCCGCAGTTCCACCGGCACGACGCTGCGCCGGGCCAGCGTGCGCAGCATCGGGCACACACCGCCCTGCGTCAGCAGCGCCGGGTGGATGCCGCGGGCCAGGTCGGACACGCTCTGGTGGATCTCGTTGAGGCACGCCACGGTCTCGGACAGCAGCTGGCGCACCGCGGGCCGCTCGCCCAGCGCGGACTCCTCGGCGATGCGCAGCCGCAGCGCCAGCGCGACGATCCGCTGCTGGGCCCCGTCGTGCAGGTCACGCTCGATGCGCCGGCGGGCGTCGTCGGCCGCCGTGACCAGCCGCACGCGGGAGGCGGCGAGCCGCGCCCGGTTCTCGGCGTTGGCGATCGCGGTGGCCACCAGCTCGGTGAACGCCTGCAGACGGGCCTCCGCGTCGGCGGGCACCGGCTCCGGCTGGTACGACAAGACGAGCGTGACACCCCACAGCTCACCCTCGACCACGATCGGCACGCCGACCCCGCGGTGGACGCCGAGCGCGCGCACCTGCTCGGCGATCGGACCGGTGGCCGTGTCGTAGTCGAAGCGCGCCGTACGGCGGGTGCGCAGGATCGTGCCGACGATGTTCTCACCGGCGATCGGGAGCCCCGGCCGCTCGGGCAGCAGCCGGCCGTCCTCGTCGCGCTCCGAGACCGCCGTGACGGTGCCGCCCGGCTCGTACCGCAGCAGCCCGGTGTGGAACCCCGGGAAGAGGTGGTGCAGCTCGGCCGTCACCGCCTCGATCACCTCCCCGGGCCGCCCGCCGGCCGCGACCAGCGTGGCCACCCGGCGCAGTGCGGCCTGCTCGGCCAGCAGCGCCTGGGTCGCCTGCTGGCTGTCCCGCAGCGTGTCGAGGAGCTCGTGGCGAACCACGGCGCTGCCGAGGATGCCGGTCAGCGCCGGGTGGAGGCTGTCGCGGAGCCGGTCCACCGTCGCCGGCGGGGTGGCCGGCGGGACGACGAGCCGTCCCAGCCCGCCGAGCGGGATCACGCCCGGGCCGGGCGGCGCGTCGCCGAGCTCGATCGACGCGCTGGGCAGGCCGAGCCGGGCCGCGAGAAACCGCGACCCGGCCCGCAGTCCGTCCGGCAGCTCCTGCGCGCCGAGGATGACCCGTGCGACCTCGGCGGCCGTGTCCGAGTCGGCCGTGAGCGAACGGGCAAGGTTGGCCAGCCCGCCGCTCACGACGGCCACGAGCGCGAGGGCCACGAACCGCTGGAGATCCCCGAGCAGGGTCAGGTGCACGCCGCTCGGCGCGGCGAGGCAGAGGCTGTACCCCGCCGTGCTGGCCAGCGCGGCGACGACGCCGAGCCGGGCGCCCCACACGGTCGACAGCGCCAGGACGCCGAGCGCGTAGACGGGCGCGCTCGGCTGGTTCTCCAGGCCGGCGGCCCGGATCAGGACCAGCCCGGCCGTCTCCAGCGTGACCACCGCCGCCACGACGGCGACGCCGAGCGTCAGCGGTGGCGGGGTCGCCGGCAGCAGCCAGCGCATCAGCCAGCGCCGGACGGCGTGACGCACCGTCATGCGGCCTCCAAGTCGACAAGGCCGGGCCGAGTCCCGCCGGTCCGGAAGACACATGTCCGACCGTTCGCCTCCCTGGCGGCGGTCACCACCACCCGCCGTGGGTGACATCGGGCCCGGGCCGGCCGGGCCGAACGGCCCTGGTGACGCCGGTTCGCGGCCGGTTCAGTTGAGGGAAAGGGAGGCGACGCTCATGATCACCGCATACGAGCTGCTGGCCGCGCACCCGTTCATGGCGGGCATTCCCGACCGGTACCTGAGCCGGATGGCGCTGTACGCACACCGGGCCGTGTTCCACGCGGGCGCCCGCGTCTTCAACGAGGGCGGGCACGCCGACCGGTTCTGGCTCATCCGCGACGGCCAGGTCGACCTCGACGCCACGGAACCCGGCCGGGGCCGCATCGTGATCGACACGATCGACGCCGGCCAGGTCCTCGGCTGGTCCTGGCTGTTCCCGCCGTACCGCTGGCACTTCGGCGCATCGGCCGTCGGCCCGGTGCTCGCCGTCGCGCTGGACGGGCCGGGCATCCGGGCAGTGTGCGCGGCCGAGCCTGCGCTGGGCCACGACCTGACGACGCGGCTCATGCAGGTCGTCGTGGCCCGCATGCAGGCCACCCGGGCCCGCCTGCTCGACCCCGGTGCCGTCGCGCCCCGGGTGGAGGGGACGGCGTACTCGATCTAGGTCGCGGAGCAGCTCACGCGTTGATCGCGCCGGGATCCCAGAGAAATCCCAGAGCGCGCCGCTTCGCTGGGGAGCATGCGACGCACTCTCGCCGCGGCCCTGGCCGCGACCCTGTCGGCCGGGCTGGTCCTGGCCGTTCCGGGCCGGGCGGTCCTCGCCCAGCCCAACTGCAATGTCCCGGTGCCGCCGCCCTCCTGCGACGGCGGCGGGGACCCGGGGCCGACGGAGTCGCCCGTGCCGGAGGGCAGCGACAAGGCACCTACCGGCCGGATCGAGTCGCACGGTTACAGCGACGGCGCGTACCGGATCTCGGGCTGGGCCCGTGACGTCAACGGCGGCCCGGTGACCGTCTCGGTCTGGGTCGACCAGGCGGTCTTCAGCGGCTTCCGGGCCGAGCGGTACCACGCGGGCCAGGCCGGCAACGTCGGCTTCGACATCGTCGTGCCCGCCCCGACCGCGGCCGGCCCCCACCAGGTCGGCCTCAACCTGGGCAACGTGCCCGACGGGACGCTGCCCGAGGCGCCGTACTCGGTGATCCTGGGCATCCTGCCGTGGACCAACCTGCCCGCGACACCGCGGGACCTCGCGCTGACGACCACGGCCGTCGGCGGCGGCAACGACATCACGGCCGAGTTCACCGACCCCTCGCTGACCGAGGACGGCTTCACGATCACCTACGACTGGCTGGTCCGCAAGGTCGACCGCGAGGGCCGGTGGGTCACCACCACCGAGGCCCGGACCGTCCACATCGGACCGAGCGCCGGCACCGGCCGGGTCCGGCACACCGTCACCGGGCTCCCGTCCGCCACGTACGTCCGCTTCTACGTGCGCACCGACGAGATCGGCCTGCAGTCCCCCGCCCTCACCGGCGGCGTCGGCACCCCCGCCTGACACCACCACCAACCCGGCAGAAGGAAACCACCGTGTCCAGACACAGATCCCGAACCGCCCGGCCGTGGCAGCGGCTGCTCACCGCGCTGCTGGCCGTGCTCACGATCGGTACCGCCGCGACCGTGCCGGTGACCCCGGCGTACGCCGCCGACGGCCCGGTCGTGGTCAACACCGACACGCTGCGCGACGGGCTCTTCTCGGCCTACATGCGCAGCCGGACCAACGGCAAGGAGGGCCTGCGCCACCTCTTCCTCAGCACCTATCTGTACGGCTACCGGCAGAAGAACCCGGGCGTGAGCCAGTCGACGCTGCTCAAGCGGCTCGTGAGCATGGACGCGTACTACACGTCCAACATGGGCGCCGATGACGTCGACCGGTCGGTCTACAAGTACGCGATGAAGCTGCTGGAGCTCTCGGCGCTGCATCCGGAGGCCGCGGCCATCTCGCCGGTCATCAAGATGTTCGTCGAGGAGACGCTCGGCGCGCAGATGAGCGCGAACGGCGCGATGCTCGACGAGATCACCGCCGCGCAGTTCCAGTACGCCTTCTTCAACCAGGCGCACGGCATCCAGGACCGGCTCTGGGGACTGGTCGCCCAGCAGGGCCGCACCGACGCCGACTTCACCCACGCCTGGGACGCCTACTTCGGCACCCGGTACACCATCTCCGCGGCCGCCAGCCAGGACCAGCTCATGGCCGACCCGATCGTGGGGACGTTCGTCAACACCCAGGCGCTGCTGGACCACGCCCAGAACAGCAACGCGTTCGAGGCCGAGGCGCGGCGGATGCTCCAGCAGCTCCTTGCCGAGGTCAACGCGAGGACCGTCGCGGCCGCCGAGTCCGCCGCCGAGGTCAACCTGTACTTCCCGGTGCAGGGGGCGAACCCGGACCTGGCCGAGCAGCAGCGGCGCGAGCAGGAGGCGGCCGAGCGCCAGCAATGGCTCGACAGCGCCGCCGCCGGCGTGCACCTGCTGGCCACGCTCGTGTCGTTCGCGGACCCGAGGGTGGCCGAGGTCGTCGCCGGCACCGGCCGCGCGGCGCTGCAGATCGCCTCGGCCGTCAACGCCTTCCTGCCGGCGCTGGCGAGCAAGGGCCTCGCCGCGGCGCTGACCTCGATGAGCGGGATCGGCCTCGCCGCCAACGTGCTCGGCGCGATCCAGGGACTGCTACCGCTGTTCGGTGAGGCGCAGCCCACGATCGAGGACATCATCCTGGACCAGTTGCAGGCGTTGCGCGAGCAGGTCCACGACCTCACCCAACAGATGCACGACCGGTTCGACCGGGTCGAGTCGGCGCTGATCGAGATCTACGACACGCTGAACGCGAGGTTCGACGAAGTCCTCAAGCTCCAGAACGCGACCCGGGCCCAGCTGGCCCGGATCACGAAGGAGCTGGCCGAACTGACGAAGAAGGTCGACTTCTGGGGCCAGGCGCTGTACTTCGACCGGCAGTCGCAGGAAAAGCTCGTCGTCGAGGAGGTCATCAACCAGTACGCCAGCTACCGGACCCGGACGAACGGCCGTGAGCTGACGTTCGAGGAGTACTACGCGCAGGTGTCGAAGCTGCAGTTCGCGGCGACGAACCGCAGCGTGAACGTGCCGATGGCGGCCCCGGCCGGGGCCGGCGACCCGGCGACGATCCTCGGCCTCTACGGCTTCAACGGCTCGGTCGCCTACCTCAACGACTACGCCCGGCGCAACCTCGGGCTCACCACCGCCGCCACGCAGGTCCCGGCCATCGAGTACTGGCTGCTGGCGGCCGACGGCTACCGGGTGCTGCTGGCCCAGAACCCGGAGCGGGCCAAGGACGTCGTCGGGGTGACCGACCAGGTGCTCGCCTCCGGGGAGGCGATCCAGGACGCGGTCCGGCTGTTCAGCCAGCCGCGGCCGGAGGGCAGCCCGGAGCGGCTCAACCCGATGTTCACCCGGCTCGTCGACGACTACCGCGCCACCGGCTTCGCGATCGTCCAACGGCTACACGCCATCCGGGACGCCCAGCAACAGTACCGCTGGGGCTACACGATGTTCGGCCGGCCCGACCAGAGCGTGGAGAAGCCAGCCGCGGAACAGGCCGCGATCTCGTCCTGCGGTGCCGGCAGCGTCCCACAGCGGTCGCGCCCGGCCAACGTGGTGAGCCTCGACCTCCAGCCGATGTGGGTCGCCGTCGCCGGGCGGCCGAACACCCCGGCCACGGTCTGCTACCTGGCCGAGTGGGTCAACGTCACCGGGCCCGAGGATCCCGACGGGACCCGGCCGTACACCCGCAACGCCGACCTCCAGGTCACCTTCCAGGTGCAGCAGCAGTGGGACCCGGGACAGCCGCCGGTCGTCGCGCGGGAGTGGAAGAAGGTGTACCCGTACGGCCGCATCGAGCAGTACTACCCACCCAACCGCGGCAGCGGCCAGTCCTTCGTCATCTCGCCGGTCCAGGCGATGAACACCGGCTGGGTGTCGACCTACAAGGCGCAGTTCGAGCAGTCCGCGGCCTACGACAACAGCAGCGAGCCGTACCTGCGGCAGCGGGTGCGCGACTGGCTGTACCAGCAGGCCGGGCAGTACTACACGAACGTCGTCAAGGAGCTCACCACGCCCGGCGAGCCGCTGTACGACCTCTCCGCCCAGCTCACCGAGCGGGTGCGGCTGCTGCAGGCGTACACGAAGCTCGGCTTCGCCACGTCGGTCCGCCAGGACGAGCTGATGAGCCTGCACCTGTTCGGCTCCGCGCGGATCCCGTCGGAGCTCGGCGGCTCGCAGGTCCTGGCGCCGTTCCTCCAGGCCCGGGACAACTACTGCGAGCGGGTCGACGGCGACGGCGCGTGCGTGGTGCGCAAGCAGGGCGACCCCGACCCGCGCGCCGGCCAGAGCCCGAAGCTCGTGCCGTGTACCTGGGCCGAGTACAACGACCCGATCGAGCGCTGCCTGAACTGGATGGTCGACTACCGCTCGACCCAGCTGCGGCAGCGCCTGGAGACGGCGAGCGTCCGGCTCGCCACGGTGCCCGGCTACACCGAGGGCATTCCCGAGGTGGATGACGTCCTGCAGAGCATCCGCATCGCGGAGACCGTCGCCAAGACGTGATTCGCCGAACCACGCGGGCCCGTCCGGCACGGTCGCCGGGCGGGCCCGCGTGGCCGTGTCACGCCGGCCGGCGGTGCGCGTAGGCGCGGACGGTGCGCAGCAGACCGAACCGGCGCGGGCTGCTGCTCGGGTCGACCATGACCAGCGACTTGCGGACCAGCCCGACGAGGTCGGGCACGATCGAGCCGGCCGCGTCCGAACCGGCCAGCCGGTGGGCGCCGGCCAGGTCGAAGGCGCCGGTGAGGGCGCTCAGCCGGTGCAGCAGCCGTCGCTCGCCGTCGGTGAGCGTGCGATAGCTCCAGGCGATCGCGGCGGACAGCGTGCGGTGCCGCTCGGGTCGATGTCCCCCGGCCCTGAGCAGCGCGAAGCGGTCGTGCAGCCGGTCGGCGACCTCGGCCAGCGACAGCGCCCGGCACTGCGCGGCGGCCAGCTCGATCGCGAGCGGGAGCCGGTCGAGGTCGGCGCAGACCCGCTCGGCCAGGGCCAGGTCGGCGACGGTGAGGCGGCTGACGGCGGCGACGCGGTGGCTCAGCAGGGTGACGGCTTCGGGCAGGGGCAGCGGCGGTACCGTCACCACACACTCGGACGGAAGGTCCAACGCCTCCCGGCTGGTCACCAGCACCCGCACCCCGGGGCAGCGGCTCAGCAGCGCGTCCACCACGGCGACCACGCCCGGCAGCAGGAGCTCGGCGTTGTCGAGGACGAGCAGGGCGGCCCTCCCGGCGAGGGTCGCCGCGAGCCCGTCCACGGTGCCGGCCGGCACGCCGAGGACGCCGGCGACCGCGTCGGTGACCCGGGCAGGGTCGCGCAGGCCGGCCAGGTCGACCAGCCATGACCCGCCCGGATCGGGCCGGCGGCGGGCCAGCTCCGTCGCGAGCCGTGACTTGCCGACGCCGGGCGGGCCGGTGAGGGTCACCAGCCGGTGCGCGGCCACGAGCGCCCCGGCCGCGCGCAGCTCGCGACGCCGGCCGACGAACGACGAGGTCGCGGCCGGCACGTTCCCCGCTCCCGCCGGGCCGGCCGCCGGCTGCGCGCCCTGGGCGGTGACCGGCGTCGTGGCGATTGCCGCGCCCGGCCGGGTGGTGGCCGGTTGCAGGTCGTCGGCGTGGGCGAGGATCGCCGTCTCCAGGCGGCGCAGCGCGGGTCCGGGGTCGACGCCGAGCTGGGCCGCGAGCTCCGCCCGGGCTCGGCGGACGACCGCGAGCGCGTCGCCCTGCCGGCCCGCCCGGTAGAGGGCGACCGCCAGCAGCTCCCACCCCCGCTCCCGCAAGGGCTGCTCGATCACCAGCGCCTCCAGCTCGCCGATCACGGCGGCGTGGCGGCCCAGCTCCAGCAGCGCGGCCAGGCGCAGCTCGGCCGCCGCCGCCCGCAGCGCGTCGAGCCGGGCGACCTCAGGCAGCGCGAACGACGCGGTGCCGAGGCCGGCGAAGGCGGGGCCGCGCCACTGGGCCAGCCCGGCCTCCAGGGTGGCGACGGCCTGCGCCGGGCAGCCGTCGTCGAGCTCGGCGGCGCCGCGGGCGACGGCCCTGGTGAACCGCTCGGCGTCGACCCGCTCCGGCGGCAGCCGCAGCAGGTAGCCGGGGCCCTCGCGGACCAGCATGTGCCCGCCGCGGGCCGGGCGGCCGGGCTCGAGCGCCTTGCGCAGGCCGGCGACGTAGCCGTGCAGCGTCGCGCGGCTCGCGGTGCGGTCGCCGTCGCCCCAGACGAGGTCCCGGAGGCGGTCGGCGGGCAGGACGCGGCCTCGCGCGACGAGCAGCGCGGCCAGGACCATCCGCTGCCGCCGGCCGCCCAGCGGGATCTCGGCGCCGTCCCGGGTCGCGGTGACCGGGCCGAGGACCTGGAGGTCGGGGTGGTGCACGAGTTTGTTCCTTTCGATGGAGGTCGGCGCAGGACACCAGGCCACCGTCCCGGGCCGCCAGGGACCACGGCCCCGGCCGGCCGGGCGCCGCGTCCGGGCCCCCTCCGGGCTCGACAGCACCGGCTACCGTCGCCCGGGGGCCTCCGCCGCCCCGTCCGGTCGCGGCGGTCCCCTGTCCGTTCGCGGGGCCGCCGAGGGAGGTAGGCAGGAGTGTCGGTGGCCGACCGCCGGTGGCCGACCGCGGCCTGGGCCGTGCTCGCCCTGACCGGTGCCGCCACCTGTGCCGCGGCTGCCGGCTGGGCGCTGGCCGCGCCCGGCTGGGCGCCGTGGACGCTCTACTGGCTGGTCGACCTGATGGTGGGGGCGCTCTACGGGTTCGTCGGCTGGCTGATGCTGGCCCGGGGCGGACAGGCGGCGGCCGCCTGGGTCGTCGCGGCCATCGGGCTGAGCGGCGCGCTCTCGGCCGCGGTCGTGTCGTGGTCGATGATCGGCGCGTGGCCCGGGCCGATGCCGGCGGATCGGGTCCTCGGTGCCATGTACTGGCTGTCCGTCCCCGGCTACCACGCCCTGACGGTCGTCCTGCCGTGGCTGCTGCCGGCCCGCCCGTTCGTCCCGGCCGACCGCCTCGCCCTCGGCGCCGGCGTCGTGTTCGTCGTCGCCGTCCAGCTGTGCACGATGGCCGGCCCGGACTGGTCGCTGTCGCCGCTGCCGATCGCCGACCCGGGCCTGCTGGCGCTGCGCGCGCTCGTGGCCCGCTGGCTGTACCCGGTCTGGCTGCTGCTCACCGTGGTCGCGGCGGCCGGCGTGCTGTGGCGGCGGCACCAGGCGCCGCCGGCCGGGCGGGCCGGGCTGAACTGGCTGGCCGTCGGCTCGATCCTGCTGGCGTTGGCGATCCTGCCGCCGACGCTCGGCCCGGCGCTGGGCGTGCCGGTGCCGGTGCCGCTCGCCCCGGCGTTGATGCTGGCCGCGCAGGCGTTCTTCCCGGCGGCGGTGCTCGTCGTCGTGCTGCGGCAGCGGCTGTGGGGCACGGAGCTCGCGGTGCGCCGGACCCTGGTCTGGGGGCTGATGACCGGTGGCGTGATCGGCGCCTACACCATGGTGGTGCTGGTGTTGAATGTCGCGGTACCGCGGCCCTCGATCCTGCCGGAGGTCCTGGCCACGGCGATGCTCGCCGCCGCCTTCCAGCCGGTGCGGCAGTGGGTCCAGGTGCGGGTCGACCGGCTGGTGCACGGCGAGGCCGGCCAGCCGCTGATCCGGCAGGTCGCCGACGGCCTCCGCGACGTCGACCGCGGCCAGCAGATGCTCGCCGCGGTGGCCCAGGGCATCGCCCGTTCCCTGCGCCTGGAGGCGGTGACCGTCACCACCGGCGCCGCCCCGGCGCCGATCGCGCCGGGGCCTGCGGGCGAGCCGCTGACCGTGCCGCTCGTCAGCGACGACCGGGAGGTCGGCGTGTTGCGTGCGTGGCCCCGGGCGGGTGAGCGACTCGGCCGGCGCGCCGCGCTGGTCCTGACCGACCTGGCGCCGATGGTGACCGCGCTGGTGGAGCTGGCGGCGGCGCAGGACGAAGTCGACCGGGCCCGCGACGAAGCGGCCCGGGCCCGCGACGAGGAGCGTCGGCGTCTGCGCCGCGACCTGCACGACGGCCTCGGGCCGGCGCTGTCCGGGCTCGGCCTCGGCCTGGCCGCGGCCCGCAACCTGCTTCGCGACCACCGGCGCCAGCCAGGGGTCGACCGGGCCGACGCGCTGCTCGTTCAGCTCTCCGCCGAGGCCGAACGGCAGGCGGTGGCCGTGCGGGACCTGGCGCACGACCTGCTGCCGCCGCTGCTCGACGACGGCGCCCTGCGGCCGGCGCTCGACCAGCTCCGCGAGCGGTACCACGCCGCCGGCCTGCGGGTCGAGGTGCACGGCCCGCCCGTCCGGTTGGCCCCGGCGATCGCCACCGCCGTGTACGGCATCGTCGCCGAGGCGGTCCGCAACGTCCATCGGCACGCCTCGACCGACCGTTGCATGATCGACGTCATGAATGGGCGAGACGCACTGGAGGTGTCGGTCGTCGACCACGGCGCGGGCATCGATCCCGGCTCGGTCGCGGGTGTCGGGACGCGGTCCATGCGGGAGCGTGCACAGAGCATCGGCGGCCGGCTGTCGATCGGACCGGCCGGGGCGTCCGGCACGCGGGTCCGGCTGGTCGTCCCCCGGGCGTCCGTGGCGGTCCGGCCCGCCGTGGCGGGCGGCGCGGACCGGGCCGCGCACCCGTGAGCGGCCGAGCGTCGATCCGGGTCGCCGTCGTCGACGACCACCCGGTGTTCCGCCTGGGCATGGGCGCGCTCATCGAGACGCTCGACGGGATGGAGTGCGTCGGCGACGCGGCTGACGTCGCCTCCGCGGTGGTCCTCGCCGGCGAGCGACACCCGGACGTGGTGCTCATGGACCTGCACCTCGACCAGGACTCCGGCATCGAGGCGACCCGGCTCATCCGCGCCCGCTACCCGCGCGTGACGGTCCTGGTCGTCACCATGCTCGACGACGACGATTCGATCTACGGGGCGCTGCGCGCCGGCGCCTCCGGCTACCTGCTCAAGGGCGCCTCGCCGGCCGAGGTCGAGCGCGGCATCCGGGCGGTCGCCGACGGATCGGTCCTGCTCGGCCCGGCCGTCGGCGCGCGGGCTGTCGGCCTCATGACCGCCCGGGCGTCGGCGCCCGACCCGTTCCCGCAGCTCACCGAGCGGGAGCGGGAGGTGCTGCGGCTCGTCGCCGCCGGCCTGGACAACACCGCGATCGCCTACCGACTCGCGCTGCGCCCCAAGACCGTCCGGAACCACGTGTCGAGCATCTTCGTGAAGCTCCAGGTCAAGGACCGCAGCCAGGCCATCGTCCGGGCCCGCGAGCACGGCCTCGGCGGCCCCTGACCGGCGCCCCGGCGGGACCGGCCCGGGCCGACGAACGATGCCTATGTGCAGCGCTGGGTGAACGTGGCTGGGACGGACTTCATGGAGGGGCTGGTCGCGCGCAGCGTCAGCCGGCGCCGGGCGACAGCGGCGGGGCGGGAGAGGTTGCGCGAGCAGCGCTGGTGGCGGCCGGCCTGACGCTGATCGTCGTCGCTGCCGGGCGGTGCTCAGTCGCTCGGTGGCGTGGACGTCGCGGGCCGGGTGTGTTCGTAGGTGGTTTCGAGGAGGTCGACGGCGGTGGCCGCGCCGTCGGCGAGGCGGATGTCGGTGCCGAGGCGGGCGGCGGCGGCGCGGTGCGGTCCGTCGGCGAGCAGGTCGGTCACGGCGGCGCGGATGGTCCCGACGCCGGCGGTTCGGGAGAGCATCCGGCCGGCGCCGTGCCGGTCGAGGGCGCGCCCGATGGCGGTCTGGTCCATGAGCGGGTGCATCGGCAGGACCAGCAGGGGGATGCCGTAGGCGAGGGCGCGTGCGGTGGTGCTGTGCCCGCCGTGGCCGATGACGAGCGAGGCCGTCGGCATGACCTGGGCGTGGTCGAGGTGCCGGTGCACGGTGGCGTTGGCCGGGGCGCGCAGGGTCGCCGGGTCGATGCTCGGGCCGGTGGTGACGACCGCGTCGAGGTCGAGGCCGCTGACGGCGTCGAGGATGCGCTGCAGCGCGCGTTCCTGCCCGGGAAACCGGGTGGTGCTGAGGCTGACGAGCACGCGCGGGCGGCCGGGTGCCGGTTCGGCGGCGCGGGGTGGGTCCTGCCAGACCGGGCCGACATGACGCACGGATGCCGGGAACGGGGTCCGGCGGGGTGGTTCGAAGTCGGCGCGGACGGTGACCAGGCTCAGCTCGGGCGCGGACAGGATCGGTCGCATCCGGATGCCGCGCAGGCGCAGGATCGCGCCGACCGGCCCGCGAGCCTCACCCTCGAAGAAGCTGAACAGGGTGTGGACCAGCGAGACGGTCGGCAGCCCGGCCTGCCTGACGGTGTCCAGCGCGCCGAGCAGGAGGCAGTCCACGATCACCACGTCGGTGGGCTCTTCGCGGGCCAGCCGGATCGCGTCGGCGCCGATGCCGCGGTCGGCGAAGACCGCGGTCAGGTCACGCAGTCCGGACAGGGTGCTGCGGGGCGCGGCCGCGTCGTAGGCGAGTCCGTCGTGGACGGCGGTGAACCGGAACCCGGCGCGTTCGACGGCGGCGCGTTGCGGCTCGTGGCCGAGGAACCGGGCGGTGCCGCCGCGGCGGACGATCTCGCGGGCGACGCCGAGCGCGGGCGGCAGATTGCCGCCCGCGTCGACGGTGACGAACAACGTGTGCATCCGCTGGGCTCCTTCCGTTCCGGCCGGGGTCAGTCGCCGCTGGCGAGGATCGCGGTGACCATGGCGTGCATCCGCGACTGGGTCGTCGGCTGGTCGAGGCCGCGGTCGCGGCGCAGCAGCTTCCACGTGTACAGGTCGGTGGCCACCACGAGCAGGTCGACCAGCGCGTCCCGGTCGCTCTCCGGCCGCGCCTGCAGCTGCGGGCCGAACGCCTCCTGGACCCACCGTCGATGCAGTTCCTTGCCCGGGCCGACCACGGCGGCGATGCGTGGGTCGTGCTCCTGGCCGAGCAGCCGCAGCACGAAGTCGCCGCGCCGCTCGTAGTGCGCCACGACCGCCTCGACCGCGCCGGTCACGTCGCCGGCCGGTGCCCGCCGCTCCTGCTCGACCTCGGCGGAGGCGAGCCCGACCGCCGCGTCCAGCAAGCCGTCGCGGCTGCCGAAATGTCGCAGCACCGTCTGCACGCTCGTCCCGGCCCGGGAGGCGACCTCGTCAAGGGTGATCTCGATCGTCATCTTCTCCTCGCTCAGCGCGAGCACGGCCCGCAGCACGCGGAGGCGGGTCGCCGCCTTCGCGTCGGCACGGGCCCGCATGGCGTAGGGCCGGGGAGCGTTCATCACCAGCACGGTACCGGCGCCGGCTATTTGGCGTCAATGACCACTAACATGAAATGCCGATGGGCCCCGCTTCAGGTTCCGGCGGCGGTCCTGATCGCGCGTATCGCCTCGGCGACCCCGCCGGACCATGGCGTGCCGTGACCCGGCAGTACCCACGATGCCTGAACGCCTTCGAGGTGGCGCAGCGACGCCAGCGCCTGGTGCGGATCGTCGGTGAAGGGTGCGGGTTGCGGGCCGCGCTGTCCGGTCAGTACATGCCGGGTGGTCATCGCGTCGCCGACGAAGATCGCGTCGGCGACGGGCACGTGGATGGCGATGCTGCCCGGCGAGTGGCCCGGCATCCCGATGATGCGCGGCGCGCCGGGCAGGTCGAGCACCTGACCGTCGTGCACGGCGACGACCTCGGCGAGGTGGGCGGTGCGGAGTCCGCCCTTGCGCATCGCGTACCAGAAGAAGCCGACCGTCGCGCCGAGCTTCATGCGTCCCCAGGCATTGTCGGCTTTGACTTCGCCTCGCGCACGGGCGGCGTCCGCCTCGTGGATGTACACCGGCACACCGTGATCGCGCCGGAGCCGCTCGGCGAACCCGAGGTGGTCACCGTCGCCGTGGGTGAGGACGACGCCCCGGATGTCGTCCACCGACCGGCCCATGTCGGACAGTTCGGCCCGCAGGTCGTGCCAGTGTCCGGCCATGCCCGCGTCGATGACGGTCACGCCCGCGTCCGTGTCCACAAGGTAGGCGGCCACGATGTCGTTGCCGATGCGGTGCAGGTGCGGGGCGAGCCTCATCGCGGTACCCGCGTCGGGATTGCTATCGTCTGCATGATAGCTATCGTACGTAGCCATCATAGCTACGGTCAATAGCCATGGATGCGATCCGCGATCCGGAGGGAAATGGCATGCCGACGCCTGATCGGACCTCGCTCGACGCGATCGTCCAGGCCGGACGCGACATCCTGGAGTCGGCCGGCATCGACGGCCTGACCATGCAGGCCGTCGCCGACCGGGTCGGCGTGCGCGCGCCGTCGCTGTACAAACGCGTGCGCAACCGCGACGACCTCGTGCGCCTCATCACCGAAGCCACCGTCCGCGACCTCGGCGAGCGGCTCGCGACGGTCGGTGCCGGCAGCGATCCGCGCCGCGACCTGGCCGAGCTGGCCCGGGCCTTCCGCGCGTTCGCGCACGCCCGGCCGATGGGCTACCAGCTGATCTTCGCGCCGAGACCCGACCTCGCCAGGCCGAGCACCGAAGCGCTGACCCGCGCCATCGAGCCCATGATGCGGGTCGCCGTGCACCTCGCCGGCGACCACCACGCCCTGGTGGCCGCGCGCACGCTCACGGCCTGGGCAAACGGATTCATCAGCATGGAACTGGCCGGCGCCTTCAAACTCGGCGGCGACATCGACCAGGCCTACGAGTTCGGCATCGCCCGTCTCACCGACGCGCTCGACGGACGACCGTCGATCAGCCCGCCGGAATCGGCCGAGGGGCGGACGGACCGAGCCGCACGGGACGTGCGTCCACCGGAATCCGGATGATCTGGTACGGCGGGACACGATCGTCGGCGCCGTTGTTGAACAGCGGCGTGCGGGGAAGCTGGTTGACGCTCACGTACAGGTGGCCGTCGGCGGCCAGCGACAACGTGTCCGGCCACAGCAGAGCGGGCGCGTGCAGGACCGTGGTCCAGGTGCCGTCGCCGGCCCGTTTCAGCACGGCGCTGTGCTCGTACGCGGTGGCGTAGATCGCGCCGTCCGTGTCGGACTCCAGGCCGTCGGACGAACCCTTGTCACCGTGGTCGATCACCCGGGCGGCGACCTGGGCCTCGGGAAGGCTCCGGTCACGCAGCGCCGCGGTGTCGACGCTGTACAGACGCCGGCTCGACAGCGGACAGAAGTACAGCCGGTCGCCGTCCGCGCTCAACGCGATCCCGTCGGCGCCGACCGCATACCCCTCGCGGACGACGCCCTGCACCACGGCGCGGAAGCCGTCCTCAGCATGGGTACTCGCGTGTCCACGCAGCCGCGACCAGCTCTCGCCGGAGGCGAGATCCACAACGATCAGCGCGCCTTCGGGCTGCGAGTCGGTGAGGTACGCGTACCCGGCCTCGCCCCGCGAGAGGTCGAAGCGGACGTCGTTGAGGTACGTCGTCGGCGTCACCGCACCGGCCGACGGATGGATGACCCGCACCACCCCGCCGGTGCCGAGGTCCACCTGGACGAGCTTCGGCCCGGCCTCGACGGACGGCGCGAACGCCAGGCTGCCGCTGTCGAGCAGCCACAGGTACCCGGCCGGATCGACGACCACGCTCTGCACCGACACCAACGTGTCGGCGGCCCGTTGCGGGCTCCACCGGTTGATCTCCGCGTCGGGAAACGCGACGGGCCGGCCGTCGACAATCTCGGCGACCGTGTAGGACACCTCGTCGCCCCACCGCGGGATCGAGATGAACACGCGCCCGGAGTCGGCGACCGTGACGCCTGTCGGCATCAGGGCGGCGAGCTCGGCGACAACCTCGTAGTCTCGGGCGACCCATGCGCCCAGCGGAGCAGCACCCATGCGAACCTCCAGGATTCGTCCACCGGCCGGTGCCACCTGGCAGCACCCGCCGGGACCGGTACCGCCGTCGCGTACCCGCGTCCCGCCGTCTCGATCACGCCAGGGACGCTTCCCCGGGGCCGGCCCGCTCGCGCGGACACCGGGCGGTCGGCAATTCACCCCGAGGGTGGCGGCCGATCGTCTACAACCGGGCGGACGGGGGACGGTTCGTTCCGTCACCAGCGGGCAGCTTCTGTGCCCCCATTATCTATATGGTTGTTCGATGCGTTGGTCGGTGGTGGCGCAGAGTGCCGGGTACGGGGCGCTCTCAGCGACGGGCGTTCTGATCGCGGGCACCCACGTCCTGGGGGTCGGCTGGATGACCGCGACCGGACCACCGGACTCCGCGGTCTTCGGGCTGGTTGCGGGCGTCGTCATAGCCGGCCTCGTCCTGCCGGCCTGGGCGATACGGGCGGCCGTCACGCGCAGGCTGGCGGAGTGGCCGCACACCCTCGTCCTGCCGGTGCTCCTCGTCATGGTGCCCGCTGGAATCGCCGCCGGCGGACGCTGGCAGGACCCGTGGGAGACGTCATTGTGCTGGGCCGTGGTCGCCCTCGTTGCACATCTGAGCGTCGCGCTGATGATCCGCCCCGGTGTCTCGGTCACCGGACGTGTCGTGCCCGCCGTGGCGCTCGGCCTGCTGCTCCCCGCCACCGTCGGCGTCGAGCAGGCCGCACAGGGCCGGTGGCTCGCGAGTTCCCTCGAGGAGAAACACATCCCGCTCGTCGCACCGGTCGCGGCAGGTTACACCCCGTCGGCGATCGGGCTCGGCGACTACACACTCGTTGTACGGATGACAGGCGTGCCCGGTGGCACCGCCGCGGGCAGGACCTTCACCGTCGCGATCCACGCCTCACGGTCCACCGCCAGTTGCACCAGCACGAGGCTGTGCCATCCCGGCGCCTCCGGCCGTATCGAGCAGGGCGCCGACCCCGGCGACACCGCCCTGCGCCCGATCGGCGCATGGGACTTGGCCCGGCTCCCCCGCATCAGCATCCACGGCGTCGAGCCCGACTGACCGAAGCCGCATCCCGCCCGGGTACAACTCCACAGCGGTCCACGACGTATCCGTGTCGTAGCACCATCGGAACCCCGGCGTGAGGCGCCTATCCCATGGACAAGAAGGGGCTGTCCGATGCGTCAGTTCGTGCGGGGCATGGTGTCGGCGAAGTGGCGGGCCATTCGGAGTGACGCTGTGACAGTCCGGCCGCCGGTGCGGGGCTCGGCGGCGACGAGCAGTCGAAGCATCTCGTTGTGGCCGAAATGCTCAGGGTGGTCAGCGAAGCATCGTTCGGATCTCCTTGGCCAGCAGCACCGATGCCTCGATTTCCGCCTTGCGGATCGAGACGCTCTCCACGTTGAAGCCGAAGGGCATGCGAAGGTTCCGGCAAAAGTCAATCAAACTCCGCGCGCTGGTGACACAGTGCCGGTACGAATCGGCCAGTGGGTCCGGCGACCTTAGCAGGGAGTTTTCAAGCCATCGCGGAACATCGACGCCAAGCCATTTGAGGAAAGCCAACGTCTTCAGGGATCCGCACACCGACAGCGTGAAAATTACTGGACGGGGCGGCACGCCGCGATCGGCGCACGCGTAGAAATAGTCGGAGATCAGGCTCTTGGTGGCGTCCACGTCATAGACGACCTGCGAGATGAAGAAGGAGCAGCCGCGCGTCTGCTTGGTCAACATCCGCAGGTGCTCGTCACCACGCCGGCTGTAGCGTTCGGTGATCGTGACGGCCCCCAGCTCGAGCTCCGGTCGTAGCTGGTCGCGTAGCGCATGTGCCTCGCCCAGCTTGGTGTGTACCGGCTTCTCGGAGGATGAGGAACCGACGAACACACTCAACACCTGACCGGGGTCGACAGTGCGGAGCCAGCCGGACAGGACATCTTCGGGGTACTTGCCAACGCATCGATACACGACCACAGGCTTTTGCCAGGCAGACAGGTAGGTGGCGTGGAAGATGGCGGGATCCATCGTGGGCAGATACGGAAACGGCCGCTGCTCGGGATTGCGGTCACTCTCGTCGTCGATGTCGTACAGGACCAATCCGTCCAGGTCCAGGCCGTGAAGCCGGTCCAGCGTGACCTCTGCGATGTGTGCCGCCTCAGCCGACGACACGCTCCTGCGCGGCGGGGTAAGGCCCAGCAGCAGGACCTCGCCATCCGCGTTGCCGAGCAGTTCGGACAGCGCAGGCCGACCAGCAGACGATGGCGAAGCTTCGTCAGCGGAACCCGATCCCAAATCCATGCAGGCACAGTACCGAGCGCTGTCCGCCAACTCACTCACATGCCGCCGCGTACTGCAGGTCACCGATGTCGAGACCGGTCAAGCGTAAGAACGTGCCCCGAATGTCAGAGCAAAGACACCGCCGGGCCGGTCATGGCGCTGTTGGGGTCGGGACGGGCGCCGGCCCCGGGCGCCGGTCCAGTTCGCGCCAGGCCGGGAAGACGAACGGCGCCAACGTGATGATGAGGTAAGCGCCACCGAACACCCAGAGCGCCGTATGCAGACCAAGTGCCTGCGTGAGATAGCCGCCGGCCAGTGCGCCGAAGGGCAGGCCGAGCCAGGCGGTCGAGCGGAGCACGCCGAGCACGCGGGCTCGGAGCTCGGGCGGGATCCGTTCGTACGAGACCGCGCCGAGGACAGGGTTCAGGGTGCCGCTGAACACCTCGGAGACGAACCAGACCGCCAGGATCAGCACCAACGAGTCGGACAGCGCGAGCACGGCGAACCGCGGCGCTCCGCTGAGCAGGTACGACACCGCGAATGTCATCCATCGGGGCAGCTTGGGCGCCAGCCAGGCGCCGAGGAGGCTGCCGGCCACCGCTCCCCCGCCGCCGACGCCGCTGATCAGCCCGAGCGCGGTGGCTGAGCCGATCTGGTCGCGGGCCCACACCGGTACCATCACCTCGGCGAGACCTTGGTCGAGCAGGTTCGTGGCGGCGACCATGATGATGAAGCCCAGCAGCAGACGGTCGCCGCGGACGAAGCGGAGCCCTTCGCCGAGGTCGCCGAGGTACCGGCGAACACCCATGCGCTGCACTGTTGAGGTCTCGGGAACCCGGATCCAGATCGCCGCGATGATGCCCGCCACCGCGAACGTGCCCGCGTCGACAGCCACCACCGTCGCCGGCCCGAACAGCGTCACCAGGACGCCCGCGAGCGGCGCGCCGAGCAGCAGCGCGGCGCGGTTGGCACCGGAGTTGAGGCCGGCGGCGCGCTCCATGGCGATCCCGCCGAGTTCGGCGGTCGTCGGGACCAGGGGCCCGTTGGCGCAGTCCGCGGTGCCCCGGCACAGGCCGGCCAGCACGACCAGACCGATGAGGATCGGCAGCGTCAGGATGTCGAGGGCGTAACAGGCCGGGATGACGGCGAACGCGACAGCGGCCGCCGCGTTGCCCCACACGAACGAGCGGCGCAGCCCGAATCGATCGACGATCGGCGCGGCCAGCAACTGTGTGGCGACGTACGGCAGCAACTGGGCGAACACGACGACACCGGTCTGCGCTGCGCTGCCGGTGGTGGTGAGCACCAGCCAGGGTATGGCGATCGCCGACATCGAGGTGCCGGCCACCGACACGACGTACGCGGCGATCAATGCCGTAAAGGGCGCACGCCGCGTCCCGCGTCGTTGGCTCACGGGATGGGCGCCAGATCGGGTCGCAGGAGGTGTCACGTCGCAGGACCAGCGAGGGTCTCGATCGACAGCACGCTACGCGAGCGAGTTCGGTTCAGCAGGTCTTCTGCGGGCTCATCTCCGTTTCGCACGGCGTCGACGTACGCCTTTGCTTCCTGCAGTCCCAACTGCGGCGCCTGCCTGCGGAGATGCCGAAGCGCGGCCATGGCGCCGTCGCGCGGGAGCAGGTCTCGGATCGTCGTGAGCAGCGGATCCGGTGGCTGCACACCTCGGACATGCTCCAGGTACGCCGCTTCCCAGTCCTCGGCGACATGCGTGGTTACCGGGATGTGGTGGATGCTTCCATCCTGTACATCAACGAGGTACGGGCCGTGACCGATCAGCATTTTTCCGAAGTCTCTGGAGCGGAGATAGTCGGCAGACTGCCAGTAGACCAGCCATCCGAAGACATGTTCCTCTACACGGAAGACGGCAAGTTCGGGAAGCGTCGGCTGTTGCCTCCGCAGGTCGGCCAGCAGAGCTTCGACCAGCTCGACGGCACGCTGCCTCGTGGTCACAGCCACCATCATCCAGCAACCCGCGACGTGCTGAGCCTCCGCCCGCGGCTGGCCACCCATGTCCACCGCGCCGGTGCGGTGTGGCTACGCTCGGGCCATGCGAAACGTCGAGGCCGAGGCGCTGGCGCTGCTGTCCGACCTCGTCCGCATCGACAGCGTCAACCCGGGCCTGGTCCCGGCCGCCGCGGGCGAGGCGCAGATCGTCGAGCATCTCCGCTCGCGGCTGCACGGCTCGGGCTTCGTCACCACGGTGGTGCCGGCGCCCGGCCGTGCCGATCGTCCCAGCCTGGTGGCGGTGTCGTCAGGGCCGGCCGAGTGGCCGACGCTCGTGCTGAACGGCCACCTCGACACCGTGGGTGTGGCCGGGATGCCGGAGCCGTTCGCGCCTCGACTCGACGGGGACCGGCTCTTCGGTCGCGGCGCCGCGGACATGAAGGGCGGCGTGGCAGCGATCGTTGCCGCTGCGGAGCACCTGGTCGCGACGAAGGCGCCGGTTCGTCCGGTGCTCGCGCTGGTGGCCGACGAGGAGGACGCGAGTCTGGGCAGCGAGGCCGTGATCGACGCGCTCCCCGGGCTTGGGATCCGGCCGGACGCCTGCCTGATCGCGGAGCCGACTGACCTCGCACTGAGCAGGTCGCTGCGCGGATTCGCCGTCGTGCGGGTGAGCTTCACCGGCCGCGCCGCGCACAGTTCGCAGGCAGAGCTCGGCGTCAACGCCGTCACGCATCTGGGTCGGTTGTTGCACGCGGTCGACGAACGAGCCGTGGCCGTCCGGGCCGGCGGCGGGGACCTGATGGTGACGGTCGCACACGGCGGGGAGTCGCCGTTCGTGGTGCCCGACCACGCCGAGTGCCTGGTCGAGGTGCGCACGACGGCGGGCCGCTCGAGTGCCGGGGCGCTCGACGAGGTGCGCTCCCTGCTCGAACCGCAGTGGAACGCCGCCGCCGAGCTGGTCGCTCATCGCGACGGCTGGCAGCTCGATGCCACAGGGCCGGCCGCCGGCCTTTCCCGCCGGCTCGGGGACGTGCTCGGCACCGGACCGACCTTCGACGCGCCGTACTGGATGGAGGCGCCGTTGTGGCAGCAGGTCTGCCCCACGCTGGTGTGCGGTCCGTCCGGCGGCGGGTTGCACGCGGTCGATGAGTGGGTCGACGTGCGCCAGGTCCGCGCCCTCGCCTCCGCACTGACTGCGGTCCTCTCCGACTGGAGGCCCCATGCCGACTGACCCGCGCGGGTTACGCGGTGACGCGCCGCTGCTGGATGCCTGGCTGCGCTTCGGCGAGCGCCCGCCGACGCCCTTCACCATCCCGGGCCACAAGCAGCGCAGCGACCTCGTCGGCGATGTCGTCGCCGGCGACGTCCCGCTCTACGCCGGCCTCGACACCATGAAGCTCAGCACCGGCGTGCTCGCCGAGGCCGAGGCCCGCGCGGCGCGGCTGTGGGGCGCGGACTTCTGCCGCTTCTCCACCGGCGGCGCGACCCACGCCAACCAGGCCGTGGCCCTGGCCGTCGCGGGTGATGGCGACCGGGTCATCGTGAGTCGCACCCTGCACCGTTCGCTCCTGCTCGGGCTGGTGCTGGCCGGCCTGACTCCCGTCTGGGTACGCCCCGAGGTGGACCCCGCCACCGGCCTCCCGCTGGGCGTCGCGCCCGCGACCGTACGGCGCGCCCTGTCCGCGAACCCCGACGTGCGGGCGGTGTTCGTGGGCGACCCGTCCTACGTCGGCACCGTCGGTGACATCGCCGGCCTGGCCGACGCGGCGCACGAGTTCGGCGTACCCCTGGTGGTCGACGCGGCGTGGGCCGCCCACTTCGGCTTCCATCCCGCGCTGCCGCGGCACCCGCTCCAGCTCGGCGCCGACGTCATCGTGACCAGCGCCCACAAGACGCTCCCCGCCTGGAGCCAGGCAGCGCTCCTGCTGGCCCGCACGGACCGCGTCGACGCGGCGCGCCTCGACGCCGGCATCGAGGCGACCGCGACCACCAGCCCGGCGGGCGCCATCCTCGCCAGCACCGATGCCGCCCGCGCGCTGCTCGAACGCGACGGCGACGCCCTGCTCGGCGACGCCATCGCGGCCACCCGTCAGGCTCGTGACCGGCTGCGCGACGTCGACGGCCTCACCGTCCTCGACGGCCCCGCCGTCGACCCGCTCAAGCTGACGCTGCTCCTGTTCGGCACCGGCGCCGACGGCAACCTCGTCGAGCAGGACCTCCTGGCCGCCGGGCTGCCGATCGAGTCCGCCGACCGCGACGTCCTCGTCGCCGTCGTCTCACTCGCCGACACCCCTGACTCCCTGGCCCGCCTGACCACGGCCCTGGCCGACTCGGTGCAGCGGCACCGTGGCGCACCGCGACCGGTCATCGGACCCGCGGCGTACCAGGTCGAACCGGTCACGTCGATGCCACCGCGACAGGCGTTCTTCGCCGCCGCCAAGGCGCTGCACATCGACCTGGCCGTCGGACGGGTCTGCGCCGAACTCGTCGCGCCCTATCCACCCGGCATCCCCATCCTCGCGCCCGGCGAGCAGATCACGACCGAGGCCCTCGCGGCCCTCAACCAGGCCCGGCTCGCCGGTGTCAGGATCGCCTACGCGGCCGACCCGTCCCTCAGCACGCTGCGAGTCACCAGCAGTTGACAATGCTGCACGTGGACGGCTCCTGCACACTGATGGCATGCGGTCTGGTGAGGCACAAGGACCACTGCGTCCGGCCGAGGTGGCGGTACTGGCCGGGAATGCTTGGAGAGCGCTGCAGGTCGGCTACGTGATGCTGTGGCGGCGCGGTCGGCTGATACACGACGAGCAGGGACGGATCAACCGGACCGGAGCCGCGCCGCGATCGGTCGAGCCGCTCGAACGGGAGCTGTTCAATGCGATGCTCGGCTGGCAAGGGCCGCAGCAGGCCGCGGAACGGCCGCGGGTCGAGGCAGCGCTGCGGCAGATCCGGCATGGGCTGGTTGCGCGTCGGCTGATGCGTTCGCCGTACCGGCGCGTCGGCATGCCGGCCGTCCTGGTGGTGGTCCCCGGGGTTGCCGCCGCGCGGCTGACGGCGATGGGCGCGCTGGACCCGTCGGCCGGGATCGCGGTGGTACTCGCTGGCGTGATCGCCGCCGGTTGGTTCTTTCCGCGGCGCACGCCGCGCGGCAGCCGGATGCTGCAAGCGCTGCGCGCGCAGCACCGGACTGTCCGGGAGGCAGTCGACGCCGGTGACGGCACGGCGACGACGATGACGCCGGAGGCGTTGGGCATGGCGGTGGCGCTGTCCGGCGATGCGGCACTGCACGTGTTGCTGCCGGCCGACGCACGCGGGGCCGGCCTGCTCGACGGCGGCCGGCGCGACGTCACGCTGCCGCATCAACCGAGCACCGGGACGACCTTCGACGCCACCAGCCTTCCGCCGCAAGGTCTGTGACGGCTACCGGCGCAGCCGGCGGTCGCCGGTGGCGCTGATCCCGAGGCGCCTGCGCAACTCCCGGAGGGTGCGCTGGTTGTGCCCGGCCACGTCCGCGATCTGCTGCACCGGATTGCCGAACATCCACAGACTGGTGCGCTTCGCCGTCCCTGCCTCGTCGTGCCAGGAGATGGTCGGCGAGAAGACGAACAGCAACCTGGTGTCTCCGTCATGGAGGGCGTCCACACCACTGCGCGGCACCGTCCGGCTCAGGCACATCCCGCGGACAGTGACGGTCCGCCCATCGACGATGACCGCCATCCGGTAGGCACGCACGGCCAGCACCACGCCAAGGATCACGACCGGGCCCGCCAGCGCCAGCAGCACGGCGTCCGCCTGCCGGAGCGCGCCGTCGCCGACAAACCCGGCAAGCATCAAGCCGGGAACTGAGCACGCGATCCGGGTCTCCAACATGGGCCGGAACACCATCGGACGGGCGGGCATCCAGCCATTCTGGCAGCAACCGTCAAGCGGTGCCGTTGCACCACGAGCACGCCGTCCAGCTGCTGATGACATGTGAGCGACCAGGCGTTCATGTCGTCGCCGCCCGGTGGCGCAGGATGCGGCGTACGCCGAGCAGCGCGACGCCGAGACCGGCGCCGGCGACCAGGAACCCGAGGAAGAGGAACAGGAAGATCGGGCTCATGCCGAGGGTCTTGCGTTCGGCGCCGAGGATGGTGCCGGTGAGGAATCCGAACAGCGGCCCCAGGACCGTCACTCCGCCGCCGAGGATGACCAGCCAGACGCCGGGGGCGACCGGGGTCAGCCGGATCGGGCGGCCCGGCTCGGTACCGGGATCAGTGCTCATCATGCGTCCTCTGGGCATGGGTCATGGGTGAGGCGCCGTTGATGCCGGTTGTTGCCGGGGCTGTGGTCGGAGCTGTGGCCGGGGCGTTGGCCTGGCCCCGGATCGCGTCGAGGAACGGGCCGATGATGTCGATCGGCAGTGGAAAGACGACGGTGGAGTTGTGGTCGGCACCGAGCTCGAGCAGGGTCTGCAGGTAGCGCAGCTGGAGGCTCGCCGGGCTTTCGCTGAGCGTTTTGGCGGCATCGCGGAGTTGTGCCGACGCCTGGAGCTCGCCGCGGGCGTTGATCACCTTCGCACGCCGTTCCCGTTCGGCTTCGGCCTCGCGCGCCATGGCTCGCTGCATCGCCTCGGGGATCTCGACGTCCTTGATCTCGACGACCTCGACCCTGACCCCCCACGGCTCGGTCATCGAAGCGATCGACCTCGCGAGGTCCTCGTTGAGGTCCGCCCGGTGGGCGAGCAGCGTGTCGAGGTCCGCACGGCCGACGACCGACCGCAGCGTGGTCTGGGCGATCTGGGACGTGGCGACCGCGTAGTTCTCCACCGCCATCACCGAGCGGACCGGGTCGACCACCCGGAAGAGCACGACGGCGTTCACCCGGGCCGGCACGTTGTCGCGGGTGATCACGTCCTGCGGTGGGATGGTCAGCGTGACCACCCGCAGGTCCACCCTGACGAGCTTGTCCAGGCCCGGTAGCAGCACCCGCACGCCCGGGCCCAGCGGCGCTCTGAGCCGTCCGAGCCGAAACGCCACACCCCGCTCGTACTCCTTGAGCACCCGCAGCGAGAGCACGGCCAGCACCAGCAGCGCCGCGAGGACGACGACGGCGACGATCATCGGGTGGCCTCCGCTCCGGGGTTCTGCTCGATGTGCTCGCGCGGGCGCCGGTCCGAGGCGTACGTCGGCCGCCGGCGGATCGCCGCGACCGCCGCCGCGCCACGCTCGGCGACGGTGTCGTCGAGCGAGCGGTGCACCATCCCCGGGGGGATGACGACCCGGGTGCGGCGCAGGTGAGACCACAGCGGCAGGCTGAGCAGCAGCGCCACGACCACCGCCACCGCGAGGACCAGCAGCGAGTCCGGCCCCGGCCCGGTGAGCGCGGTGCCGAGCGGCCACAACAGGCCGAGCACCACGACCGCGCAGGCGATCCCGCGGTGGAAGCGGGCGGCCTCGGAGGCCGGCCACGAGTCGACCGCGCGCTGGATCTCGCGCCCGGAGGAGGACGTCGTGCAGCTGTCCCTGACCGGGCAGGCGTTGCAGATCGACGGGGCGCCCCGGTACCGCATCACGCGGTGCTCCGGGTCGAAGGACTGCGGCCACAGCCACTGGTCCTGCGGACACCGCCAAGCGTCGTGTTCCTGGTGGTAGCGGAAGCCGCCGAACCTGCCGCCCTCGGAGACCGACGCCGCCCGGCGGGCCAGCGCGTCGATGACGTGGGCCAGCCCCACCACGGCGACGCAGTAGCCGGCTGCCAGCCAGACGTCCACGCCGACGGCGGAGGCCGAGAACCCGGTCACGGCTCATCCTGGTCGCGCCGGTCCGAACGGTAGCGGCGCCTCGACTCGGGCACCTCGTCGTCGCCGGCCGCGGAGCCGACCGCGACCGGCAGGCCGGTGCGGTCCTGTGCGGCCTCGGCGGTCTCCTCGACGTACAGCGTGTCCGGGGGCAGCTCGGTGGCCGTCGGCTTGATGCCGTGACGAAGGCCGAGGAAGGCGATCCACAGGAACGGCAGCGCACCGCCGATGATGATGATCAGGTCGCCGGGCATCCGCAGCCACTCGAGCACGGCGTTTCCCGGCTCGGTGATGTAGCCGAGCGAGCGCGCCTCGAAGTATCCGTCGTTCACGGAGTGCCACAGCTGCAGGATGCCCAGCGGAAGCAGGGTCGCGAACACCATCCAGGCCAGGCCGATGTTGAGCGACCAGAACGAAAGCTTCGCCAACCTGTCCGGCCACTTCGAGGCGGGGATGATGTACCGCAACGCGAACAGCGCCAGGCCGACGGCGAGCATGCCGTAGACGCCCATCATCGCACCGTGGGCGTGGTTGGCGGTCAACGCCGTACCGATCTGGTAGTACGACACGACCGGCAGGTTGATCAGGAAGCCGAAGACCCCGGCGCCGACGAAGTTCCAGAAGCCCACGGCGACCAGGAACATCACCGCCCACCGGTGCGGGAACGGCGCACTGCTGCGGGTCTGCTGCCGGGCACCCAGTTGCAGGAAGGTCCACGCCTCGACGGTCAGGAACGTCAGCGGGATCACCTCGAGCGCCGAGAAGAACGCGCCCAGCGCCATGTGCTCCACCGGCGTGCCGGAGAAGTACAGGTGGTGCATCGTCCCGATCACGCCGCCCGCGGAGTAGAGGATCACGTCGAGGAGGATGATCTGGATGGCGATCTGGCGGCGGACCACGCCGAGCATCACGAAGATGTAGGCGACCATCACCGTGGTGAACAGCTCCAGGAAGTCCTCCACCCACAGGTGCACGACCCAGAACCGCCAGAACTCCGCGACGGTCAGCCGGCTCTGCGTCGATGCCAGCATGCCGACCGCGTAGAAGGCCGGAATCGCCAGGCCCGCGTAGAGGAACAGCCACGGCATGTTGAGCCGGTGCTCGGTCTTCAGCCGCGACCGGATCCCGCGATAGATGATCGCGATCCACAGGAAGAGCCCGATCACCAGCAGGGTCTGCCAGAACCGCGGCAGGTCCAGGTACTCCCACTGCTGGTCGAAGAAGATCGACCCTTTCGCCCAGTCGGCCCCGAAGATGCTGACCGCTTCGCCCGCGAGGGAGCCGACCACCACGACGACCAGCGCGCCGAGCAGGCCCCAGGCGAGCCAGTGCTGCCGGCGTGGCTCCCGGCCCGCGATGATCGGGGTGAGGAAGATGCCGGCTGCGAGGAACGCCGCCGCCGTCCAGAACAGGGCCAACTGCACATGCCACGTGCGGGCCAGGTTGAACGGCAGCACCCGGGCGAGGTCGATGCCGAAGAACGTGCTCAGGTCCGCACGGTAGTGCTCGACCGCACCACCCAAGAGCGCTTGCGCCAGGAACAGCGCAGCCACGACGAAGAAGAACCACGCGGTCACCTTCTGGGTCCTGGTGATCTGCACCTCGCCGGGCTGACGGAACGCCAGCGTCGGCTGCTCCGCGGCGTGCCAGCCGATGTTCCGGCTCCAACGCCCGTAGAGGGCGAACAGCGCACCCAGGCCGACCAGCAGCGCGGTCAGCGACAGGCCGGACCACACCACGATGTCCGCGGTCGGACTGTTGCCCACGCGCGGTTCCGGCGGCCAGTTGTTGGTGTAGGAGTAGTCGTGGCCGGGCCGCTGCGCCGCGCTCGCCCACGCCGTCCAGGAGAAGAACGCGGTCAGCTGGTGAATCTCCTGCGGATCGGTGATCACCTCGGGCAGCAGACCGTACTTGGTGCTGTCGGTGGCGAAGAAGCCGGCGAAGTACCTGATGGCATCCCGGAACGCCGCGACCTGCTCCGCGGTGAACACCAGCTCGCCGCTCGCCTCGTCGTAGCGGTTCTCGCGCAGCATCCGCTTGGCGGCCTCAGCGGGCTCCTGCTGCCCGGAGGCGGCCAGTTCGGCCCTGATGTGGTCGGCCGAGATGCGCAGGTACTCCGCGGTGTAGTCGGGACCGAGGTACGCGCCGTGACCCATCACGGAGCCGTACTGCTGCAAACCCCGGCGCAGGAAGATCTGCTGCCCGGCGGTCACGTCCGCGCCGGTGTAGACCACTTCGCCACCCGGGCCGGTCACCCGCTTCGGCAACGGCATCGAGTCCGTGTAGGTTCGCAGGGCCAGCACGCCCATGACGAAGAATCCGAAGACCATGACCAGGGCGACGCCCTGGACCCATCCTTTGGAAAGGCGCAGCTCCGCGCGGCTGGAGCCGTTCACCTGCGCTTGATCGGGCACTGTGTCGGCCTTCCTTCGCACCGATGCACCGACCGTATCGAGAAGCGGGATGTCTCGGCGCCGAAAGTGCGGGATAGCGCTTGCCGACTGCCCGGGTAGCGGGCGTCGACGCTGAGCACCGGCCCGTCCCCGGTCGCCGCCGCACCCGCAGCCGCCACCGCCGGTGGCGGCTCAGCTGGGCGTACGTCGGTCGGGTCAGCGTGCTCGTGTCGCCAGCAGGTCGAGTTGCTCCCGAATGAGTGTCAGTGCGTGGGTGAGAACGTCGTCGGGGGCGGTGAGCGCAACCCGGACGAAGCCGTCCGTGGCCGAGTAGACCAGCCCGGACGAGGTGACGATGCCGCAGTCGCGCAGGGCGGCGCAGACCTCGGCGCTGGTGTGTCCCGTCGGCCGGGCGTCCAGCCACAGGTAGAACCCGCCCAGCGTGTCGACCGGGGTACGGGGGGCCCATGGTCCCAGGATCCGCATGGCGGTGCGATACCTGGCGAGGTAGGTGGCGGAGAGCTGGTCCGCCCGGCCCGGCAGCGAGCTGAGCGCCGCAATCGCGGTCACTTGCGCGGTCACCGGAGCGCAGCCGGCGGTCGTACCGTGCAAGGCGGCAGCTGCCGTGCGGAACCGCGGCGGTGAGATGAGCGCTCCGACCCGCAGCCCGGTCATCGAGTAGGTCTTCGAGAACGTCCGGGCGGCGAAGGTGACGTCCGCGCCGCCGTCGGCGAGGGGTGACGGCGCCCGCCCGCCGGCGAACACCACGGACTCGTACGCCTCGTCGGACAGCACGTAGGCCCCGAACTCGCGCGCCAAGGCGACCAGTGACCGCAACGCGGCCGCCGACGCCACGGCGCCGGTCGGGTTCGACGGGGAGTTGACGGCGACGAGCCGGGCTCCGGCGCGCAGCCCGGACCGGATCTGCGCCAGGTCGAGGAACCCGTCGCCGGAGTCCCCCTGCGCGTAGGTGAACACGCCGATGCCCAGCCGTTCGGCCAGGACCCGGTAGTTCGGCCACGCCGGGTCCGGCACCAGGACGCTGCCGCCCGGCGCACAGGCCGCGGCGAGCGCGACCGCGACCGCACCCGTTCCACCGACGGTGATCACCACGTCCTCGACCGCCGGCCGGTACCCGGTGCCGGCCTCGACGTCGGCGGCGACGAGGTCCCGCAGCTCGGGCAGGCCGAGCTTCGGGGTGTACCCGGTCCGGCCGTGACGCAGGCTGCGCACCGCCGTCTCGACGAGCACGGCCGGCAGCACCTGGTCGGGTTCTCCGATGCTCAGGTCGATCTCGTCCGCCCGTACCGGGCCCGCCATCATTCGCGTGACCGCGGCCGCCGCCGCGCCCGGGCCCGACGCCTCGGTATCGGTCGTCACACCTCACCCCTCGCACTGCGTCGTCTGTATGTCGCCGGCGGGTGTCCAACCGCCTGTGCGGCCAATCCTAGAGAGTGCAACCTGTCACCAACATGTCGTTCTGCCGCCCGGGAAACCAACGGCGAATTGGTTCGTAATGCCGTCGTAAAAAAGCCGACGTGTCATGGGGCCCGGCGTTGACCGGCCGCCGCTGGAGACCTCCAGACAAGCCGACAACGGGCCCCCCACCCGCATCGAGACGGAGTTTCCATGCGCACACGTCGCTCGCATAAGCTGATCGTCGGGATCGTCGCTGTCCTCGCCACCATGGCCGCCACCTCGTGTTCCACGGGATCGTCCGACAAGGCCGAGGCCGGTGGCGGCGCCGACCAGATCGTGGCCGCCGCCGACCCGTCGCTGCTTCCGTACAATTTCCTCGACACGGACGGCAAGACCTGGAAGGGCCTGAACGTCGATATCGCGGCGGCCCTCTCGGACAAGCTCGGACGCCGGGTCGTCTTCCAGAGCGCCGGATTCGACACCATCATCCCCGGACTTACATCCGGCCGTTTCGATGTCGCGCTGACCGGAATGTTCGACACGAAGGAACGGCAGAAGACCGTCGATTTTGTCGACTATCTCACAGCGAAGAACAATTTCCTGACGCGGACGGGGTACCGCGACATCGAGTCGATGGACGACCTCTGCGGCATCGTGGTCGGGATCCCCGGCGGCGCGCTGGAGGCCGACCTGCTCGCCAAGGCGTCCGACGCCTGCGTCAAGGCCGGCAAGAAGACCGTCGACGTCAAGGAGTTCGCCGACCTCGACGCCACCGTGCTCGCCCTGCTGTCGAGCCGGATCGACGTCACGCCGAACGACTCCGCGGCCAACGCCTACATCACCTCCCAGAACACCGGCAAGGTGAAGGTCTCCGGCGGGTACCTCAACGAGGGCTACTTCGCGGTCGCCTTCCCGAAGAGCAGCGCGCTCACCGCCGAGTTCGAGACCGCCTTCAAGGCCATCATCGCCGACGGCACGTACGGCAGGATCCTCACCGACTGGGGCATCGCGGACCGCGCCGTCCCCGCGCCCATCATCAACGGGTCGCCGTTCTGATGACGGCCACCTCCGTACGACCGGTCCGGGACGACGGCGACGTCGTCGTCCCCCGCCGGCGCCCATGGCGCTGGGTCGGGTCGGTGGTCGCGGCGCTCGTGGTCGTGTCGGTGGCGGTCTCGTTCCTCACGAACCCGAACTACCGCTGGGACGTCGTCGCCGGGTACCTGTTCGACCCACGCATCCTCGACGGCCTGCTCACGACGCTGAAGCTGACCGTGGTGAGCATGCTCATCGCCGCGGCGCTCGGTCTGGTGCTCGCGGTGATGCGGCTCTCCGACAGCCGGTTGATCCGCGGCGCGGCCGGCGTCTATGTGTGGCTGTTCCGCGGCACGCCGGTCCTGGTCCAGCTGATCCTCTGGTACAACCTGGCGATCCTCGTGCCGACGGTGGGCTTCGGGATTCCGTTCGGCGGCCCCACCCTGTGGTCCGCCGACACGAACACGCTGATCACACCATGGACGGCGGCGATCCTGGGCCTGGCGCTGAACGAGGCCGCCTACCTGGGCGAGATCATCCGGTCCGGGATCATCTCGGTCGACAAGGGCCAGTCGGAGGCGGCGAACGCGCTGGGGCTCGGCCGGGTCGACACGTTCCGCCGGATCGTGCTGCCGCAGGCGCTGCGGGTCATCGTGCCGCCCGCGTCGAACGAGGCGATCGGGCTGCTCAAGTACTCGTCGGTGGTGAGCGTCATCGCCCTGCCCGAGCTGCTCTACTCCGGTCAGCTGATCTACGCCCGCACCTACGAGACCATCCCTGTCCTGATCGTCGTCTGCATCTGGTACCTCGTGATCGTCTCCCTGCTGACCGCGCTGGAGGCGCGGCTGGAGCGCAGGCTCGGCGTGGGATTCCGCAGCACGGCCGGCGACGACGTTCCCCGCAACGGAAGGTGGGCCCGATGGCTGCGACCCAACCGCTAGTCCAGTTGCGCGGGATCAGGAAACGGTTCGGGTCCCACGAGGTGCTGCACGGCGTCGACCTCGACGTGCACGCCGGCGAGGTGCTCTGCCTGATCGGCGCGTCGGGCAGCGGCAAGTCCACGCTGCTGCGCTGCATCAACCACCTGGAGCGGCCGAACGCCGGCCGGGTCCTCATCGGCGGCGAGCTCATCGGGTACGCCGAGCGCGACGGCCGCCTCCACGAGCTGCCGGAGCGGCGGATCCGCGCCCAGCGGGCCGGGATCGGCATGGTGTTCCAGCACTTCAACCTCTTCCCGCACATGACGGTGCTGGAGAACGTGATCGAGGCGCCGATGCGGGTGCGCGGCTACTCCCGCAGCACCGCCGTGGCGACCGCGCTCGACCTGCTCGGCCGGGTCGGCATGGCGGCGAAGGTCGACGCCTACCCGCGGCACCTGTCCGGGGGCCAGCAGCAGCGGGTGGCGATCGCCCGGGGCCTGGCCATGCGGCCGCAGCTGATGCTCTTCGACGAGCCGACCTCGGCGCTCGACCCGGAGCTGGTCGGCGAGGTGCTCGACGTCATGCGGGACCTGGCCGCCCAGGGCATGACGATGATCGTGGTGACGCACGAGATGGGGTTTGCCCGGGAGGTCGCCTCGCAGGTCGCGTTCATGGCCGACGGACGGATCGTCGAGCAGGGAGCGCCCGACGCCGTCCTCGGCAACCCGGCCCACGAGCGCACCCGCTCGTTCCTGTCGAAGGTGCTGTGAACCTCGATGTCCGCCACCAACCTCCAGCCCAGCCTCGGCACCGTGCTCCGGCCGCGTGACCTCGCGCTGCTGAGCCCGGCCGTGCTCTGCGCCGAGCCGGGCTCGCCGGCCGCGCGGCTCGCCACCCGGATCGGGCGGGCGCCCTGGCCGACGGTCGTGCACGAACAGGTCACCGGTGCGGTCCACGCGGCCTCCGTCCGCGACACCAAGCTGGTCCTCGTCGGCGGGAACTCCTTCGCCTGGGTACGCCAGGCCGTACGGCAGCTGCGACCGGTCGGTTCGTTCCCGATCGCGCTGCTCGCCACCGAGGTGAGCGCCGACCAGGTACTGGCGCTGCTCGACGCCGGCGCCAACCTGGTCATCGAGCGCAACGCCACCGGCCGCGAGGTCGCCGCCAGGTTGACCGCCCTGTGCCGAGGCTCGTCGGGGGACGACATCCTGCGGGTGCGCTGGCTGCAGGCCGGTCAGCTGCGGCTGGACCTGCGGGCCCGCCGGTGCCTGCTGGACCAGGAGGTCATCGCGCTCAGCCACAACGAGTTCGACCTGCTCGCGTTCCTCATGGGCCGGTCGCAGCAGGTCGTGCCGCAGCACGAGATCGTGCAGCGCGTGTGGGGCTGGCGCCACGGCGACGGCATGAACACCCTGCGGATCCACGTCGGCCGGCTGCGCAGGAAGCTCGGGGACACCCCGGCGCAGCCACGCTGGATCGGGTCCGTACGCGGCATCGGCTACCAGTTCCTGCATCCGGTGGCCGAGCTCGGCGACGACCGCAGCGACGACCGGATGCGCCAGGCGGTCACGGTGCTCAACGCCCAGGCGGACGCGCTCAACGCGCTCGTCGACACGCTGCTCGTCGCGCGGGACGAGGCGTCGGTGGCGGAGACGGTGGTGCAGTGGGCGATCACCCGGGGCTTCGGCGACGCGGCGACCGTGTTCCGTCTCGACACCGACGCCGCCGGTCGCAGCATGTCCCGGCTGGTCGCCTCGGCCGGGATGTCGGCCCGCTGGCGGCAGTCCATCGCCACCGGGCACCCGGTCAGCGCCGACTTCATGGGCTCGCAGGTCTACCGCAGCGGCGAGACCGTCCAGTTGCACGACATGAGCCAGCTCGCCCGGCGGTTCCCGGTGACCGCCCGGATGTCCTCGGCCGAAGACCTGCACGCCTGCCTGCTGTTTCCGCTCCACGTCGACGGCCGGATCTGGGGCGACCTGGCGTTCGTCAGCCGCACGGACCGGGCGTTCACCCCCGCCCGCACCGCCTACCTGCGCACGGTCGCCGGGGTCGTGTCGCTGGCATTCAGGGCGGCCCGCACCTCCTCCCCCACCACCGGGCCGGCCACCGATGCGTGAATTCACCGACCCCGACGTCGACGTCCGGGTCGACCTCGCGGCGCTCGTCGAGGAGGTGTCCCGCTGCCTGGCCGATCTGGGCCGCGGCGCCGCCGTGCAGGCCCCCAAGCAGCTGCTGCCGCTGGACGCGGGCGGCTTCTTCCTCTCGCTGGCGGGCGTCGTGCCCCGGCTCGGCCTGGGCGTCGCCAAATGGGCCTCGTACGTGCCGGGGACCGCGGGCGAGCCGGGCCGCTCCACCTCGACGATCATCGGCAGCGACGCGACCACGGGCGCCCCGCTGGCGACAGTCACCGGCATGCGGGCCACGCAGGTCCGTACCGCCGCGGCCGCCGTGGCCGTGGCACGCGCCGTTCGCGCCGACCGCCCACCACGGCGGATCGCGCTGGTCGGCTTCGGCCCGACGAACCGGGCCGTGCTCGACGCCGTGCTGGCCGTCGCCGGCACGGTCACCGAGGTCCGGGTCGTGGTGCGCACCGAACATTCGGCCGCCACCGCACGGCGGGTGGCCGGCGCCCGTGGCCTCGACGTCCTCTCGGTCGGCACCGACCCGGCCGCCGTCGCCGGGGTCGACCTCGCCTTCTCGGCCACCGGCGCCACAGGTCCGGTCGCCACGCTGGAGGACCTGGCGCCCGACGGTGTCGCCGTCTGCCTCGACGGCGCCGGCACCTGGCGGCGTGGCCCCTCGACGCCGGTCCTCGACGACCACATGGCGCACGGGCACGTCCCCGCGGTACCGCGCCTGCTGGCCGGCGTCGAGCCGGTTCCGGACGGCCGGGTGCTGCTGGACCTCGCCGGGTCGGCGGTCACCGATGTCGCGCTGGTCGCGCAGCTGCTGCGGCGGGTGGGTCGATGAGCCGGACCGGTGGCCTCGTGCCGGCGCTGACCGCCGCCAGCGCGTTCTCCAGTTTGCCGAGCCCGTACTACCACCGGATGGCGGAGGCGACCGGCTCACGATGGACGACGGTCGGGCTCTTCGTCGTCCACGGGGTCGCGTCGTTCGCCGCGATGAGCGCGCTGGCCCGGCTGCGACCCGCCCGGAGCGTGCGGCCCGGATCGGTGCGGCTGCTGCGCGGCCTGCTGCTGCTCGACGCGGCCGGCGGGCTCCTGCTGGTGGCCGCGCCCGCCCCGGCCGGGGTGCCCTGGCTGCTGGCCGGCCGGGCAGTGACCGGCGCCGCCCTCGGCGCCCTGACGCCGGTGGCGACGGCCGGGCTCAGCGGCCGCCGGCACGGCACTGCCCTCGCCACGGCCGCGATCTTCGGCGGCGTCGGCCTGGGTGCCCTGCTGGCCGGCGGGCTCGCGGCCGGCGGGCTGAGCCGGGCGGCCGTGTTCGGCGTCGGCCTGCTCGGCCTGCTCGTCGTGGCCGCCCTGATGCGCACCGGGCCCGGCGCCAGCGACACGACCGGCACACCGGCCCGTGGCATCCGCGCGGGCACGGCGGCGGACGTGACCCGGCCCAGGGCGGTCGTCCTGCGATGCGCCCTGCTGGCCTTCGCCGCGAACGGCGTGCTCGGACTGTTCACGTCGATGCTCCCGGGCCTGGTCGCCGACCGCGCCGGCGGCGCCGAGCTCATCGCCGGGGCGACCGCCGGCCTGGTCATGCTGGCCGCGGGTGGAGCCCGCCTGGCGCTGCTGCGAGTGCCCGCCGCCCGGACCGGCCCGGGCGCGGTGGCCGCTGCGATGACCGGGGCGGCCCTCTTCGCCACCGGGCTCGGCACCGGCGCGGTGCCGGCCTCCCTCGCCGGCGGCGTCCTGCTGGGGGCCGCGGCAGGGGTCGGCTACGACGCCGCGCTGCGCATCACCGCCCGGCTCGCCGGCGGCGTCGGCCCGCTCGCACAGGTCCAGCGCGGCGGCCAGCTCGGCCTGGTCGTACCCGTCGTCGCCTACCCGTTGCTGGTGCCGCCGTAGACCGCCGGGCCGAGCTGTCCGCCAACCAACGACCACAGAGGAATCCACGCATGCGAGTGAGCTTCGACATCGGCGGTACCTTCACCGACCTGGTACTGCTGGACGAGACGTCCGGCCGGGCCTGGCTGGGCAAGTGCCTGACCACGTACGACGACTTCAGCCGCGCCATCGAACAGGGCATCCACCAGGTGCTCGACGCCGGCCGCGCGGTCCCCTCCGACATCGACCGGCCGGTCACGGGGGCGACGACGCTGGTGACCAACGCGCTGATCGAGCGCCGGGGCGCGGACACCGCGCTGATCACGACGCAAGGCTTCGGCGACACCCTCGACATCGGCCGCGAGTGGCGCTACGACCTGTACGACCAGCGCCTGCGGCTGCCGGAGCCGCTGGTACCGGTGGGCAACCGGTTCGAGGTGACGGAGCGGCTGTTCGCCGACGGCAGCGTGCATGTGCCGCTCGACCCGGACGAGGTCGCCCGGATCGCCCACCGCCTCGGTGAGCTGGGCGTCGAGTCGGTGGCGGTGTGCCTGCTGCACTCGTACGCCAGCCCGGTGCACGAGGAGGCGGTCGCGAAGGTCCTCGCCGAGCACCTGCCGGGTGTGCCGGTGACGCTCTCCGGGCACCTGGTGCCGGTCATCCGCGAGTACGAGCGGACGGTGACCACCCTCGCGAACGCCTACGTGCGTCCCGTCGCCGGCGAGCACTTCCAGGACATCGAGCGGGCCGTCGGCCGGGTCGGCATCGACCAGCCGCTCGTGCTCATGCAGTCCAACGGCGGCGTCATCGCCACCCCGACGGCTCGCGAGTACCCGCTGCGCCTGCTGGAGTCGGGCCCGGCGGCCGGCGCCATCGGCGCCGCGCACGTGGGGCGGCGCCTGGGCCTGGACCGGCTCATCGCCTTCGACATGGGCGGCACCACCGCCAAGATCTGCATCATCGAGAACGGCGAGCCGACCGTCCACAACGGATTCGAGGTCGGCCGGGTACACCGGCTCAAGCCCGGCAGCGGCCTGCCGGTGACGATGCCGGTGGTCGACATGCTCGAGATCGGGGCCGGCGGCGGCTCGATCGCGGCGCTGGACGCCCTCGGGCTGCTGAAGGTGGGGCCGCACAGCGCCGGCTCGCGGCCCGGCCCCGCCGGCTACGGCCTCGGCGGCGACCTCCCGACCGTCACCGACGCTGACATCGTGCTCGGCTACCTGGACCCCGACTACTTCCTCGGCGGGCGAATGCCGCTCGACGTCGAGGCCGCACGCCGGGCCGTGGTCACGCACCTGGGCGCCGCGTTCGGCGACGACCCGGTGGCCGCCGCGGCCGGTGTGGTCCGCGTCGTCGACGAGCACATGGCCCTCGCCATGCAGGTACACGCGACCGAGCGGGGGCACGACCCCCGCACGTTCACGATGCTCGCGTTCGGCGGTGCCGCACCGGTGCACGCCGCCCGGGTGGCGCGCACGCTCGGGCTGCGCCGGGTCGTCATCCCCAGCGCGGCGGGAGTGCTGTCAGCCACCGGCCTGCTCGTCGCACCACCGATGGTCGAGGCGTCCCGGACCCGCCGGACCGAGCTGGCGAACTGGTCCGCCGAGCTCGCGGCGCAGACGTACGACGCGCTCGTCACGCAGGCCGTGTCCGAGCTCGCCGAACCGGTCGACCGGGTGGAGTACTTCGTCGACATGCGCTACGTCGGGCAGGGCTTCGAGATCGAGGTACGCGTCGAGGCCGGGGACGGCCCGCAACGGTACCTGGAACGGTTCGCCGCCGAGTACGAGCGGATCTACGCGGTGCGCCACGACTACCCGCGGGCTGAGGTGGTGACCTGGCGGGTGCGGGTCTACGGGCGGTTCACCCGGCCGGAGGTGATCCGCACGGTGCCGCCGGCCGACGGTGCCGCCGCCGCGCCGAAGACCCGCGAGGTCTGGTTCCCGGAGACCGGCCCGACCGTGGCCCCGGTACTGCGGATGCTGGCCCAGCCGCCCGGTGTGACCATCGACGGCCCGGCAATCCTGCAGCTCCCGGAGAGCACGGCGGTGATCGGCCCGGGCGACCGCGCGGAGGTCGACGAGGACGGCAACCTGCATGTGCTCATCGACCTGCCGTCGTCCGGGTCGTCCGGAACAGTGGCATGAGCAGTGGCATGAGTAATGTGAGCCTGGATCGCGCCCGCGACTGGCTGGTCCGGGCGGGTCTGCCCGGGGGCGATCCGGCCGAGGCGCCGACCAGCACCAGCAGGTTCGCCGACGGTGGCTGGTACAAGTGGGAGGTCGCCGGCGCACTCGACGCGGCGTCGGTGGTCCGGCTCACTGAACGGTTGGCGCCCCACGGGGTGCGGCTGCACCAGGCGACGAACACCGTCGGCACGATGCGGTACCTCGACCCGCAGCTCACCGACCTCGTACAAGCTTGCCGGGACCTGGGTGTCCAGCTGCGCATGGCGGTCGGCCCCCGCGGGTTGTTCGACATCGGCGGCCAGAAGCTGGCCACGGGCGTGGTCGCCGCGGCGAGCGCGTACCGGCTGCGCGGGACCGATCAGCTCGCCCAGGCGGTCGACGACGTCGCGCACGCGGTCGACCTCGGCGTGCGTGGGTTTCTCGTCTTCGACGAGGGGCTGCTGAGCGTGCTGGCCCGATTGCGGGCCGACGGCGTACTCCCGCCGGAGCTGCGGCTCAAGGCGTCGTCGAACATGGGCGCCGCCAACCCCGCCCACGCCCGACTCCTGGCCGAGGCCGGCGCCGACTCGGTCAACCTGCAACGCGACCTGGACGTGCGGATGATCGCCGCGGTCCGCCAGGCCACGCCGGTCGCGCTCGACCTGCACACCGACAACCCGCGCGGCACCGGCGGGTTCGTCCGCGGCTACGACGTGCCGGAGATCGTGCGGGTCGGCGCGCCGGTCTACCTGAAGTCCGGCAACGCCGCACAGGACTTCTCCGACGAGGCACCGTCCGAGCGGCAGTGCGCCGCGATCGTCCACCAGATCCTCCTCGACGACCAGCTGCTGCGGCGGCTGTTCGCCGAAGCCGTCCCGTCCGACCGGCCCGAGTTCTAGGAGCACCTGTGACCACCTGGGATGCCGCCACGCTGCAGATCGTGTGGCAACGACTGATCTCGGTTGCCGACGAGATGGCCGCCGTCCTGCTCCGTACCGCCTTCAGCTCGGTGGTACGCGAATCCAACGACCTGGCCTGCGCGGTGCTCACCGCCGACGGCGACCTGCTGGTCGAGTACGGCCGGTCCGTGCCGGTCTTCACCGGCACCGTCGCGGGCACCGTCCGGGCCATGCTCGACCACGTCGGCGTGGAGAACCTGCAACCAGGGGACGTGATCGCGACCAACGACCCCTGGTACGGCAACACCCATCTGCCGGACCTGACCGCGGCCGCCCCGGTGTTCCGGGACGGACGGATCGTGGCCTACGTCGCGAGCATCTGCCACCTGTCCGACATCGGTGGCGCGTCGGAGGGAGCGTTCGCCCAGGACGTGTTCGAGGAGGGGTTCTGCCTGCCGCCGGTCAAGCTCGTCACGGCCGGTGTGCCGAACGCCCTGGTCCGCCACATCCTGGCCCGCAACGTCCGGGTACCGGACCAGGTCCTCGGCGACGTCGACGCGCTCGTGGCCGCGAACGCCCTGGGCGAGCGCCGGATCCGGCAGATGCTCGACAACGACCCGACGCTGGACCTGCGCGAGGCCGCCGAACACGTCTGCGGCGCGACGGAGCGGGCGGTGCGCGAATCGATCCGGCGGATCCCGGACGGCCGGTACAGCGCCGACATCGACCTCGACGGCTTCGAGGAGCCGAAGAAGATCGTCGTGACCGTCGAGGTGACCGGCGACGAGATGGTCGTCGACTATGCGGGCACGTCGGCGCAGAGCCGCTACGGCATCAACTCCGCATCCCCGACGTACGGGTACACCCGGTACGGCCTGGCCTGCCTGCTCGCCCCGGACGTGCCCAACAACGAAGGCGCCCAGCGGCCGATCACCATCCGGGTGCCGGAGGGTTCACTGCTCCAGCCGACGAAGGGGGCGGCGGTGAGCGCGAACTTCCCGGCCCACGCGATCCCGGCCGTACTGTCCCGTGCCCTGCTCGGCCCGTTGCCGACCCGGGTGGCCGCCGCGGCCGGCACACCGTTCTGGGTGGTCGGCATCCGGGGCCAGGCACAGGACGGCCCGTTCGCGTCGCTGCTGTGCTTCAACGGCGGGCAGGGCGCCGCGGAAGGCCAGGACGGCCACCCCACGCTGAGCACGCCGAGCAACGTGTCGAACACCCCGGTCGAGGTCATCGAGAGCCAGGTCCCCGTGCTGGTGGAGAGCAAGCGCATCGTGCGCGGCTCCGGCGGCGACGGCCGGTGGCGCGGAGGCGAGGGCCAGGAGGTGACGATCCGGTCGATCCACTCCGAACCGCTGGACATCATCTTCCTGACCGAGCGCATCGAGCACGCCGCGCCCGGGCTCGCCGGCGGCCAGGACGGCCGGACCGGTCTGCTCCAGATCGACGGCGTCGACGTCGCCGAACCCAAGGGCCGCACCTCCCTGCACCCCGGCTCCCGCATCCTGCTGCGCACCCCCGGTGGCGGCGGATACGGCGCTGCCTGACCGAGTCCACGAACACGGAGGAACACACCGATGACCAGTACCACGGCCGAGTGGGCGACGCCCGGCACGACCATCATCGAGCCGAAAGGACGCCTGGCGCTCAAACTCCGCACGGGCCAACGCCTGACCGTGACCGACATCAAGGGTCAGCAGGTCATGGACTTCATCGCCGCCATGGTCGACGACCCGGACGAGCGGCTGTCGGCCATGTTCACCCGGGTGAGCTCGGGCAAGTGGGACCTGCAGCAGGGATACACCATCTACAGCGACAAATGCACCCCGATGCTGCGGGTCGTCCACGACGACAACGGCATCCACAACATGACCGGCGGCTACTGCACGAAGTACTCCAACGCCATCCGGTACGGCGTGGAAGAGACCTGGGGCTGCCTGGACAACCTCGAGGGCGACTGGAAGGAACTCGGCCTGGACGTCACAAAGATCAACCCGGACCAGTGCATCTCGCTCTTCATGAACATCATCCACCACCCGGACGGACGCATGGAGATCGTCGAGCCGACCTCCCGGCCCGGGGACCGGATCGTCCTGGAGGCACTGGCGGACCTGTACGTCGGACTGTCGAACTGCCCCGAGGAACACAACCCGTGCAACGCCTACCACGTCACGGAAATGGGCGTCACCGTCGAGTGACCGCGCCGCGGCCAGACCGACGGCCTTGCGACCTGGCGTCCCGCCGACCCGAGGCCGGGCCTGGCGGGCCGCGCGGAGACGACGTGGCCCGCCGCACGAGAGAATGGTTCCGGCGGGCCACGTCGGGTCTGTGGAGTTACCGCATGCGCAGGAGTACCGCTGCCGCGTCACCCATGGCAGCCCCCTCGCCGATGCGGTGGTCCGGCTCGGCCGCGCGGGCGGTATACGCCCACGTTGCGCTGGCAGCGGCGGCGTTCGTGGCCGCCACCTCGTGCCGGTCGGGGTCCGGTGGAGATCAGGTACAGCCGGTCGGCCATGGCCCGCAGCAGACCGGCGAGGCCGGCCCGGTCACCGCCCCACTGCAGCGCCAGCACCCCGTGCAGGGCGGCCACCATCATCGGGCCGTGCTCACCCCACAGCGGCGCGTACTGCTCGATCCGCGCGGCGAACCCGTCGAGCATGGAGCCCGCGGTCGCCGCGCGGATCGGGTCGTCGACCGCGGGCAGCAGCCCGCGGGTCACGGTGAGGTAGGCGTCCCACGCCGTTCGCTGCGCTGCTGGCATCCTGTCCGCCGACCTCCACCCGGTGCCTGAGCGTGCGGAAGCAACCGGCCCGCACCCGATCCAACGAGACCGCCACGAGCCGCCATAGTTGAAGACTTCTTCAATTTATCAGATCGCCATGACCACGCGAGTTCGTGATCCAGCCACGCGCCGGGACTGGGGACTTTCCAGGGTTCGAACGCTCGGGCCGGCGTGGTGTCCTGGTGCGCGGCCGGCGGCGCGACCGGGCGCCCGGCCGGACCGAGGAGGCCGACCATGACCACGCAGTCCCCCGTCATCTTCATCCACGGACTCTGGCTGCACGCCACGTCGTGGACCTCGTGGATCGAGATGTTCGAGCAGGCCGGTTACACGGCCTCGGCGCCCGGCTGGCCGGGCGACCCGGACACCGTCGCCGAGGCGCGCGCCAACCCGGAGAGCATCGCCGACCACGGCATCGACGACGTCGTCGCCCACTACGCGAAGATCATTGAGGGCCTGGACACGAAGCCGATCCTGGTGGGCCACTCGTTCGGGGGCATGATCGCCCAGAAGCTGCTCGGGCAGGATCTCGCCGCCGCCGCGGTCGCGATCGACGCCGCGCAGATCAAGGGCGTGCTGCCGCTGCCGCTGTCGGCGCTGCGGGCCACGCTGCCGGTGTTCAAGAATCCGGCCAACCGGCACCGGTCCGTGTCGCTGACGGCCGAGCAGTTCCGGTACGCGTTCGGCAACGCCATCGCACCGGAGGAGTCCGACGAGCTCTTCGAGCGCTGGGCGATCCCGGCCCCCGGCAAACCGCTGTTCGAGGCGGCCGCGGCCAACTTCGACCCGCACTCGCCGGCCGCGGTGAACACCGCCAACGAGACGCGCGGGCCGCTGCTGCTCATGATGGGCGGCCGCGACCACACCGTCCCCGAGGCGGTCACCAAGGCGACCCTCAAGCAGTACCGCCACTCCAGCGCGATCACCGAGATCATGGACTTCCCGGACCGCGCGCACTCCCTGACCATCGACCACGGCTGGCGCGACGTGGCCGACGCCGCGCTGGCCTGGCTGCGCACGCACGCCGACGCGATCGCGCACTCGGCGTCGTGACCGGCCGCAGCCGCGCGGCCCGCCGCCGGTCGGCGCCGTCGCCGCACTGAACAACCCCGAATTGATGTACCTGTGGAGGTCACCATGGAACTGCACCTGACCGGCAAGGTCGCGGTCGTGACCGGCGCGAGCCGGGGCATCGGCCTGGCCGTCGTCCGGGCCCTGGTCGGCGAAGGCGTGCGCGTGGTGGCCGGCGCCCGGACCGTCACCGGCGAGCTGGCCCAGCTCGCCGGCGACGGCGCCGTGCTGCCCGTCGCCGTCGACCTGTCCACGGTCGACGGGCCGGGCCGCCTCGTGGACGCCGCGGTGGCCGCGTTCGGCCGCATCGACCTGCTCGTCAACAACGTCGGCGCCGTCCGCCCCCGACCGGCCGGTTTCCTCGCCGTGCCGGACGAGGAGTGGATCGCCACGCTGAACGTCAACTTCCTCGCCCATGTCCGCACCGTGCGCGCGGCCCTGCCGCACCTCTATGCCGCCGGTACCGCGGCCGTCGTGACGATCGCGTCGGTCAACGCGACCTTGCCCGACCCGCTGGTCATCGACTACAGCGCCGCCAAGGCAGCGCTGGTCAACTTCTCGAAGGCCCTGTCGAAGGAGGCCGGGCCCAAGGGGGTGCGGGTCAACACGATCAGCCCCGGCCCGGTCAGCACCGACCTGTGGCTCGGCGCCGACGGCGTCGCCGCGACCCTCGCCAGTACCGGCGGCGGCAACCCCGCCGCGATCGCCGAGCGGGCGGCGCACGAGTCCGTCACCGGCAGGTTCACCGAGCCGGAGGAGGTCGCCGGCCTCGTGCTGTACCTCGCCGGCGATCTGGCCGCCAACGTGACCGGCGCCAACTTCGCCGTCGACGGGGGCCTCGTCACCACCCTGTGAGGTCGCCGACGATCCCGTGCAGCTGCGCCCGTGCGGTGATCCCCAGCTTGGGGAAGATCTTGTGCAGGTGTGTGCTGACGGTGCGGTGGGACAGGTACAGGGCCTGACCGATCTCCCGGTTGGTCAGGCCCTGGGCCGCCAGCTGGGCGATCTGCAGCTCCTGCGGGGTGAGCTCGTCGCGGCCGGTGGCGGGCCGGACCCGGCTGGCCTCGCCGGCCGCGCGCAGCTCCTGCCGGGCCCGCTCCGCCCACGGCGCGGTGCCGAGCGCGTCGAAGGTGTTGCGGGCCGCCCGCAGCGGTGCCCGCGACTCGACGGGGCGGCGCTGCCGGCGCAGCCACTGGCCGTACGCGAGCTGGGTCCGGGCCCGCGAGAACGGCCACCGGCTCGTCTCGGCGCTCAGGGCCGCGCGGAACAGCGCCTCGGCCCTGGCGTCGTCGGCCAGTACCGCCCGCGCGTAGCGCAGCCCGGCGTGCAGGGCCGGCGACGACGTGCGGCGGCCCGCCGCCTCGAGGTCGGACACGACGTCGGTGACCGCGTCCCGGTGCCCGCTGTGCGCAGCCGCCTCCACCAGGTCGGTCAGGGCGAAACAGCGCAGCCCGAAGTGGAACGACGGGTCGCCCGGGTCGTGCATCCGGCGCAGCTCGCCGTAGGCGTCGGCGTATCGGCCGTCGGCGAGCGCGCTCAGCCCCCGCGACAGCTGGGCGGTGGCCAGCACCGGCCGGACGGCGGCGGCGACGCCGCGCTGCTCCGCCTCGGCCGCCAGCGCCGCCGCCCGCTCCGGGTGGCCGCCCAGCGCGGCCATCACCGCGGCGGACGCCCGGGCGATGCCGAAGAACAGCGGCTGCGACGTCTCGAGCGCCAGCCGGGCGGCCTCCTCGGCGGCGGGCACGCCCGCGTCGAGGTCGCCCTGGGGGGCCGCGCACCAGGCCAGCGCGGCCAGCGCCCGGGTCAGCGAGCCGAGCCGGCCCTGGGCCCGCAGGTCGGGCACCGACGCCGCGCAGCACGCCTCGGCCTGGTCGAAGGCGCCGATGATGACCGCCGCGCTGCCGAGCAGGCGCAGCGTCTGCGCGTCCGCGCCGGCGCGTGCGGAGGCGCTGCGCAGCCCGTCGATGACGGCCGAGCCCCGGCCGAGGGGCGCCGCGAACGCGAGGATGGCCAGCCGGTCGGGGTCGTCCGCCGCGGCCGGCAGCGACTCGGTCACGGCGACGACCCGGCGCCCGGCCTCCTCGTCGGCCTCCGACCAGAAGCAGCGCAGGGCCGCGCTGTTGAGCAGCCGCATGGCCAGCCGGATGTCGTGGCCGGCGCCGGCGACCCGCTCGGCGACGTCGGCCAGCGCGGCCGGCCCGGTCTTCGGGTCGCGCAGGCCGTCGCCGAAGCTCGACTCGATCCACAGCCGTTGCGCCTGCTGCGGGAACGACAGGCCCCGCGCCTCCGCCTCGCGCAGCAGCCCGCCGACGACGTCGTGGCGGCCGAGCTCGACGGCGAGCTCGGCGGCCCGCAGCAGCCGGTCGGCCGAGCGGCCCGGGTCGACGGTGAGCTGCCCGGAGCGCTGCAGGGCGGCGACCGCGGTGACCATGGCGCCGCGGTGGCGCGCCTGGAGGGCCGCCGCCTCGAGCTCGTCGGCGACGTCGTCGTCGGGCCCGAGGCATGCGCCGGCCCGGTGCCACACCCGCCGGTCGGCGTGCCCGCGCACGACGTCCGCCAGCGCGGCGTGGGCGGCGAGGCGCTGCGCCAGCGGGGCCAGCTGCTGGATCGCCGAGCGCATCAGCGGGTGCCGGAAGCGGATGGTCGCACGGTCGACGTCGACGAGGTGGGCGGCGACGGCCGGGGCCAGGTCGTCGGCCGTCACCGGGGCGCCGGCGACGGCCGCGGCGGCGCCGAGGGCCTCGGCGAGCGCGTCGCCGTCGTTGACCGCCGCGACCAGCAGCAGCGCCTGGGCCGGCGCCGGCAGCCCGGACACCCGCGCCGCGAACGCCTCCTCCAGGCGGGCGGTCAGCGGCTGCCGCTGCGGCTCCAGCGGGTCGGGGCCGAGCCGCCAGGCGGCGACCGGCAGCTCGACCAGCGCGAGGGGGTTGCCGGCCGCCTCGGCGAGCAGCCGCCGCCGTACCCCGTCGGCGAGGCCGGGCGCCCGGGCGTCGAGCAGCGCGCCCGCCGACGCGTCGTCCAGGCGGTCCACGCGCAGCTGCTCGACGGCGCCGCCGAGCCCGCCGGCGTACCCGTCCCGCATCGCCGCCAGCAGCACGATCGGGTCGGAGTCCAGGCGGCGGGCGACGAACGCCAGCACGTCGGCGCTGGGCGGGTCCAGCCAGTGCGCGTCCTCGACGAGCAGCAGCGCGCCGGTCTCGGCGGCCGCCTCGGTCAGCAGGTTCAGTACCGCCAGCGCGATGAGGAACAGGTCCGGCGCGGGGCCCTGCGCCATCCCGAACGCCGCCAGCACGGCCCCGCGCTGCGGGCCGGGCAGCTCGTCGGCTCCGCCGAGGACGGGCCGCACAAGCTGGTGCAGACCCGCGAACGGCAGCCGCGCCTCGGCCTCGGTCCCGGTGGCGGACAGCACCAGCAGGCCGAGGTCGACCGCGGCCCGGCGGGCCTGCCGCAGCAGTGCCGACTTGCCGATCCCGGCCTCGCCGCGCAGCACGAGCGCGCCGCCGCGGCGGCGCGCCGACTCGACCAGCTCGACCAGCTGTCGCGACTCCCGCCCCCGCCCGAACAGGGTCGGTCCCGGACCGTCAACCCTCATCGCCCATCCGTCCCCGTGCGGCAACCGGCACCATCCTGCCCAACCGGCGCGGCCGGCGCCAGGGCGGACCCGTCATGTGACGTATGGAGCCCGCCCGCGGCACCGGCCTACGCTCGAATCCGTGATCATTCGGTCATCGCCGCCGGCCGCGCGCCGGGCGGCCGGGCCCCGGTCGGTGCCGTTGCAGGGGCGGCAGGCGGAGCGCCTGGCCATCGACGAGTTCACGGACACCGTCCGCAAGGGCCTGAGCGCCTCGCTCGTGCTCGTCGGCGAGGCCGGGATCGGCAAGACCCGGCTGCTGGAGTACGCGGCCGGCGCCGCGGCGGACCTGCAGGTCGCCCGGGTCGTCGGGGTGGAGCCGGAGGCTCGGCTCGCCTACGCGGCCCTGCACCGCCTGCTGCGGCCGTACCTGGACCGGATCACCCGGCTGCCGGGCCCCCAGCGCGACGCCCTGGCCGCGGCGTTCGGCCTCGCCGCCGGCGTGACGGCGGACCGCTTCCTGGTCGGCCTGGCCACCCTGACCGTGCTCGCCGACGTCGCCCGGAGCCTGCCGCTGGTCTGCCTCGTCGACGACGCCCATTGGCTGGACCGGGAGACCGCGGACGTGCTGGCGTTCGTGGCCCGGCGGCTGCACGCCGACAGTGTCGGCCTGCTGATCGCCGCGCCCGACGAGCCGGGGCCGCGTCCCGCGCTCGACGGCCTGCCGACGCTGCCCGTCGCCGGTCTGCCCGACCGCGCCGCGCTCGACCTGCTGGCGCTGGCCGCCCCGGGCCGGATCGCGCCGCTGGTCGCCACGCGGATGGTCACCGAGACGCGGGGCAACCCGCTCGCGCTGATCGAGCTGACCGCGGAGCTGTCCGCGGACCAGCTGGCCGGCGGGGCCTCGCTGCCCGACCGGCTACCGCTGAGCCACCGCATGGAGGCGCACTTCCTGCGCCGCGTCCGGATGATGCCGGCCGCGACCCGGTCGCTGCTGCTCATCGCCTCGGTGGCGCCTCCGGACGACCTCGCGGTGATCTGGCGTACCGCGGCGCTGCTCGGTCTGCCAGCCGACGCGCCGGACCCGGCGGTCGCCGAGGGCATCCTCGTGGCCCCGCCCGCGTTCGCCTTCCAGCACCCGCTGATCCGCTCGGCGGTCTACTCGGGGGCCCCGGCGGCCGACCGGCGCCGGGTGCACGCGGCGCTGGCCGAGGCGATCGACCGCGAGGCCGACCCGGACCGCCGGGCCTGGCACCTGGCCGAGGCCACGGCCGGGCTGGACGAGGACGTCGCCGCCGAGCTGGAGCGTGCCTCGCTGCGGGCCCGCGCCCGCGGCGGGTATGCGACGCTGGCGTTGTTCCTGTCCCGCGCCGCGGAGCTGACCCCGGATCCGCAGCGCCGGGCCGGACGCCTGCTCGGCGCCGCCCATGCGCACCTCGCCGCCGGCGAACCGGTCGCGGCCGGCCTGCGCCTCGAGCAGGCGGCGCCCGGGCTCCGCACGCCCACGATGCGAGCCGCCGCACAGCAGACCAGGGCCACGCTCGCCTGGTTCGGCGACGGAGTGGCGACGGTGGTGTCGGCCATGATGCTGGAGGCCGCCACCGATCCCGACCTGCCCGCCGACCTGAGCCACGGCCTGCTGTTCGAGGCCCTCACGGCCGCGCTGCTGTCCCGGCAGCACACCGCCGGCACCACGATCACCGACGTGGCGCGCGCCGCGCGGCGGGCACCCGGCCGTGGCGAGGCCCCGGCCTCCACGACGCGGCTGCTGCTGGACGCCTTCGCCACCCGGGTCCTCGACGGGTTCGGGCCGGCGTTACCGCACCTGCGCGCGGCCACGGCGGCGCTGCGTACCGACCGGGAGCTGGCCCACGGCAGCGTCCCCTTCGCCATGATCGGCAACTGGGTGGCGGAGGAGCTGCTCGACGACGAGGGGCACGAGGCCATCCTGCGCCACGCCACCTGGCTGGCCCGTGAGCGGGGAGCCCTGCACGCGCTCGATGCCGCGCTGCACGGCCTGGGGGCGTCGGCGACCTGGGCCGGCGACTTCGCGCAGGCCGATGCCGTCTACGCCGAGGCGGCCGACATCGCCACCATGATCGGCACCGGCGACAACGGCGCGGCGGCACGGCAGATCGAGCTGCTCGCCTGGCGCGGCGACGAGGCGCCGGCGCGGGCCGCCGCCGGCGCCGCGTTCGACGACTGGGAAGCGCGGCGCGGCTTCGCCGTCGTGGGCAACCACGCCCGCGCCTCGCTGGCCATCCTGGAGCTCGGCCACGGCCGGTACCAGGAGGCGCTGGCCTGGACGCTGCCCGGCTTCCACGACGACGTGATCGGCCAGGGCAACCGGATGCTGCCGAACCTCATCGAGGCGGCCGTGCGCGCCGGGGACCGGCCGAGCGCACAGGCAGCGCTCGACCGGCTGGCGGAACGGGCGAGCGCCAGCGGTACCGCATGGGCGCTGGGGGTGCTGGCGCGCAGCCGCGCGTTGCTGGCCGGCGACGACGGGGCGGACGCCCTCTACCGCGAGGCGACCGAGCACCTCGCCGGCAGCCGGATGGCCACCGAGCTCGCCCGCACGCACCTGCTGTACGGCGAATGGCTGCGCCGCCGCAAACGCCGGACGGAGGCGCGCGGACACCTGCGCATCGCGCACGACGCCTTCACCGACATGGGCGCGGCGGCATTCGCCGAGCGCACCCGCGTCGAGCTGCTGGCGACGGGCGAACACGCCCGCCCTCGCGCCGTCGCGGCCGGCCACGACCTCACGTCCCAGGAGACCCGGGTCGCCGCGCTCGCCGCGGCGGGAGCCACGAACACCGAGATCGCCACCCAGCTGTTCGTCACCGCCTCGACGGTCGAGTACCACCTCAACAAGATCTTCCGGAAGCTCGACATCACGTCGCGGCGGCACCTCGCCCGTGCGCTCCGGGCGCTGCCGCAGTGACCAGGTCCCGCCTATGCCGCCTCCACCGCGGCCAGGGCCTCGTTGAGGCCCGTCCGGGACCGCTCGGCGAGCGTGCCCAGCTCCTCGATGCCGGGCACCTCCGCGACGTGCGGCGCGAGGTCGGTGAGCAGGCCCGCGGTGGCCAGGGCGAGCCGGCCGGCCGGCGCCAGATCGTCCTCGCCCAGCATCATCTTGATCTGGCCGCCGAGGGCGGACAGCGCCTCCTGACCGATCACGTCCGGCAGGTGGGCGGCCAGGAGCGGCGGGTCCGGCGCCCGCGTCCGCAGGTCCTGCAGCGCCCAGACGACGGGCAGGCGGTCGCCGAACCGGTCGAGCAGCGCCACCAGCGTGAGCACCCGGGTCACCAGCCGCGGCCGGCCCGGGAACCCGTCCAGCCAGTCCAGCAGCTCCGCGTCGCCGCCGACGTGCTCCATGACCTGGCGTACGGCGGAGGCGATCGGGGTGCACGGCGCCTTCGGCTGCCCGATCAGGGCAGCGACCTCGTCGGCCAGGGCGGCCTCACGCGCGGACGCGAGCCGGTCGTGCCCGAACGCGTGTACCGCCCCGATGTCGATGCCTTCGGGACCGGGCGGGCCACCGGGCGGACAGAGCCGTTCGGGACTGCGGGGGCCGCTCGCCGGTGGGGCGTAGCCGGAGCTCTCGATACCGGAGCTCGCGAGGTGACTCACCGGCGCGGCTTCGTCGGGGGCCGCATCGGGGGTGTCGGGGACCGCATCAGGGGTTCTGTCGGGATCCCCGTGAGACGTACTCACCGCGGTGCGCTACCCACTCCCCCGGCCCGCCAAACGCTCGGCGGCCACTCAACCGGCGGGGCCGGGCCGGGGCGTCGCGGCCGGTGCGGACCGCGCCGCGAAGACCGCCGCGACGGTCGCGACGGCGATGGTGACCAGCGCGCCGAGGATCAGCGCGGCGGGTTCGCCGTCGGGCAGCAGGTGCTCCTGCGTGCCGAGGGTCGCCGCGGCGACGGGCACACCGACCTGGGCGCTGGCGAGGCCGGCCAAGGGGGCCGGTTGCCCGGTGGCGCGTGCGGCGAGATGCGCCAGCGTCGCGCCCACACCGAGGGCGATGCCGAGCCCGATCAGCGCCGGCCGGTGGCCGAGGGCGGCGAGGTCGAGCGACGCGCCCAGCCAGACGAAGAACACCGGACCCATGAAACCCTCGGTGACCGCGAACAGCTGTCGTGCGAGCCGGCGCGGCTCCCCGACGGCGGCGACGGCGAGTCCGAAGCCGAACCCGGCGAGCATGACCGAGATCCGGGTCGCCTGCGCCACCGCGCCGAGACCGAACAGCAGGGCCAGATTGATCCGCAGTTCCAGCGCGAACTTCCGCCGCGCGGACAGTTGGTGGACCGCCTTGCGCCACCCCCGGCGCTCCACCAGCCGCAGCACGGCGAACAGCCCGATGGTGCAGACGATGAGCACGGCCGCACCGAGCGCGGACCGGCCGGCACGCGCCGGGTCGATCGCCAGCGGCAGCGCGATGATGCAGACCGCATCGGCGAGCGCGACCTGCGGCAGCAACTGCAGGACCGGCGGCCCGGTCAGGTGCATCGCATCGATGATCGGCAGGACCAGCGCAGCCGAGGACGACGCGAGCAGCACCGTGTAGAGGGCGACGTGTCCGGTGCCGAACGCGCGGGCGATCACCACCGCGACGGGAACCGCCGCCACGGCGACGAGCGCCGCGCGCAGCGCCCCGACCGGCAGTGCCGTCCGCAACGCCGGGTCCCGCACCGGCACGTGCGAACCCGCGACGAACATGACGAGCGCGAAGCCGATGTTGGCCAGGAACGTGAACGAGGCGTCGTCGGCGTGCAGCACACCCGCTCCCGACGGGCCGAGCGCCACCCCCGCCAGCAACTCTCCGACGACGACGGGCGGTCCCCAACGCCGGGACAGCGCCAGCAGCGGACCGGCCAGGCCGCACACACAGATCAGCGCCAACAGGCCGAGGCTCACCCCGGATCTCCCGGCGCGGCGAGGCCGTCACTGCCGCCGGGCGGCCGTGTCGACGCCGGCGCAACACCCGGAACCAACGCCGGAAGGTGCCGCCGTGCCGCCGACCGATCCGCCGGACCGATCGACATGTCCATGGCGGCCTCCAGGCTGTGCACCTTCACGTCCACCTCCCCGGACCTCACCCACAGCATGGCCTGCGGATGGCGGATGTGCTCACAGCCGTCAGAGAAGTCACCTACCCGGCCGTCTGCCGGCAGCGCAAACGTCGTGGAACGGCGCTTCGACCGATCAGACACTGGCGCGCCGCGTTCTGCCACGCCGGCCTGGACCTGCCTGCCGCCCCCGTACACCGGCCATGATCATCCGGGCGGGGCTAACCCTTCGTACTCGTCCGGCCTCCAGCCGGGCCGCGTGTGCAACCGGTGCCGGACGTCGGGGTGCTTGAGCGCCCACAAGGTGTTTGGTCGCCGCAACGTTTGTTTGGCACGCTCGGCGGCATGTCCGGACGCCGTGATCCTTTACGTTGTCCGGGTGTCGTCATGGTGCCAGCGCGGCCGCGACGGTACCGGCCGCGGGGTCGGTATCGAGGCCATCCGCTCCGCCGTCCAGGACCAGTGGCGGACTTTCCCGATCATGCAACACGCCACCGCCAATCACCTCGTCGACATCGCCGGTGCCACAGCGAAAGGCCGGTGCGATGCGGTGATCCTGGTACAGCTGCCCGACCGCCGATGGGTCGCCGGCGGCGGCAGCTACGAGGACGACTACCGCAACATCGACGGCTCCTGGCGCATCGCCTATCGGCGGGTCGTGGGGCCGTTCGATCTCGCACCACTTGCCCCAGCCGACGGGCCCGGCGAGGTCGACGCCATACCGGACTGAACCCCGACACCACACCGCGCCGCGCTGCGCTCCGCGGCGGCGGATCGAGAGATGACGCCGGCTGCTCGCCGGTACCGGCGCGGAGGAGGGCCACGCGAACGTGCCGCGCGCCGTACCCTGCTGTCATGACACCCAGGGTGGTCGCACGGTTCCTCGCGGCAGCGGTGGTGGCGGCCGGTCTGACCGCCTGCACCACCGGCACGGCGCGCCCGGCTGTGCCACTGACCGATGCCACGCCCGGTTTCAACGACGTGCTGGTCGGCGCTTGGAGCTCGACCACGGACGACGCCGCACACATCGAAGGCACGATCCCCGTCAATCCGCCACCCGAGCTCCCGAAGCCCTCGGGGTGGTCTTTCTTCCTTCGGACGCGATGCGTCGGCGACGGCACCGTGTCGATGCGCGTGAGCGGAAAGACCCGCCGCTTCGTCCAGCCATACGAAAGCAAGTGCATCGGCAAGTGGATCATTGAATGGATGCACTTCCCGCCCGGCACCGCTACGGGCCCCTATGACCCCGGACCCTTCAGTCTCACCATCGACCGGTCGGCGGGCGTCACCTCCTGGGACGTCGAGGCCTACGCGCAACGGACCGGCAACGTCTACCCGAACCCCAGCGCGTCACCGACATAGCGGCGCGACGCCTCCGGCCCGGCACCGCGGCCAGGCACGTTCGATCTGGTCCATGACCGGTTCGTTACCAGGGCAGCACGACACCCACACGATGGACGAACGAACCAACAAGGCATCCCAACCGGCCAATGTCACGTGCGCGCTCATCGGCCATGTCCGGACACCCGCGCCGGCGAGGGCCGGCGGCCAGCCTGGCCGGCCTGGGCCTGCTCCGAGACGCGTAGCCGGCCCTTCATCCGGTTGCCACGCCGGTCTGCGTCTCGAGATCGGCCAGGAACCTCTCGGCGCGGCGGGCGAAGAGGTGGGCCCCCCGTTCGCCGGATCGGACCCGGGCTTCGTCGGCGGCGGCTCGTACGACGTCGACGGGTTCGCCGCGGGCGTGCAGCAGGCGCGCGCGCAGCAACAGGAGCAGTCCTTCGGCATAGCGCTGGCCGTGGGCCTTGATGGCCTGGTCGGCCCGGTCGAGGGCGGTCGCGGCCTTGTCGGGCATCTCGGCTGCCAGCCACATCTCGGCGATCAGTCCGTACCAGTAGGCGAGGCCCCATCGTGGCGGGTCGCGCAGGGTCGCGGCCAGGAGATGTTCGGCCTTGGCCGCGTTGCCGGCCGGGTCGTCGCCGGTGAGGGCACGGGCCCAGTACCAGTCCAGCCGTATATAGGCTTCCTGCGCGACGCCGGGAAGGTCGGCGTCGGCCGCGACCCACCGCTCGGTCGCGTGCATCGCCCAGGCCGCGTCACCGGCCATCGAGGCGGCCATGGTTTGGTAGCGGGTCCAGCCCGACATCTCAAAAGTGTCTCCCTCGGCCTGGTACACCGTGCCGAGCAGGGACCGGGCCGTCTCGACATCGCCCTGCAGCGCGGTGATCACGGCCAGATAACCGAACCACTCGTCCGGGATCCGCCAACGTCCGAGGTCGTGGCGGCGTCGAATCGGGGCACCCCCGACCTGGCCGGCGAGGTGGTACAGGCTTTCCTGAGCCGGCCCTGGGTGCGGGTCGGCCGAGTTCGCGAGCAGCGAGGCAACGCCGTCCACAGTGGTACGGCCTAGCCAGCTGAAACACTGATACGCCGCGCCGATGTCGCCGATGTCCCAATTGTACAGGCCCCAGGCCTGCCGGCCGTACGCCTGGATGATCGGGTCCGCGGACGCCTGGCCTTGCTCATGCAGCCGGCGAGCCCACATCCCACGGTCCTTCTCGGTGTTGACGTAGGCCCCGGTCATCCGAAAGAAGAGGAACTCGGCGGCGGCCGTGTCGCGGCCGAGTTTGCCGGCAAGATATGCGCCCCGTTCCAGCAGATCGAACGTCGAGCCGCCCATTCCCGGGGGCTCGACGGCGAGGAGGTTGAGCAGCGACAGGACGGACAGTTCCAGCTCCAGCAGCCCTGCCGTCCGGGCGATCTGGACGGCCGATTCCAGGTTCCGATAGGCGGCTGCGAACGCGAGCTTGGTTGCCGCGCGGCGACCGGCGCGCGCCAGTGCCTTCGCGGTGCGACCCGGGTCGGCCAGGGGGCCGGCGCCCCGCAGGTGGTAGGCGAGGCGTTCGGCGACGGACTCGTCGTCCGCATGAATGTGTTCGAGGGCGTCGGCGACGCGCAGATGCAGCTGGACGGCCTGCTGCCGCGCGGTGGTCTCGGTGACCGACTCGCGGACCAGGTCGTGTGCGAAGCGCCACGAGAACGGGTCTTCCGGCTTGGTCTCCAGGAGACCGAGTGCTTGCAGCGGTTCGAGGCGTTCGAGGCAGTCCGCGATGTCGACGCCGATCGCGCGGGCGAGCAGGTCGAGGTCCACGTCGCGGCCGATGACCGCGGCGATGCGCAGCAGGCCGTGAGCGCTGTCGTCGAGACCGGTCATCCGATCGCGGACGACGTCTCGTACGGTGGCCGGCACTCCGGTCCGTGTTGATGCGCCGCCGTCGCCGAGCGAGCCGCCGTCGCTGAGCAGCCGGGACAGCTCCTGGACGAAGAACGGATTGCCGGCGGTGCGGACATGGATGTCGCGGGCGACCTCGGCACCGGGATCGTGGCCGGTTTCGCGGCGGATGAGCTCGGTCACGTCGGTCAAGCCGAGCGGGCCGAGCCGGATCCTGCGGTGGCCGGGCTGCCGGCTGGCCTCAGCCAGCACCCGCGACAGGCTGGAGCCGGGTGTGGGTGCGCGATCGCGCAGCGCACCGATGATCACCGTGCCGGCGGGTAAGCGGCCCGCCAGGTGGCCGAACAGCTGCAGCGAGGCGGCGTCGGCCCACTGCAGGTCATCGACGATCAGCAGCATGGGCCGTGGCGCCGAGGCCTGCCCGACGACGGTGACGACCTGTTCGAACAGTCGGAACTGCGCACCGCTGTCGAGAATCGCCGGCGCGGCCGCGTAATCGTCGTCTCGCGATTCGAGGAGGCCGCCGACCTCACTGGCGAGCCACTTCTCCCGCAACGGCGCGGGCAGGCTGTCGAGAATCGGGCGGAGCGTCTGTTCCCAGGGCCACATCGACGGTGTTCCGTCGCCTTCCACACACGAACCCCACACGACCAGCGCGCCACGCCGGCTCGCTTCGGCGGCGATCTCTCGCACCAGGCGGGTCTTGCCCACGCCCGGCTCGCCTTCGACGATGCGGAGCGCTGGGCGGCCGGTGAATGCCATCTCGACGGATTGCCGCAGTAGGGCGAGTTCCTCGGCCCGGCCGACCAGCCCAGCTGCCGTTCGCACCGACGCGCCGCCACCCCCACCGTCCGTACGCGCCACGAGCGGCGACGCCGAGGGCTGCGACAGCACTCGCAGGTGTGCGGCTTGCAGCTCCGGGCCGGGATCGATACCGAGCTCGTCGGCAAGGCGGGCGCGGACCTCGCGGAACAACGACAGTGCCTCCGCCTGACGTCCCGCCGCCCCGAGGGTGGAGATGAGGCTGGCCTGGACGGGTTCGTGGAACGGCGCCATCGATGCGGCCAGCTGCAACGCCGCCAGCACCCGTGCCGGTCGGCGCAGCGACACGGCCAGTTCGGCCGCCTCAGTGCACGCGGCGTAGAACTCGTCGTCGATGGCGGCGAAGATCGGCAGCGCGGTTGACCTGTGCGTGAACCCGTCGCCCGCACGGCCCCGCCAGACGCCGAGCGATTCGACATAGCGATCGAGCGCCAATTCAAGGCGTTGCTGTGCGAGGGCCTCCTTGGCCGTCTCGACGAGTTCCCGGAAGGTGACGAGATCCAGGGTGCCGGGGGCTGCGGTGAACAGGTAGGCGTTTCCGCGGCGGTGCAGGTAGGAACCGTGTGTACGGGCGGGGACCGCGGGTTCGAGCAGTCGGCGCAGCGCGCCGACGTATTTATGGATGACGTTGAGCGCACTGCTGGGGACCTCGTCGTCCCAGATCAGGTCCATCAGCTCCCTCGTGCTGACCGGCCTGCCCACCCGGGCCAGCAGCAAGGCCAGCAGATAAGCCTGTTGCCGGGGACCGGCATCCACTTCGACACCGTCGCACCACACCCGCAACGGACCAAGGACCTGAAGGCGTACGGGAGTGCCAACGGCCGGCTTCAAACGCCGGTCCATCGTGGGTCGGACCGTTCGGCTAATCATGGACACGCGTGCGCCGTACCGTTCGGGTCAGCGCGTACGTCACCACGATCACCACCACGGTCGGCGCGCCGAGAATCCACGCGACCCGGAACATCCCGACGAACAGCATGCTCACGACCACCGCCGCCATCGCGACCGCCGCCGCGAAGCCGGTGCTGATCGCGACCACGCCCCAGTACAGCCAGCGCTGGGTGAACCCGGCGAGGGGGCCGAGGTAGCGGTGGGTGAACGCGCCGAACCCGTGGAGGTCGGGGCGGGCGAGCGCCATCTCGGTCGCCGCGTAGGTGAGGGCGATCGCGAGGAGCCCACCGACGACGAAGGTGAGCAGTACGGTCGGTCCGGCCATGGACACGGCGAGGCCGGAGCCGAGGAACAGCCCGGTGCCGATGACCCCGCCGATCGTGAGCATCCCGATCTGGCCCGACGTGAGACCGCGGTGGAGAGGAGATGCCCTGGCAACAGTCGGTGAAGTGACCATGCCACCACCCAAACAAGGTGGCCCGGGCCGGACAATGCAGAAAAATACGCAGAACGTCAGGCAGGGTCCGTGCCGTCCAGGACGGCCCGTGTCGCCCGGGCCTCGGTCTCGAGCCGGCTGGGCAGGCTGTCGGCGAGTACCTCCAGGGCGCGGGTCAGGTCGGCGCGGGCCTCGGCCGGACCTGTGTCGTCCAGCGTGGGCAGCATCGCCCGCGCCTCGTCCTCGAGCCGGCTGGGCAGGCTGCCGGCGAGCATCTCCAGGGCACGGGTCAGGTCGGCGCGGGCCTCGGCGGGCTGGCCGAGCGCGGCCCGGGCCTTGCCCCGCAGGACGAGCGCGAAGGCCACCACGTCGTCGTCACGGTTCTCGATCAGCACCGGCAGCGCCCGTTCGACCGCGCGCAGCGACTCCTCGTGGCGCTTGGCGTGGTCGAAGCAGGACGCCACGCCGTATACCGCACCGGCCCTTGCGGTGAGGGCCGGGCGGGCGGCGACCGGACGTCGGTCGAGTTCGGCCAGGGCCCGCTGGAACTTGCCGACCGCCTCGTCGTAGCGGCCCAGGTACTCCAACGCATAGCCGACGCCCACCGCATGATCCACGTACAGGGCGTGGTCGTCGGCCCGGTCGGCCAGCTCGCATCCGGTGCGGTGGGCCCACAGCGCGTCGTCGAAACGGCGGAGGTTCAGCCAGGCGGCGCCGGCCGAACTGAGGGCGCGGGCCTGCTCCTGGAGGTCACCGATCGACTGTGCGAGCCGGTATGCCTCCATCGCCACCTCCGCGGCCTCCTCGTACAGGGCCATCAGATACACCGCCGTCCAGGCGTAGAGGCTGGTGTGGAAGGCCTGCTGGCGCCGGTCGGGCAGCGCGTCGGCCGCGGCGCGGGCCATCCGGCGCACCTCGTACCAGCCGCGCCACCGTAGCGTCGACTCGGAGTACCAGCGGGTTGCCGCGGCGACGTCGGCGACGAGTTGGTGGCGGCCTTCGGCGGCGGCGGTGCGCAACGCCGGCAGCCAGTTGTCGGACTCCACCCGCAGCCAGGCGTCAGCCTCCTCCAGGGTGGCCAGGGGCGCCAGGCCGGCCCAGCCGTCGGGCAACCTGCCGTACCCGGGTTCGTACCACCGGCCGGCGACGACGACGGTGTCCAGCAGCCAGGCGTTCATCCGCTCGATGGTCACCGTGCGGGTGTCGGATGGCTCCTCGGCGTGGAGCCGCTCGTCGGCGTAGAGCCGGATCAGGTCGTGGAACCGGTAGCGGTCGACGCCCTCCGTCTGCAGCAGCCCGACCTCCACCAGATCCTCCAGGCGGTCCTGGGCGTCGGGCAGCGCGGCCTCGATGAGCACCGCCGCGAGCGGCGCCGCGAAGTCGGCGGCCGGAACGTGGGCGAGGCGGCGGAACAGCTGGGCGGTGGGAGCGGGCAGTTGCACGTACGACAACGCGAACGCCGTCGCCACTGCGGTGTCGCCCGCGGACAGCGCGGCCAGCCGGCGGCCGGCATCGGCGAGCCGGTCGACCAGTTGTCCGACCGTCCATCGCGGACGGCTGGCGAGGCGGGTCCCGGCGATCCGCAGGGCCAGCGGCAGGTGCCCGCACAGGTCGGTGACCCTGTCGACCTGTGGCGCCGTCTGCGGGTCGGCGGCCTGCCTGGCGATGGAACGCAGCAGGCCGGCGGACTCTTCCGGCGCGAGGGGCGGCAGCGCGATGCGCAGCACCCCTTCGAGACCGCCGAGCGCGCGCCGGCTGGTCACGACGACGAGGCACCTGCCGCCCGCGGGGAGCAGCGGCCGGACCTGCGCCTCCGAACCGGCGTTGTCGAGGACCAACAGGCATCGCCGGTCACGCAGGATCCCGCGGAGATGGGCGCAGCGTTCGTCGTCACTGTCGGCGACCTGGTCGGGCCTGACGCCGAGCGCACGCAGCAGGCGCAGCAGGGCGTCTCCGGCGGGCAGCGGCGTGGCGTCGACCCCGCGCAGGTCGACGTACAGGCAGCCGTCGGGGAAGTCGTCGCGCAGTTCGTTCGCGGCCCGGACCGCCAACGCGGTCTTGCCCAGTCCCGGCTGCCCGTGCACGACGAGGACCGGCGGTAGGTCGTCGCCCTCGACGGCCTGCTTCGCGGCGTGCCGGACGATCTCGAGCTCGGCCTGCCGGCCGACGAAGTCCGTGACGCCGCGTGGCGGCTCGCACAGCCGGGGACGGCCGGCCGCGCTCGGGGACCGGGCCTCCTTCGCCGCGGCCGTGAGGCCGGCCCTGGCGTCACCGTCGAGGCCCAACCCGTCGGCGAGAGCGGCGAGGGTGCGGGCCTGCGGTGCGCGGCTGCGCCCGCGCTCCATGTCGGAGATGGCCCGGGCGCTGACACCGGACCTCTCCGCCAGCTGCTCCATGGTCAGGCCGGCGGCCCGGCGCAACGCCCGAAGGCGGTCGCCGAACGGGGACGTCTGGCCTGGCACCCGGTCATGATAGATCGGCGCGGGCGCGGTGGACGGAGGAGACGGCGCCCGCGCAACTGCGCCGTCATCTCGCGCCCACCGCGACCGCCGCGCGCACCGGTTTCACTCGCGCGACGGTCACGGCGTACAGGAGCAGACCGGCGGCGGTCATGACGAAGCCCGCCCAGACGGTGGACAGGGTCCCCCACCCGGCGTCGAGGGTGAAGGCGCCGCCGATCGCGCCGAGCGCGTTCGCCAGGTTCAGGGCTGCCAGGTTGAGCGCGCCCTTGAGGGTCGGCGCCCCGGGCGCCACCCGGGTCAGTTGGACCTGAATGGTCGGTATCGCCGCCATCATGGTCGCCCCGACACCGAACAGGCACGGCAGCAGGACGGCGACGCTGCTCCCGCCCACGCCGATCAGCAGGAGGAAGACCAGCGCACCGCCGTAGCCCCAGACCAGTCCGCGGTGCTCGTGCCGGTCAGCGACGCGTCCACCCACGTGGTTGCCCACGGCCATACCGATCCCGAAGACGGCGAGCGCCGCCGGGATGAGCGCGGCGTCCCGCCGCGCCGCGTCGGTGACGAACGGACCGATAAACGTGTACACGGCGAAGATGCTGGAGATGCCCAGCGCCGCGACGGCGACGATCAACCAGACACCGCGTCGGCGCAGCGCGTCGACCTCGTTGGCGATGGAGCGTCCCCGGAGGTCGTCGGTGCGGGGCAGCCAGGCCAGCAGCGCGGCACCGGCGAGCAGGCCGAGGCCGGCGACGACCCAGAACAGGACCCGCCAACCGGCGTTCTGGCCGATGAGCGTGCCCACCGGCGATCCGGCGATCGCGGCGACGGTGAGACCGCTCATCACGGTCGCGAACGCCCGTCCACCCCGGCCCGGACCGTACACGTACGCGGCGACGACCGCGCCCGCACCGAAGAACGCGCCCTGCACGGAGCCGGCGAGGAACCGGAAGACGACGAGCGAGGTGGCGTCCGGCGCCACCGCCGACAGCCCGTTGCCGATAAGGAACAGCCCGATCAGGCCCAGGAGCAACGTTCGTCGGTTGATCCGGGCGGCGAGCACGACGATCGCCGGGGAGCCGATCATCACACCGACCGCGTAGGCGGTGATCGCGTGTGTCGCCACCGGGATCGACACGTCGAGGTCGGCGGCGAACAGCTGGATGATGCCGTTGCTGCCGAACTCCCCGGTGCCGATCGCGAAGGTACCCAGCGCCAGCGCGAACAGCGCCAGCCTCGGGCTGCGGACGCGGCTGGTCGCGGCGGTGTGCCGCTGCTCCTCCGCGACGCATTGGCTGTGGTACGCGTGCCCGTGCATCACGAGACCCTCACGGTGACCGGAGCCGGTGGTGCCTCGGACTCGCGGAAGCCGTGGCGGTCGTGGAAGCGTCGCAGTGGCGCCGGCGCCCACCAGTTCGCCGAGCCGAGCAGCCGCATCGTCGCGGGCACCAGCACCGCCCGCACAATGGTGGCGTCGACCAGGACCGCGATCAGCAGCGCGACCCCGATCAGCTTGATGAACGTGATCCCGGAGATGGAGAACAGCCCGATGACGACCAGGATGAGCAGCGCCGCGCTGGTGATGATCCGGCCACTGCGCTGCAGCCCGACCGCGACCGCCTGAGTGTTGTCGCCGGTGCGGTCGTACTCCTCGCGGATGCGCGACATGAGGAAGACCTCGTAGTCCATCGACAACCCGAAGACGACCGCGAGCACGAGAATCGGTTGCGTGGCCTCCAGCGTGCCTGTGGAGGTGAAGTTCAACAGGCCGCTCAAGTGTCCGTCCTGAAAGATCAGAACCAGGGCGCCGAACGACGCGCCGAGCGACAGGACGTTCATCACGATCGCCTTGACCGGCAGCACGAGCGAGCCGAAGGCCAGGAACAGCAGGATGAATGTCGCGCCGACGATGATGAGCGCCATCCACGGCAGCCGGTCGGCGACGGCGTCGAGCTGGTCGGCCAGCCGTGCGGTGAGACCACCGACGAGCACCTCGCCGCCGGGTGGCGCCGGGACGGCGCGGATGTCGCCGACGAGGTCGCGGGTCTGCGCCGAGATCGGGTCACTGGCGTACGTGACGGTCACCCGGAAGACGTCGCCGGCCCGGCCGGTGACGTCGGCGGTGGCCACCCCGTCGACAGCGCGGACGGCGGCGACGTAGGGCTCCAGCGTGGCCGGGTCCGGCGCGGTGACGATCGCCTCGATCGGAAGCTGGCTGTTCTGGACGAAGTCCCGGTCGACGGTCTCGGTGACCGCGCGGCTCTCCGTGCCGGCCGGGAGCACCCGAGGGTCGATGCCGCCGAACTCGACGCGGAGGAACGGTGCGCCGGCCAGCAGGAGCACGGCGAGCACGCCGACCGCGTAGAGGACCGGACGGCGCATGATGCTGTGCGCCAGCCGGTACCAGAAGCCGTGCTCGTCGCGTCTCGGCGAAGGCCGGCGCCGGCGCACGGACAGTGCGTCGACGCGACGGCCGAGAACACCGAGCAGGGCGGGCAGGACGGTCAACGCCGCCACCATCGCCACCAGTACCGCGGACAGCCCGCCGAGCCCCATCGAGCGCAGGAACGCCATCGGGAAGATGAGCAGACCGGCCAGCGACACCGCGACCGTGATGCCGGAGACCGCGACGGTGCGCCCGGCTGTGGCCATCGTGCGGGCCACCGCGTCTTCCACACCGGCCCCGCGGGCGATCTCCTCCCGGAACCGGCCGACCATGAACAGGCCGTAGTCGATCGCCAGCCCCAGCCCGAGGATGGTCACCACGTTGACGGAGAACACCGACACGTCCGTGACGGCGCTCATCGCACGCAGCGCGGTGAACGCACCGAGGATGGCCAGGCCCCCGATCGCCAGGGGCAGGCTCGCCGCGGCCACGCTGCCGAAGACGACGACCAGCAGTGCCAGCAGCACCGGGATGCTGATGGTCTCAGCGAGGGCGATGTCGGCCGCCACCCGGTCACGGATGTCGCGGCTGACGGCGGTGATGCCGCCGACCTGCGTCTGCAGGCCGGGCGCGGCCAGACCACCCGAGATACGCTCCAGCGCCTCGCCACGCTCGGTCTCGTCGTCGCCGGCCAGCGTCAGCACCGCGTAGGTGGCCCGCCGGTCGTGGCTGACCAGGCCCGGGCTCCTGTTCGTATTCCAGTAGGTGACCGTCGCCGTCACCTCGCCCGCCGGCAGCGCGGCCAGCGTCTCGCTCACCGCCCGCTCGAACGCCGGGTCGTCGACCGTCGTGGTCGGGCTCCGGTAGACGACCACGACGTCGTTGCCGGTGCGTCCCAACGTCTGCTCGGCCCGGACGACCGCACGGGAGCTTTCACTGTGCGGGTCGTCGAACCCCTCCGTGATCAGCGCGCCGAAGACCTGGGTACCCCAGATGCCGCCGAAGGCCATGAACGCCAGCGCGGCACCGATCACCCACCAGCGGCGGCGCACCACGGTGCGTCCCCAACGCTCGAACATCAGCGTGCCGCGCGCATGATGAGGTCGACCGTCGCGACGGGCTGGGACATCATCGCCACGTGCGACGCGGCGACCTCGGTGACCCGCGACCCGGCGCGCTGCGCCATGAACCGTTGCGCCGCAACGGGAATCACATGGTCGTTACGGGCGGCGAGATACCACGACGGGATCGTCCGCCACGCCGGAACCCCCGACGGTTCCTCGAACGTGCTCGCGTTCAGCGGCCGCTGGCCGGCCCACATCAGCGATGCCGTCGCCTTCGGCAGGTCGCCCGCGAACGCGTCCCGGAACAGCTCTTTCTTGATGTACGCGTCGGCGCCCGTCGGGTGCGGGCGGAAGTCGAGCGCCTCGGGGGTGACCTGGCTGCCCGGGTAGCGGTACTGCAGACCCGGGACGGTGTCGCCCTCGTCGGGAGCGAACGCCGCCACATAGACCAGCGCCTTCACGTTGGCGTTGCCGGTCGCGGCGTTCGAGATGACCATGCCGCCGTAGGAGTGCGCGACGAGCACGAGCGGGCCGCTGAGCGTGGCGAGGATGCTGGCGAGGTATGCGGCGTCGGCGGCGACGCCGCGCAGCGGGTTCGGCGGGGCGATCACCGGATACCCGGCGCGGGCCAGCTCGGCGGCCACCCCGTGCCAGCCGGAGGCGTCAGCGAACGCGCCGTGCACGAGCACCACGGTCGGTTCGGGTCGGCGGTGTGCCAGCGCCTCGGGTTGCGCGAGCACGGCGCCTGCGGCGGCCGCGGCGGTTCCGGCCAGCAAGGTTCGGCGGGTCGTCGTCATGGTCGTGTCCTCACGTTCGTCTCCGACAGCGTGCGGCTGAACCTAAGGACGGGCACTTGACGATCAGTGAACGGCCGATTCACTCGTCGGGAAGTCGGCCGACCTAGCGTGCCGGCATGACATCGACGAAGAGCGAAGCGGCCCGGAAATGGGGCCTACGGATTCACGTGCTCTGCTACGTGGTCTTCAACGTGGTGCAGGTGATGGTGTGGTGGATGTTCGACTCCGCCAACCACTTCTGGCCCATCTGGTCGATCGTGGCCTGGGGAATCGGGTTGGTGTTCCACATCTGGGGCGTCTCCAGGTCGCCCCGTCGCACCCAGGCGTCGCGGGTGCCGTAGCAGATCGATCGCTGTAAGTTTCCTGGTCCGGCGCAGGCCGGTGGCGGCGCGGTGAGCGCAGCGTTGCCCTCCGTGGCCGGGCGACCGTAGCGTCGCCCGGCGTGCGGCACACGGAAGCACGGACGGGTCACCGGCGACCCGCCAGGGGCGGTGCCGATATCACGGTTCAGGGCATCGAGGTCGTCGAGGGAGCACACCACATGAGCGGATATCAGCATGGCCGGCTACGTGCCCGATGGCGGCGCGCGATCGCCACGGCGGCGAGCGTCGCGAGCGTCGTGCTCGGCATCGCGACCGTCGCCGGCCCGGCCGTCGCAGCCGTCGGTCCCGCCGGGCTGAACGCCGCACTGGCCGCCCCCACCGTGTCCGGCGTCGCCGCGGGCTACGCCCATACCTGCGCGATCCGCACCGACGCGACACTGTGGTGCTGGGGCAGCAACTGGAGCGGCGAGCTCGGTGACGGCACCAACACGACCAGGACCACGCCCACCCGGGTCGGCGACGCCACCACCTGGGCCGGCATCGACGCCGGCAGCAGTCAGAACTGTGCGATCAGGACCGATCACACCCTGTGGTGCTGGGGCAGGAACAACCGGGGCCAGCTCGGTGACGGCACCACCACGAACCGCAACGCCCCGGTTCGGGTCGGCGACGCGACCACCTGGGCGAGCGTCAGCGCCGGTGACAGCCACACCTGCGCGGTCCGCACCGACGGCAGCCTGTGGTGCTGGGGCTTCAACCGTCTCGGGCAGCTGGGCACCGGCACCGACGACTACTACCTCACGGCCCCGGTCCGGATCGGCACGGCGAGCACGTGGGCGAGCGTCACCGCCGGATACGCGCACACCTGCGCGACCCGCACCGACGGCACGCTGTGGTGCTGGGGCGACAGCTCGAGCGGGCAGCTCGGACTGGGGACCCTGAGCTACTCGACCACCCCGGCGCAGGTCGGTACCGCCACCACGTGGGCCGGCGTGACGGCCGGCTTCAGCTTCACCTGCGCGACCCGCACCAACGGCACCCTGTGGTGCTGGGGCGAGAACGGTTACGGCCAGCTGGGCGCCGCCGGCACGTACCAGACCGCACCGCTGCAGGTCGGCACCGACACCACCTGGTCGCGGGTCAACGCGGGCGACAACACGGCATGCGCGGCCCGCACCGACGGCAGCCTGTGGTGCTGGGGCAACAACATGGCCGGAGGCCTCGGCGACGGCACCACGACCAACCGCTCCGCCCCGACCCGGGTCGGCACCGCGACCACCTGGACGCCGGGCTTCGTCGTCAACTACCACACCTGCGCGATCCGCACCGACAGCAGCCTGTGGTGCTGGGGCAACAACGCGAACTCGCAGCTCGGCGACGGCACCACCACCCAGCGGACGGCCCCGGCCCAGGTGACCATCCCGAGCTGACCCGCCGCAACGTTCCAAGTCGGGCCCGGGCCAGCAGCGCCCGGGCCGGCTCCTTTCTCGGTCGCTTCTCCCTCGTGGCGGTATGGCAGGCCGTTGCTAGCGTCGCCGCATGCACGTCTACGGCTCCGCAGCGTTCCGTTCCTGCTCCCGCAGTTTCCGGTCGATGGTCGCCGCGGACGGTCGCACCCTGCTGATCCAGGACTCGTACCGGTTGTCCGACAACGACATGAGCAAGGTCCTGCAGGCGATGGACATCGACACGGGGACGGTCGTGGTCGGGGACCGGGTCCTCGGGTTCGCGCCGGTCCGCGATCTTGTCGTGGCCGCGCTCGCCGACAACCCGTCGACGCTCGGCGTGTACCGGGTCCCTGATCTGGCGCCGGTGCGCACCGTGCCGATCGGTGTGCCGGCGGACGAGCAGGGTCTGGCGGCCGGCGGCGGGACGGTGGCGGTGCTGTGCGGCGAAGCCGGCAGCGTGGTGGTCCTCGACACCGGCACCTGGCAGGCCCGGCACGTCGACCTTCCGGGAAGGCCGGTCTGTGTGACCGTCAGCGACGACGGCGCCCTCGTCGTGGTCGGCACGGACCAGGGCAGGACCGGCCGGGTAGTGGTCGTCGACGCGGCGAGCGGCACCATCCGGTACCTGCTGACCGGCCCGCGCAAGGCGGTGGGGTCGGTGGCCGTGCGCGGCGATCTCGTGGTCGCCAGCACCCCCGACCTCGTCCTCGCCTGGACATTGCCGCCCTCGACCGCGACCCGGCGCTCCACGGCCGCGCCGAAGGCGAGCACGCTGTACACCTCCGGAAAGAACAAGGCCGCCATTGCCGGCGTGACACCCGGTGGTCTCGTGCTCGCCCGGGACGGCCCCGTGACGGCCGCTGTCGAGCCGGTGACGGGACAGGTGGTGTGGTCCTCGGCGGACATGCACTGGTCATCGCGCGTCATCCTCGCCGGGGACCGGCTGATCTGGGCAGGAGAGCGGGAGGTCTACGACCGGGATCCGGAATCCGGCACGGTCCGCCAGACCTGGCCCGTGTGGGGACCGGCGCACCTCCACGGCGTCACGCCGGAGCTCGTGGCGTTCAGCACAATGCCCGGCGGGCGCGTGGAACTGCTGCACAAGCTGGACGGCCCGTCCAGCAACCCGGCCGGCCACGGCAGCCTCGTGCGAGACGTCTCCTTCGACGGCGAGCGGTTCGCCACGGTCGCCGATGACCGCTGGGCGTTCGTGTGGTCCCGCGGACAGACGGACCCGGTCGTCGTCATCGACGGGGCCCGACAGGAGCGGCCGGGCGCGGCGGTCCACCTCACCGGCGACGCGCTCTACACCAGCTTCGGTGGCTGCGTGCAGCGGTGGTCGTTGGACGGTTCGGCGACGACCGCCACCCCGTCGGCCGAGAGCATGCGCTTCGACGACGACGTGACGCTGATCCGGGTCCTTCCCGGCAGCCGCCTGCTGCTGGCCGCGGTACGGGCGGCGCGGTGGGGCTCCGGCGAGCTGCGCCTGCTCGACGCCGTCACGTTGGAAACCGTGGACCGCTCGTCGCTGGACTCGACCGTCTACGCCGCGTACCCGCTCGACGATCACCGGCTGCTGCTGTGCGGTGACCGCGTCGCCGTCGAGTACGACACCGTCGCGTGCCGCCACATCCGCCGGAAGATCCACGCTGACCAGCCCGCCACCCACGCCCGCAACCACCTGTATCCGGACCGGTCGCTGCTGATCGAGACGCGGACCTACTGGACGGAGCGGGAGACGGGGCACGGCCTGTCGTTCGGAGGCCGGCTCACCGTGACCGACCTGACCGACCGCACCGTCCGGCACGACCGCATCGAGACGGAGGAGTTCACCGGGCGCGGTGACCTGTCCGCGGACGGCGTGTTCGCGACCCCGCACCGCGACGCGATCCGCCTGTGGGACCTCGACGCGGGCAAGGTCGTGCACGAGCTCCCGGCCCCACCGTTGATCAACCGGGTGTGGTGGTTCCCGGACGGCAATTCCCTGCTCACCTCCACCCACAACGGCGCCCTCCACGAGGTGCCCGGCATGCCGTAGCCGATACAGCCGCCCCAGGCGGACTGCGACTCAGGCGGGCGGGCGGCCCGTGTGGGCGACGTGGCGCAGGTGGGTGGTGAACCAGGCCTGGGCATGACGGGCCGCCGCGGTCAGCGTGCCCGGTTCCTCGAACAGATGCGTGGCACCGGCAACCACGACCAGGTCGTTGGGGCAGCGCAACTGGGCCTGCGCGGCCTGGTTGAGGGCCAGCACCTGGGTGTCCAGGCCGCCGACGATGAGCAGCGTGGGGGCGGTGACGGCGGGCAGCCGCGGTCCGGCCAGGTCGGGGCGGCCACCTCGGGAGACGATCGCGGCGACGCCGGCGTGCGGCTCGCCCGCGGCCCACAGGGCCGCCCCGCCGCCCGTGCTGGCGCCGAACCAGCCGATGCGCAGGTCACGGCCCCACGGCTGGTCGTGGGCCCAGGCGCTGATGTTGGCGAGCCGCTCGGCGAGCAGCTCGATGTCGAACACGTTGGCCCGCTCTGCCGCCTCGTTCGGGGTGAGCAGGTCGACCAGTAGTGTGCCCAGGCCGGCCTGGTTGAGGATCAGGGCCACGTACTGGTTGCGTGGGCTGTGGCGGCTGCTGCCGCTGCCGTGGGCGAACAGCACCAACCCGCTCGCCTCCGGGGGCAGGGTGAGGTGCCCGACGAGGTCCAGGCTCCCGGCGCGGATCACCACCTCCTCGTCCCGGCCGCCCGGCCCGCCCGCGCGCTGGTCCTCGGCCGGCGCCGCGGCGGACGCCCGGTGGACGGCGGCCCGGATGAGCAGGTCGCGGACCTCGTCGTCCGAGGTGGGGGTGAAGTCGCTGTACCACTGGCCGATCGACGACAGCCACCTCGGGGCTCGCACGCAGATCACCTCGTCGGCGTCATGACGCAGCGGGTCGATCAGATCGGCCGGCGCCACCGGGACGGCCAGCACGATGCGGGCCGCTCCGCGGGCACGGGCCACCTGGCAGGCGGCGCGGATGGTGGAGCCGGTCGCGATGCCGTCGTCGACGATCACCGCGGTGCGCCCGGCGAAGTCCTCAGCGGGACGATCCCCGCGCAGCAGCCGCGCGCGACCGGCCAGCACGGCCCGTTCGGACTCCTCCACCACCGCCAGCTCGCCGCCGGTGACGTTCGCGAGGCTGACCACCCGCGGGTTGATGACCCGGACACCGTCCTCACCGACCGCGCCCATGCCGAGTTCGGGCTGTTGCGGGACACCGAGCTTCCGCACGATGATGACGTCGAGCGGGGCCTGCAGGGCCTCGGCGACCTGGTAGGCCACCGGCACGCCGCCGCGCGGCAGGCCCAGCACCACGACATCGTGGCCGCGCAGGTGAGCCAGTTTGCCGGCGAGCTGCCGGCCCGCGTCGACACGGCTTCTGAAGGCCCGGTTCCCCAGGATCATGGTCCGTCCCCTCGCGAACCGGTCCGCGCCCGGACTGCTCCAGGTGCGACGAAAGACCTACGAGGCGGTTTCCCTTCGCCAGCATTGCCTGGATCAGGTAGTGGGGATCGCCGTTCGACCTCTCGGTCGTTCAACCTCTCAGCTCAACTGTCATCCAGCTGGGCTCTCCCGCACGTCTCGTAGGTCCACATCCGAAACTACGCCTGCCGCCGGACGGTGGAGGGTGAGTCAGCGGGGCATCGTAGGCCTGTGTCGTAGGTCTGTGTCGCGGGCACCTCCGGCGACGACACCGAACGGCGGGAGACGCACGGATGATCAGTGGGCCCACGGCGGGACACGAGTTGCTGCCGCACACCGCCGACGTGATGCTCACGGCGTGGGCACCCACCGCCGAGGCGTGCATCGAGGAGGCGGTGGTTGCCCTCGTCGCCTGCTTCGCCGACGTGGGTGCGGCCCGTCCCGCCCGCGTGGTCGGGTTCGCCTGCGAGCCGGCACCCGACGACGAGCTGCTGGTGGCGGTCCTGGAGGAGGCCATCTACGTGCTCGACACCGAGGACGTGGTGCCCGTGCGGGTGGCGGTCGCACGGACCGCACACGGCGGCCTGGTCGGTGACTTCGGCGTCGCCGCCCGCTCCGACGTCCCGTTGGTGGGCCCGGTGCCGAAGGCGGTCACCCGGCACGGGCTGCGGTTCGCCCGGCACGGCGAGCTGTGGCGCTGCGAGGCCGTCATCGACGTGTGAACGCCCGGCTCACCCCTTCACGACGCCGACCGGCACCAGCCGGGCCACCGGGTCGGCCAGACGGGCTCGCCGGCAGGTGTCGACCACCTCGTCCACGTCCTTGTACGCCTCCGGCGCCTCCTCGGCCAGCCCACGGTCGCTCGCGCCGCGGACCAGCACGCCGGCGGTGGCCAGCTCGCGACGGACCGCCTCGACGGGAGCGCGGCGGACGGCGGCGTGCCGGCTGAGCGTGCGGCCGGCGCCGTGGCAGGCCGAGTGGAACGCCTGCCCGTCGGCCACGCCGACGAGCACGTACGAGGCGGTGCCCATCGAACCGGGCACCAGCACCGGCTGGCCCACCCCCCGCAGCGGTTCCGGAAGGTCGGGGTGGCCGGGTGGAAAGGCCCGCGTGGCGCCCTTGCGGTGGACGCACAGCTCCCGGGCCGCCCCCTCGACGGTGTGCGTCTCCAGCTTCGCGAGATTGTGCGACACGTCGTACAGCAGCCGCAGATCGCCCAGGCCGGCGTCGCGGAAGCCGCGCCGGGCCGCCTGGGTGAGCAGTTGCCGGTTCGCGCGGCCGTAGTTGGCGGCCGCCGCCATCGCGGCCAGGTAGCGCCGGCCCTCCGGGGACGGCACCGGGGCGCAGGCCAGCTGCGGGTCCGGCACCTGGATGCCGTACCGGTCCATCGCCGACAGCATCACGCGGACGTGGTCCGAGCAGATCTGGTGGCCCAGTCCCCGCGACCCGCAGTGGATCATCAGGCACAGCAGGTCCCGACGTAGGCCGACCGCGTGGGCCACCCGCTCGTCGTAGATCCGGTCGACGGCCTGGACCTCCAGGAAGTGGTTGCCCGAGCCGAGGCTGCCCACCTGGCCCCGGCCCCGCTCGAGCGCACGCGGGCCCACGGCGCCGGGGTCGGCACCGGCCACCGCACCACCGTCCTCGCAGAACACCAGATCCGCCGGGACCCCGAAGCCGCGCCGGACCGCGTACGCCGACCCGCCGGCCAGGAACTCGTCCAGCTCGGCCGGCTGGACAGCCGGCAGCACGCCGCCGCGGCCCATGCCCCGCGGCGTCGCCGCCCCGAGCAGGTCCATCAGGCGCCCCAGGTGGGCCGCCGCGTCGGCACGGGTCACCGTCGAGGTGAGCAGCCGCACGCCGCACGAGATGTCGAACCCCACCCCGCCCGGCGAGATCACCCCGCCGCGGGCCGGGTCGGTGGCCGCCACCCCGCCGATCGGGAACCCGTATCCCCAGTGGACGTCCGGCATCGCGTACGACGCCTCGACCACACCGGGCAGCGTCGCCACGTTCGCCACCTGCTGCAACGCCTGATCCCCCGGCGCGTCCGGCAGCAGGCCCGCGGTGGCGAAGACCACCCCGGGCACCCGCATCGCGCCGACAGGCTCGATACGCCACCGGCATGCCCCGTCCGGCGCGACACTCACCATGAGATGCTCCTTGCCACTTCTTGCCACTTCCGCGCTGGCACCGGCCGCCGCCGCCGAACCCCGGCGGAGCGGGACCGGGCCCGCTATCGACGCAGATGTACCGGGCGTCCGGCGGTGGCTCGGATGTCCGAGGCCGCCGCGAGCAGGAGCTGATGGCCGAGTTCGGACAGGGCCCGTGCGACGGCGAGCTCGTCGCCGATCGCCGGTATGTCCGTGTCCACGGGGTTGAGCCGGGCCAGTCCGGTGCCGGCGAGCTGCGTGAGGCGGGGCTTGTCGCCGGCGTGCAGGCGTGCCTCCGCGTAGGTCCGGCCGTCGTGCTCACCGACGAACACGCTGACCGTCCAGCGTTTGACCTCGGTCATGGCAGCCTCCTGTCTGGACGCTCCCGGACGCCGGGCTGGGGTGATGCCGGGGCGCGGCATTCACCGGCCCGGTCGCCTCTCTCCATTCTGGCCGGTACCGGCCGCCACCGCCGGGGAAATCCGCACGACGTTCATGAATGCAGTTGGCCGGCCATCTGCCGCATCGCGACGATCTCGGCCTGCTGCGTCTTCACGATGCGGCCGGCGAGCGCCTTGGCGTCCGGATTGGTGCCGTGGGCGAGCTCGGCCTGGGCCATCATGACCGCGCCCTGGTGGTGAGCGATCATCATCTGGAGAAACAGCTTGTCGAAGTCGGCGCCGCTCGCCGCCTTCAGCTTCGCCATGTCGGCGCCGGACATCATGCCCGGCATCGTCGGCATCCCGCTGGGCGTCATGCCGCTGGGCATCATGCCATGTGGCATGCCGCTCGGGCAGTGCATGCCAGGACAGCTCGGCATCGTGGTCGGCTGGCCCCAGGCAGCGAGCCAGCCCTGCATCGTCGCGATCTCGGCCTTCTGCTCGGTGCCGATCTTGGCGGCGAGTTGCCTGACGTCCGGATCGGTCGCCTTCGTCCCGGCCAGCGCGGCCATCTCCACGGCCTGCTCATGGTGCGGGATCATCATCCTGACAAACGTGGCGTCGGTGTCGTTGAACGTCGGGTTGACGCTCACGCTGCCGTTGTTCGGTGGTGAGGGGGCACCGCCGCTGCTTGCGGTGTCACTGCAGGCGGTGAGGGCGACGGCGGCGACGAGGGCGGCGCCGGCCAGCACGCCACGGCCTCGGGCGGCACACTTCATGCGGCGCAGCCTCTCTCGACTCGGTGTGGTGAACTGCGATCCGCGGCCGGGTCCGGCGTGACCCACGCTCCCGGGCCAGCGGTCGGCATGGTCTCGGCATGCTTCCCGAACCGGGTGGCGATATGCAGCGTCGACCGCGGGTGCAGGCTCGGCATGCGACGGGCTAAGAATCCTCGAAGAACCGGGCGGCACAGTGGGCACGGGATCGTCGGACGAGGAGGCATCGTTTCGTGCCGGACACCGTCAGGGGCCTCCCGCCGCACCCGCTCGTGCCGCGCGCACCGGGACGACGGCGGGGGCATGGCCCGGGGCCACGCGCGTGGTGGGCCGATGTCGTGGGCGCCGCGGCGATGCTCAGCATGCTCGTCGTCGTGGCGCTGTGGGTGCGCAACCGGGGCGTGCAGGACCTGACCGGCGTGGCGTCCGCGATGACCTCGCTGGGCCGGCTCACCGGCCTGGTCTCGGCCGATCTGCTGCTGGTCCAGGTGCTGCTCATGGCCCGCGTGCCGTGGGTCGAGCGCAGCTTCGGCCAGGACCGCCTCGCCGCATGGCACCGCTGGACCGGGTTCACCTCCTTCAACCTCATGCTGGCGCACATCGTCCTCGTCACCGCCGGCTACGCGGCGAGCGAGGACGCGGGCCTGCTGGGTGAGCTCTGGCGGCTGGTCACGACGTACCCGGGGATGCTGCTGGCGGCCGCGGCGTCGGTCGCGCTCACCGTCGTCGTGGTGACGTCGGTGCGCGCGGCCCGCCGCCGGCTGCGGTACGAGTCATGGCATCTGCTGCACCTGTACGCGTACCTCGGCGTGGCCCTGGCCATCCCGCACGAGCTGTGGACCGGCACCGACTTCGTCGCCTCGCCGGCGGCCCGCGCGTACTGGTGGACGGTCTACCTCGCCGCGGCCGGCTGCCTCGCGCTGTTCCGGGTCGGCCTGCCGGCCTGGCGCACGCTGCGGCACCGGCCGGTCGTCGCCGCCGTGGTGCCCGAAGGCCCCGCGGTGTTCTCGGTGTACCTGCGCGGCCGGCACCTGGACCGGCTGCCGGCGCGCGCCGGGCAGTTCTTCGTGTGGCGCTTCCTCGACGGGCCGGGCTGGTCGCGGGCCAACCCGTACTCGCTGTCGGCCGGGCCCCGGCCGGACCTGCTGCGGGTCACCGTGAAGGAGCTCGGCGAGGGCAGCCGGCGGGTGGCCACGATCCGGCCCGGCACGAAGGTGCTCATCGAGGGTCCGTACGGCCGGTTGACCGCGCCGCCCGCGGACGGCCGCCCGATCACCATGCTCGCCAGCGGGGTCGGGATCACACCGCTGCGGGCGCTGCTCGACGAGGTCCGGGTTCCGGTCACCCTGCTCTACCGCGCGCGTACCGCGGACGACCTGCTGTTCACCGAAGAGCTGGACGCGGCGGTCGCCACCGGACAGCTCCAGGTCGGATACCTGATCGGGCCGCGCGCCCGGGAAGGCTCCTGGGTCCCGGCGGGGTTCCCGGACGACCACCTCGCCCGATGGGTGCCCGGCATCCACCGGCATCACGTCTACATCTGCGGGCCGGACACCTGGATGTCCGCCGCCTCGGCTGCGGCACTGCGCGCCGGCGTAGCGCCGCGACGCCTGCACACCGAGCGATTCAGTTGGTAGGAGACCTGGTGGGAGCAACCGGATGAGGCGGATCACGCTGTGGCTGGTGTCCACGGTGGCGGTGGTGGTCCTGCTGTTCAGCTACCGCACCAGCACGATGGGCGCGGCGGCACCGAACGCCCCCGGCGTCGTCGGGGCGGCGCCGGGCCTGGTGTCCAGCGGTCCCGCCGCTGGGTCGTCGGTCGGTCCGTCGGCCCCGTCCGGTGCCACGGTGGTCAACGGCACGGTCGTGCGGACCCGCTGGGGCCCGGTCCAGGTCCAGGTGACCATCTCCGGCAGAAAGATCACCGACGTCGTCGCGCTGCAGGTGCCCAGCGGCAACCGGCGGGACCGGGAGATCAACGACTACGCGGTGCCGCTGCTGCACGATGCGGTCCTGCAGGCGCAGAGCGCCGACATCGACTCGGTGTCCGGCGCCACCGTCACCAGCGACGGCTACCGCCGCTCCCTGCAGGCCGCGCTGGACGCCGCGCACTTCGGCTCCTGAACCGGCACCGCGTCGCCGGTAGCCGAGCGGTCGGCGGAGCGGGCAAGTGGACGGCGACGGTCCGCGCGGCCGATGCTCGAATGGGGAGTGGTCATGGCACGCGGCCGGTTACGGATCTACCTGGGTGCGGCGCCCGGGGTGGGCAAGACCTACTCGATGCTGGCCGAGGGGCAGCGCCGCAGGTCCCGGGGCACCGATGTGGTGATCGGGGTCGTGGAGCCGCACGGCCGCAGGCTCACCGCGGCGATGGCCGAGGCGCTCGAGGAGGTGCCCCGGCGGACGTGCGACTACCGGCAGACCCGGTTCACCGAGATGGACCTGGACGCGGTCCTGGCCCGCAACCCGCAGGTGGCCCTCGTCGACGAGCTGGCACACACGAACGTGCCGGGCTGCCGCAACGCCAAGCGCTGGCAGGACGTCGAGGAGCTGCTCGACGCCGGCATCGACGTGGTCACGACCCTCAACATCCAGCACCTGGAGTCGCTCAACGACGTGGTGCGGCAGATCACCGGGGTCACGCAGCACGAGACGCTGCCGGACTCGGTGGCCCGGGCGGCGGAGCAGGTCGAGCTGGTCGACATGACCCCCGAGGCGCTGCGGCGGCGCATGGTGCACGGCAACGTCTATCCGCCGGACCGGATCGAGGCGGCCCTCACCCACTACTTCCGGCCCGGAAACCTGACCGCGCTGCGGGAGCTGGCGCTGCTGTGGCTGGCCGACCGGGTCGAGGAGGGGCTGCAGCGGTACCGGGCCGAGCACGGCATCGGCACCGGCTGGGAGACCCGCGAGCGCATCCTGGTGGCGCTGAGCGGCGGCCCGGAGGGTGAGACGCTCGTGCGGCGAGCGGCCCGCATCGCTGAGCGCACCCGGGGCGCCCACCTGCTCGCCGTCCACGTGCTGCCGTGCGACGGGCTGGCCGAGCGCAACGACCTGGCGCTGGCCGGGCAGCGGGCGCTCGTGGAGTCGCTGGGCGGCCGCTACTGCCAGGTCGTCGGCAGCGACGTGGCCGAGGCCGTCATCGAGTTCGCCCGGGCCGAGAACACCACCCAGATCGTGCTGGGCAGCAGCCGCCGGGCCTGGCCGATGTCGGCGCTGACCGGAGAGGGCGTCGGCGCACGGGTCACCCGGCTGTCGGGGCCGATCGACGTCCACATCGTCACGCACGAGCACGCGGCCGGCCCACCCAAGCTGCGGCTGCCGCGCGCCGGCGGCCGGGCCAGCCTCCGGCGGCACCTGGCCGGCGCCGCCCTGGCGGTCCTGGCGCTGGCCGGGCTCACCGCGACCGGGCTGCAGGGACGGTACACGCTGCCGAGCGTCCTGCTGTGCTACCTGCCGGCCGTGGTGGCGGTCGCGGCGGTCGCGGGGTTCTCGCTGGCGATGGCCACCGCGCTGGCCGGGGCGCTGTGCGCCGGGTACCTGTACGCAGCCGTCACGGGTGCCGGCGACCTGGTGGCGATGGCCGCGTTCGTCGCCGTCGCGACCCTGGTCAGCTGGGCGATCGACAGGACCGGCCGGCACGCCCGCCGCGCCGCGCGGGCGTCGGCCGAGGCGAGCGCGCTGAGCGCCCTCGCGGGCGCCGCGTGGGGCCGGCCCGACCTGGCGGCCCAGCTGGAGCAGATCCGGCAGCTGTTCGGTCTGCGGGCCGTCAGCCTCCTCTACCGCCAACCGGCGGGCGGCACCGCACAGCGCTGGCAGGTCATGGCCTCAGCCGGCGAGCGGCCACCGGAGCAGCCCGGCGAGGCCGACACCAGCGTCCCGGCTGGACCGGCACTCACGCTGGCCGGGCGGGGCCGCGCGCTCAGCGACAGCGATCAACGCGTGCTGGTGGCGTGCGCCGCGCAGATCGCCATCGGCCAGGAACGCCAGGAGCTCGCCGCTCACGCCGCCGACGCCGACCAGCGGATCGTCACCGACCGCGCGCAGACCGTCGCGCTGCTGGCGGCCCAGCGGGAGCTGCAGGCGCCGCTGCAGCACCTGCAGGAGACCCTGGGCCGGCTCGCGACCCCGGAGTCGTCCGATGCCGGCCAGCGGCGCGAACTGGCCGCGGTCGGCCAGGCCAGTCTCGCCCGCCTCGACGCGGTCATCACCGACCTGCACCACCTGGGCCAGGCGCGGGCCGGCGCGCTGGACATCCACCTGCGCCCGGTCGAACTCGACGCGATCCTGCCGGCCGTGCTCGACGACCTCGGCCCCGGCGGGCACGACATCGTGGTGGACGCCCCCGAAGACCTGCCGGACGTCATCACGGACGCCAACCTGCTCACCCGGGCGGTCACCACCCTGGCCGCCAACGCCCTCGAGCGCAGCCCCGACCACACACCGGCCACCATGACCGTGACCGCGCAGCCCGAGCACCTCACCATCACCATCGTCGATCACGGCGGGCAGCAGCCGCCAGCCGAGCCCGGACGACCTGCCACCGCCGCGGCGGGCGAGCCGATCGACCTGGACCCGGCCCGCAGCCTTCCCGTCAGCACGGCCCGGGCGCTCATCGAGGCCATCGGCGGGGCGGCGCAGTGCCACGCCACTCCCGGTGGCGGGCTCACCGTCACCGCGACGCTGCCCAGGACCGCCCGGCCGTGACGGGGCCGGGCATCAGCGTCACCCGGACCCCGCTCCGGGCCGATGCGGCTACAGGACCGCGCCGCGAGGTGCCATCTCGAGGGCCGCCACGCCGCGACCGTACAGAACGATCATCCGGTCGCCGTGGCGGGTGCGGATCATGCCGGAGTCGTCGGCGAGGGCGGCGATCGCGTGCTCGGCCACGTTGTCGACATCGGAGGTGCCGGCGTCCTCGTACGTCACGTCCAGATGGTCACCGCTGACCAGCCGTACACGCAGGACAATCTGCGCCATAAGGTCAGCCTACGACAACCGTGCGCGTGGGCGCGCGCTCAGGGCAGGCCCGCCAGTGAGATCTGGTCGAGGATCCGCTGCCAGACCGCGTCGTTGAGCACGTCCCGGTGATGGGTCACCACCACCGCGGCCTGGGCGGGATCGGTGCGGTCGATCGACAGCGCACCGTCGCGGACGAGATGCGTGAGCAGGGCCGCGACGCTCGTCGCGTAGGCCGTCGACGCGCCGGTGGGTGTCCTGGAGGCCAGGTTGTCGTCACCGACGACCGTGACGCCGGGCTCCACCACCCGTGTGCCGCCGGGCTGCGCGAGCTCGACGGCGCGACCGAGGGCGCCGGCCGTGGTGTCGAGGACGACGGACCCGGGGCGCATGCTCCGGATGCTTCGCGCGGACACCAGCTCGGGCGGCTGCCCGCCTGGAGTCTCGGCGGTGACGATGACGATGTCGCTGCCGCGAACGCTGGCCGCGAGGTCCGCGCCGAAGCCGGGACGGGCCGCACCGGAGCCGGGACGGGCGGCGCGGACGTGGACGACCGCACCCAACCGGCGCGCGGTGGCGGCGGCCTGGAGGCCCGCCGGTCCACGGCCGACGACGAGGACCCGGGCGGGCGGACCGGGACCGGGTTCGGCCAGGCAGCGGCCGAAGAGGCCGGCGGCGCTCAGCGTTGCCTGGTAGCCGGCGATCCGCTCCTGTGCGGCGAAAAGGTCCATCGGCCCGGCCCGGCCAGGGGTGGGCGGCATCAGGTCGGCGGCGATCGTGGTGAGGCCCTGCCCGGCCCAGCGGCGGATCAGATCCGGCACGTGCAACGGTTGGAGGAGGCAGACGAGCGCCTGCCCGGCGCGGAAGCGGTGGGTTGCGGCGACGTTCGGTGGCCGCACACCGATGAGGATGTCGGCGGCGTCGAACAGCTCGGCACGCGGCACCGTCCTGGCCCCGGCGCGGGTGTAGGCGGAGTCGGGGAACCAGGCCCCGCGCCCGGCCCCGGTTTCGACGACGACCGCGAGCCCGAGGTCGAGGACGGAGCCGACGGCCGCGGGCACGAGCGCCACACGCCGTTCGCCGGGCGCGGTCTCGCTGTAGACGCCGACTGTCTGATGTGCCATCGGGATGTCGCCTCACCGCTGCTACGGGGCACGGTACTCCCGAAGGAGGGGATCCGCGGTGGTAGGTGGGCGGTGGCAGTTCTGGGTCGACCGTGGTGGCACGTTCACCGACATCGTCGCCAGGACGCCGGACGACGGCCGGCTGGTGACACGCAAGCTGCTGTCGGACAACCCGGCACGCTACGCGGACGCGGCGGTCGCCGGGATCCGGGCGCTGCTCGGTGTCGCCGATGCGGCGCCGATCCCGGTCGAGCGGATCGAGGCCGTGCGGATGGGGACCACCGTCGCCACGAACGCGCTGCTGGAGCGCAGGGGTGAACGTACCGTGCTGGTCATCACCGAAGGCTTCGGCGACGCGCTGCGCATCGGCTACCAGAACCGCCCACGCATCTTCGACCGGCACATCGTGCCACCGGACGTGCTCTACGAACGCGCGATCGAGGTGGACGAACGGATGTCGGCCGACGGCACGGTGCTGCGCCCGCCGGATGTCGACCGGCTGGCCGCCGACCTGCGGCGGGCGCACGACAGCGGGATCCGCGCGGTGGCGGTGGTCTGCCTGCACAGCCACCTGTACCCGGCGCACGAACGGGAGATCGGGATGCTGGCGGAGCGCATCGGCTTCGGGCAGGTCTCGTGCTCCAGCGAGGTGAGCCCGTTGATGAAGCTGGTACCGCGTGGCGACACCACCGTCGTCGACGCGTACCTGTCGCCGGTGCTGCGCCGCTACGTCGCGGCGGTGGCGGAGCAGCTGCACGGGGTACGGCTGATGTTCATGCAGTCCAACGGGGGCCTGGCCGAGGCCGGGCACTTCCGCGGCAAGGACGCGATCCTGTCCGGTCCGGCCGGCGGCATCGTCGGGATGGTCCGCATGTCGCAGCTGGCCGGGTTCGACAAGGTCATCGGCTTCGACATGGGCGGCACCTCCACGGACGTGTCGCACTACGCCGGCGAGTACGAGCGGGTCTTCGACACGCAGATCGCGGGTGTACGGCTGCGCTCCCCCATGATCGACATTCACACCGTCGCGGCGGGCGGCGGGTCGGTCCTGTACTTCGACGGCGCCCGCTACCGCGTCGGGCCGGACTCCGCGGGCGCCGACCCGGGGCCGGCCTGTTACCGCAACGGCGGCCCGCTCACCGTCACCGACGCCAACGTGATGCTCGGCCGGATCCAGCCGGCGACGTTTCCCCGCGTCTTCGGTCCGGACGGCGACCAGCCGCTGGACGCCGGCGTGGTGCGACGCCGCTTCGCCGACCTGACCGCGGCCATCGCCGCGCAGACCGGCGACGAGCGCACACCGGAGCAGGTCGCGGAGGGCTACCGGCAGGTCGCGGTCGCGAACATGGCCAACGCGGTGAAGCGGATCTCGGTCCAGCAGGGCCGCGACGTCACCGGATACGTGCTCACGACGTTCGGCGGCGCCGGCGGGCAACACGCGTGCGCGGTGGCCGACTCGCTGGGCATCCGCACCGTGCTCGTGCCGCCGATGGCCGGCGTGCTGTCCGCCCTCGGCATCGGCCTCGCCGACACCACCGCGATGCGCGAACAGTCGGTCGAGTGCCGCCTGGAGCCCGCGGCGATGCGACGGCTGACCGACGTCGCGGACGCTCTGGAGGCGGCGGCACGCTCGGAGCTGCTCGACGAGGACGTGCCGGCCAGCCGCGTCCGGGTGTACCGACGCGTGCACCTGCGCTTCGACGGCACCGACACCGCACTGCCGGTCGAGCTCGGCGGACCGGACGCGATGGTGGCGTCGTTCCGGGCGGCGTACCGGCGCATGTACGCGTTCCTCATGGACCGGCCGCTGATCGTCGAGGCGGTGTCGGTCGAGGCCGTCGGGCTGACCGAGCCACCGGACCTCTCCCGGCTGGGGGAACCCACCGGCACGTCGAGGCGAGCCGGCGCCGCCGCCCGGCCGGTCACCACCGCCCGCCTGTACACCGGCGGAGCCTGGCGCGAGGTGCCGCTGCACGAGCGGGAACGCCTGCGCCCCGGCGACACCGTCGGCGGGCCGGCCATCGTGGCCGAGGCGGACGCGACCACGGTGGTCGACGACGGCTGGCGGGCCGCGGTGACGAGGTTCGGCCACCTGCTGCTGGAACGGGTACGGCCGGGTGCGCAGGCGTCCGACGCGACCGCCCGGGTCGATCCGGTACTGCTGGAGATCTTCAACAGCCTCTTCATGTCGATCGCCGAGCAGATGGGCGCCCGGCTGGAGTCGACCGCGCAGTCGGTGAACATCCGGGAGCGGCTGGACTTCTCGTGCGCGCTGTTCGACCCGGACGGCAACCTCGTCGCCAACGCGCCGCACATCCCCGTCCACCTCGGATCGATGAGCGTCAGCGTCAAGGAGGTCATCCGCCGCCGCGGCGACGCGATGCGGCCCGGCGACGTGTACGCCATCAACGACCCGTACCACGGCGGGACCCACCTGCCCGACATCACCGTGGTCTCCCCCGTCTTCGGCGCCGACCGGCCCGAGGTGCTGTTCTACGTGGCCTCCCGGGGCCACCACGCGGAGATCGGCGGGCTCACGCCCGGTTCCATGCCCGCGACCAGCCGCGACGTCCATGAGGAGGGCGTGCTGTTCGACACCTGGCCGCTGGTCGAGGACGGGCGGTTCCGCGAGGCGGAGACGCTCCGGCTGCTCACGGAGGCGCCGTACCCGTCCCGGAACCCGGCGACCAACCTGGCCGACCTGCGCGCCCAGATCGCCGCGAACGCCAGGGGCATCGAAGAGGTGGGCCGGATGATCGACCACTTCGGCCTCGACGTGGTGCAGGCGTACATGCGGCACGTCCAGGACAACGCCGAGGAGGCGGTACGGCGCGTCATCGACGCTCTCGGCGACGGCGAGTACCGCTACGAGATGGACTCGGGGGCGACGATCGCGGTGCGGATCACCGTGGACCACGCCGGCCGCGGCGCGACGATCGACTTCAGCGGTACGTCGGCGCAGCTGGCGACGAACTTCAACGCACCCTCGTCGGTCGTCACCGCGGCGGTGCTGTACGTCTTCCGGACGCTGGTCACCGACGAGATCCCGCTCAACGACGGCTGTCTGCGCCCGCTGCGCATCGTCGTGCCGGCCGGCTCGATGCTCGCGCCCGTCTCCCCCGCGGCCGTGGTCGCCGGCAACGTCGAGACGTCGCAGGCGATCGTCGGCGCGCTCTACGCCGCGCTGCAGGTCCAGGCCGAAGGGTCCGGGACGATGAACAACGTCAGCTTCGGCAACGAGCGGCACCAGTACTACGAGACCGTCGCCTCGGGCTCCGGCGCCGGCGACGGGTTCGACGGGGCCTCGGTGGTGCAGACACACATGACCAACTCCCGGCTGACCGACCCCGAGGTCCTCGAATGGCGCTTCCCGGTACTCCTGGAGGAGTTCGCCGTCCGGCGCGGCAGCGGCGGCGCCGGCCGCTGGCGGGGCGGCGACGGTGCGGTGCGCCGCATCCGGTTCCGCGAGCCGATGACCGTCAGCACCCTGTCGGGCCACCGGCGCGTGCCGCCGTACGGCCTGGCCGGCGGCGCGCCCGGCGCACTGGGCGCCAACCGGGTGGAACGCGCCGACGGCAGCGTCGTCCGCCTCGCCGGCTGCGGCTCGTTCGACGTCCAGCCGGGCGACGCCCTGGTCATCGAGACGCCGGGCGGCGGCGGCTACGGCAACTCGTGAGTGCGCCGGTCAGCACCATTCGACAAAGACCGCGGTGTCGCTCAGGGCGGAGAGCGCGCCGGTCCGTTCCACCTTCCTCGGCGTGGCGCCCGGCCTGGTCGCGGCGATCCAGTATTCGCGTTCGGTCCCGGCCGCGCTCAGGAACACGACCTGCGCGCCGTCCGGGGAGATCACCATGCCGATGTTGCTCCGGTTGGTGTCGGGGAGGATGGGTTGCTGCTCGTTGCGCTGCGGGCCGTCGACGGCGACCGCCGCCAGATTCTCGTCGAGGCTGACCGGGCACAGCAGGGTGCTGTCGTCGAGCCAGCCCACGGCCCCCGCACAGCCGTTGTCCGCGACCTTCGGCGTGGCGTCCGTGAGCGCCGCGGTGCCGGCCGGCACCGCGAAGACGTCGTCCTGGTTGTTGTCCGCGGGCGCCCAGCCGCTGTAGCGCTTCCCGTCGGGTGAGACCACGACGTTGTACGCGATCAGGGCGTGGACCGGGTCGCCGACCAGGAACAACGGAAGGTCGGGCACGTCGCCGGTGCTGCGTTGCGTCAGACTGTGGTCTCCTCCGCCCGTCGATCGGCTGCCGACCTTCCACGCGCCGCCGGCGCGGTAGCTGAACCAGACGTCCGCCCCGTCCGGGCTGAGGACCGCGCGCTGCTCCCTGGGCGTGGAACCGAAGCCGGTGTCGGTCGCGGTGAGGTCGGCGAGCGTACCGCTCCGGTCGACATAGCCGACGTGGCTGGCGCCACTGCCGTCCCGGATGACCACAGCCATCTTGGTGAAGTTCCGGTCGAACAGCGACCGGGCCAGCCGCACGGAGGCCGCATCGCCCTCGCCGTCCCGGGTGCTCCTGCTCAGCGGTCCCCGCGGGTCGGACGTACACAGTGCGACCAGGCCGGAGCGGACCTTCGGGCTGGCATCGGCCTGCTGCTCGGTGGCCAGCACACTGACCGGAACCGGGAACTCCGCCCTCGACTCGTGCTGCCAGGTCTTCGGGTCCCAGCCGTCCACCGACACCAGCCAGCCACCGTTCGCGCCGGCCGAGCAGACGGCCGTGACGAGCAGGTTCCGGTCCCGGAACTCGGCACCGGGACCGTCGGCGGCCGTCGATGGGCCACCGGCGTCGGCTCCCGGTGCGCCGTCGTCGTCCGATGAGCCGCAAGCCGCCAAGGCGCCCATCAGCAGTGACACTCCCAGGACCGCGAGGGCCCGCTTGCACGCCGGCATACGGCGAATCCTCCACTGTAGATAATCGTGGTCGCGTCAGCGGATCACCGGGGCTGCGCGCCGGTGATTTGGCTCGGCTTCTCGCTGCTGCCGGTCGGGGGCCGGTGGTGCGCGGCGAGCAGCGACGCCCACGCCAGGGCGAGGGCAATCGCGACGGCGAAGGCGACGTTCGCCGGGCGCGACCCCTGCAGGGTGAAGAGCAGGCGTTCTCGCCGAACCGGTGGCAGCCCCGGCGGCGGAGGTGCCGTCGTCGGTCATCAGCGGTCGCCGGTGGCCGCGGGCGCGAAGTGCTGCACCGCGAAGGCGATGGCCGCGGCGATGTCGTCGTCACTGGTCGCCCAGGCGGTCTGGATCGCGGGTCCCCACGCGTGGCAGCTGCGGGTGGCGAATTCCCTTCCCTCGGGGGTGTCCTGCCAGGTCGCGTCGAACTGCACGCCGTGCAGGAAGAGGTCGAGGCCGAGCAGCGCGAGGTCCCAGCCGCAGCCGATGCCGATCGTGCCGCCGGGACCGTAGGTGCGCACGAGCTCGTCGACGACCTGGGCGGGTGAGGCGTGCTCCAGTTCGAAGCTTGTGCCGCCGTCGTCGGTGGGCGCCAGGCGCACCTCGACCTCGGTCGGCATCCCCTCGCCGAGGACCCAGGTCACCTTGATCAGACGGGGCTCCTCACAGCGCAGGATCTCGCCACCGGCGTTGTCCTTGAGCTGGAACGTCCCGCCGACCCGCAGGTCGCCCTCGACCGGGCCCAGCCATCGGCCGAGCCGCTCCGGGTCGGTGCAGGCGCTCCAGACGTCCTCGATCGCGGCGTCGTAGACGCGGCGCAGCAGGACCGACCGCCCCGCACCGGTGGCAACGGCCTGATCGCCGATCTCCCGTTGGGTGGCGTTGATCTGGTTCACGATGTCGATCACGTGTCCTCCTCGGTGACGGACTCAGTCCCTGATGGCGAGCCGGGCGTCCCGGCAGTGTTTTCATCGCGGCGTTCGCGTTTGCCGCGGGCGAGTTCGGTGGTCAATGCGTCCAGGCGCTGGCTCCAGAACTGCCGGAACCGCTCCAGCCAGATGTCGACCTCCTGCAGCGGTGCCGCCTCGACCGCGTAGAGGCGGCGCGTGCCGTCCGGACGGACTGTGACGAACCCCGACTCCCGCAGCACTCGCAGGTGCTGCGACACCGCGGGTGGCGAGATGCCGAACTCGGCCCGGACGACCTCGCTGACGGCCCCGGCGGCCTGCTCACCGTCGGCGAGCAGCTCCAGGATCCGGCGCCGCACCGGGTCGCCCAGGATGTCGAACGCGTGCACCCCGGAACTATGTCAGTACCGGCTTAATTAAGTCAAGGCTTAAATAAGGCCGCCGATTTGGGTGCTTATCGCCGCCGACATCCGGGTAGCGAACAAGTCATGACCGCCGATACGACGAATTTCGTCGTTCCGAAGCTCGTTTATGACGAGTTCGTAAGATCTATGGACAGGAAACTGGCGCTGCTCGTAGAGTCGGGCAACTTCCACTGATCCCGGAGATCTGATCCTGGAGATGACGTTGAACTCTGCCGCCCAGGAAAGCCCCGCCCTTTCCGCGACCGACCTGCACGCCGCGGCCACCGTCGTGGACGGCAGCACGGTCATCGAGCTCTCCGACGCACACCTCGACCGCATCCGCCGCGGGGGTGTCACCGCCGTCAACCACACCGTGACCGCGCCCTACGCGGACACCACCACCGCGCTGCGCGAGGTGAACCGGTGCCGCCGCTGGATCGACGCGCACGCCGACCGGGCGATGCTCGCGCTGAGCGTCGCCGACATCGAGCGCGCCAAGGCCGAGGGCAAGGAGGCCGTGATCCTCGGGCCGCAGGACACCGAGATGATCGGGGTCAACCTCGACCTGCTCGGCACCTTCCACGACCTCGGCGTGCGGATCCTCCAGCTGACCTACCAGCGGCAGAACCTGCTCGGCGCCGGCTGCGGGGAGAACGTCGACGCCGGCCTCACGCACAAGGGCCGCATCTTCGTCGCGGCGATGAACGAGCTCGGCATCGCCGTGGACGTCTCGCACTGCGGGCAGCGCACCGGGCTCGACGCCATGGAGGCGTCGTCGACGCCGGTCGTCGTCACGCACTCGTTCTGCGACGCCAAGTCGCCGCACATCCGGGCGAAGTCCGACGCGTTCCTGCGCCGGCTCGCCGAGCAGGGCGGGGTCATCGGCATCACCACCCTCTCGGGGTTCCTGTACTACCCGGACGAGCCGACCCGGCGTCCGGACCTGACCCGCTTCGTGGAGCACCTCAGCCACGTCGTGGAGGTCGCCGGCGTCGACCACGTCGCGATCGCCACCGACTACGACGAGACGCTCACCGAGGCGATGCGGGCCGAGCAGCTCAAGGACAAGGAGTTCAAGAGCCTGCTCGGCGACTGGAAGTGGGAGGAGCGGCGGGCGATCGGCATGGACGACGCCGGCCACTTCCCCAACTTCACCGAGGCGCTCCTGGCCGGAGGGTTCTCTCCGGCGGACGTGACGAAGGTCCTCGGCGGCAACTGGCTGCGGGTGTTTGGGGAGGCGTGGAGCCCGGCCGGCCGGTAGGCGCGAGTTGAGAGATCAGTCAAGGAGACCCATGAGAACGCGATTCATGACCGCAGTGCTGGCGGGGGGCGTCGTCGTGGCGCTCGCGGCCGGCTGTTCCGGGGGCGAGCCGCCGAACAGCGACAGCGGCACCAGCACCAACGACGGCCTCACCAAGAACGTCCGCCTGGAGGACGAGACGCAGCCCTCCGGCACGCCGAAGTCCGGCGGCCGGCTGCGGATCATGATCCGGCTGGACGCCAACGAGCTCGACCCCCACAAGATGTCCGAGACCTCGGCCTTCGTCATCAACGAGCAGATCTACGAGTCGCTCGTGGAGTCCTACCGCGGCGAGATCAAGCCGTCCATCGCCGAGTCGTGGCAGCAGAGCGGTGACGGGCTGACCCTGACGTTCAAGCTGCGCGACAACGCCTACTTCCACAGCGGGCGCAAGGTGACCTCGGCCGACGTGAAGTACTCGATCGAGCGGATCAAGAACCCGGCGACCCGGGCCCCGCGGGCCCGCAGCTACGAGGGCATCACCGCGGTCGAGACGCCCGACGAGCGCACGGCGATCCTCAAGCTCAGCAAGCCGAACGCGGCCATCCTGACCCTGCTGTCCACCGCCGCGTCGTCGATCGTGGACAAGTCGGTGGTCGACGAGAAGGGCGGGCTCAACACCGCCGTCGACGGCGGCAGCGGCCCGTTCAAGATCGCTTCCCGGGTGGCCGGGCAGACCATCAAGCTCGACAAGCACAGCCAGTACTGGCAGTCCGGCGTGCCCTACCTCGACGGGCTGGACTTCACGTTCAACCCGGACGACAACGCCCGCGCCGCGGCCGTGCGCAGCGGCACCGTCGACTTCCTCTGGCGCCCCGCGCCGGAGTTCATCGACGCGCTGAAGAACGACGAGAAGCTCAAGTGGTACGGCGGGTCCGGCTCGCTGTCACTGCACCTGCGGCTCAACACGTCCAAGGCGCCGTACGACAACGTGAAGGTCCGCCAGGCGATCTTCTACGCGCTCGACCGCCAGGAGATCCTCAACGTCGCCAACTCCGGCTTCGGCACCGCGCTCAACGCGGGCTACCTGCCGCCGGACCGCTACGGCGCGCTCACCACGCCGGTCTACGGCAAGGCCGACATCGACAAGGCCAAGCAGCTGCTCACGGAGGTGGGCTTCCCGAACGGCTTCGAGGCGAAGCTCATGGTCATCGCCACCTCGGCGTTCCAGGTGCGCTCGGCCGAGGTCGAGCAGCAGCAGCTCGCGAAGATCGGCATCAAGGTGACCATCGAGTCGGTCGAGTCCACGATCGCCGACACGAAGACCAAGTCGGGCGAGTTCGACATGTACCAGTCCGGCTTCGGCCTGACCTACGACCCGGACGAGCGGTTCACCGCCAGCTTCCTCAAGGGCGGCGGCCTGAACTACGGCAACTGGAGCGACCCCGAGTACGAGGCGCTCGTCGTGCAGGCCCGCTCCGAGCTCGACAAGGACAAGCGGGCGGCGCTCTACCAGCAGGCCGAGAAGATCCTGGCCGAGCGCGGCCCGGTGGCGATGACGTTCCTCAACGCCGACTTCGACGTCGTGCAGAAGGACGTCATGGGCTACCGCGGCGACCCGACCCCGACGTACCGCTTCTACCGCAACCTCTGGCTCAACCGCTGACCGACAGCAGGGGGCGCCCGCTCACGGCGCCCCCTGCCGCAACCGAAAGGCGCGCCCCATGGAAGACGTCCCCCTGAGCCATCGCTACATCATCGCCGCCCGGCTCAAGGGCTACCTCAACAAGCACGCCGAGGCGGTCGCCCTGCTCAGCGAGGCGCTCGAGCTCGAGCCGGGCGACCCGCGCCTGCTGCGCTTCCGCGGGCACCGGCGGATCTCGGTCCGCGACTACACCGGCGCGATCGAGGACCTGCGCGCCGCCGCGGACCGGCTCGACGAGGTCGAGGACGAGCACGAGATGTACCAGCCCGAGGTGGAGAAGGACGTCGTCAGCCTGATCCTCGGTCGGCCCGGGGCGGTGCGGCCCCAGCACCTCACCGAGACGATGGCGGCCGCCGACCCGGGCGCGCTGCCGCGGTACAACACCACCCTGCACACGTCGGTGTGGTACCACCTCGGCGTCGCCCAGTATCTCGACGGCGACCTCGAGGGCTGTCTGCTCAGCTTCCGCGCGGCCGAAGGCTCCGCCCGCCATCAGGAGGGGGTCGTCGCATCGCAGGACTGGCAGTACATGGCGCTGCGACGGCTCGGCCGGGCGGACGAGGCCGAGCGGGTGCTCGACCGGTTCCGGCAGATCACGGTCGTCGACGAGGACCACCTGGTCGGCTACGAGGGCCGGATGCGCCTCTACACCGGCGAGCTCACCCCCGAGCAGCTGTGGGCCATGTGCGACGGCGACAGCCTCAAGACCGTCACCCAGGGCTACGGCCTGGGCAACTGGCACTACTACAACGGCGACGTCGCCAAGGCCCGCGAGGTCTTCGACGGCGTCCTGCGGACCGGCGTCACGCACGCCTTCGCCTACCTGGCGGTCACGTCCGAGTACTCCCGCAACCCCGATTTCGCGACGGCGACGAAGGAGCACTGAGCACATGGCGATCATCCGGGCCGAAATCGGCCACCGCGACCAGGAGACCAAAGAGGCGATCATCGCCGAGCTGACCGACGTGCTGGTCAAGTACGGCTCGCCGCGTGAGAACACCCACGTCCTGCTCTACGAGGTCTCCTACGACAACTGGGCCAAGGGCGGCGTCACGTACAACAACCGGAAGAAGAAGGCCCAGGAGGGCTCGTGACCGGCCCGCACGTACTGCTCACCCCCAACCTCGCCGAGCTGGTTCCGGGGCTGCGGGCGGACTACCCGCACTGCCGGTTCACGCCGATCCCGGACGACGAGCCGGTGCGCGACGAGTGGCTCGACGCCGAGGTGATCCTCCGCAGCGCGATGAACGAGGACACGTTCGAGGAGCTGCTGAGCAAGTGCGACCGGCTGCGCTGGGTGCAGATCACCGCGGCCGGCTTCGACTGGGTGGGCGGCGAGGTCTGGCGACGCCGCCTCGACGAGGGCCTGATCTACACCCGCTCGCCGAACTCCTACAACGTGCCGATCGCCGAGTACGTCATCGGGGCGGTGCTCATGCACGGCCGGGCGTTCCCGGCGCTGCGGGAGGCCCAGCAGCGGCACGAGTGGATCCGCCTGGTCGGCAAGGACGTCATCGGCAGCACGATGCTGGTCTTCGGCACCGGCGGGATCGGCTCCGAGGTGGCGTGGCGCGCGAGCGCCCTGGGCGCCACCGTGATCGGCGTCAACCGCACGGGCTCCCCCGTCGACGGCTTCACGCGGGTGCTGGCGTTCGGCGAGCACCTCGCGCTCCTGCCCGAGGCGGACGCGGTGGTACTGGCGATGCCGCTCACCTCGGAGAACCGGTACTTCTTCGGGGCGGAGCACTTCGCGGCCATGCGGCCGAGCGCGGTGCTGGTCAACGTCGGCCGCGGCGCGCTGGTCGTCGAGGACGCGCTCGTCGAGGCGATGCACGCCGGCCGGATCGGCGGCGCCGTCCTCGACGTGTTCGAGGAGGAGCCACTGCCGGCGGAGCACCGGCTGTGGGACCTGCCGAACACGACGATCACCCCGCACACGTCGTTCCGGGGCTCGGGCAACCTGCAGCGCCTGGGCGCCGACTTCCGCGCCAACCTCGACCGTTTCCTGGCCGGGGCGCCGCTGGCAGGCACCAAGCGGCAGCCCGAGCTGGGTTACTGAGGAAAACGGCGGCGGCCCACCCGAAGTCTCCCGGGTGGGCCGCCGCTCTCACCGTCACGGAATGAACCGCACCTCGGGGAAGGCGCGGCTGGGGCCCTCGAGCAGGCGCTGCCGCCGGTGGCGCAGGTGCTGGTCGAAGAAGGCGAGCGGGTAGGCCTGCTGGATGCGCACCGCGCGGGCCGGCGGGATGGTGCCGACCCAGTCGCGCAGCGCCTCGTCGCTCATGCCGACGATCGGCGCCAGCTGCGTCAGCAGCACCTTGTAGTCGCCGAACGAGGTGTGGACGGCGCCGTCGGCCTCGATGTTGCGCCGCCACCCGGTCAGGTGCGACCAGGCCTGGGCGACCGGCTCCTCGGTGCGGGGGTAGGCGGCGCTCACCAGCATGACGGGCCGGTCGATGTCGCTCTCGACCCTCGGCTCCATCGGGCCGTCGAGGCTCAGCCCGGCCCGGATGCGCGGGTCCGCGAGCATCGCCCAGACGGTCGCCGTGGCGCCCTTCGACGCGCCGAAGACGCCGATGCTCCGCGGGTCGGGGGCGCCGCGCAGGCCGGCCGGCAGCGGCCGGCCGTCGGCATCGGGGTTGCGCCCGGCGGCGAGGTCCTCGACGCGGTCCAGGACGAACGGGATGTCGTCGGCGAAGTCCCGCGAGCCCATCGGGATCTCCCTGTCCGGCTCGAGGACCCGGCCGTCGGGAAACTCGACGTAGGTGTCGTAGGTGTGGGCGACGGTGAGCACCACGTAGCCGTGGCTGGCCAGCTCCTGCACGACGGTCGTGTGGCTGGCGCGCTGGTCGTGCGCGCCGTGCGAGAACACCACAACCGGCAGCCGCTCGCCCGTGCGCCGCACCGGTGCGCCCAGACGGCCCGCGGTGATCGGCGCCAGCGCCGCGTCGCCGGGCAGGCCGTTGCCCGCGAGCAGTGCGCGCATGGACGCCTCGGGCATCCACTGCGCCCGCGGGTAGCGGGCGGCGTCGCGGGCCGGGTACCAGACGCTGACCATCAGCTCGCGGAAACGCCCCGGGCCGGCGTACGGGTCCGGCCGGGACCGGTCGACGAGGCGCAGGGCGACCGTGCCGACCGGGAACGGCCCGGTCGGCAGGGGCAGCACCAGCCGGGGTGGGCCGCCGGGACCCGCCGCCGGGGCCGCCGACGCTCGCCCCCCGAGGCCGAGCGGGACGGTGATGCCGGCGGCCAGCGCGGCCGTGATGAGACCTCGGCGGGACAGGGAGAGGTTGCCGTCGGTGAGCAGCCGGCGCGGGTCAGCGCCGGCGGGAACCGCAACGGAAGTCATGCGAATAGGTTTCCATTACAAACCTATTCGCGCAAGAGACGAATTTGTCAGGCAAGCAGCGCGCGGGCCGCCTCCAGGATGTCGGGCTCGCCGAGCAGCACCTGGTCGGCGGCCGGGCCGAGCGGCACGTAGCTGTCGACGCTGTTGACGCGGGCGATCCGGCCGGCGAAGCCGGCGTCGACCAGGGCCGCGACGACCGCCTCGGAGACCCCGCCGCTCACCCGGGTCTCGTCGACGACGAGCACGCGGGCGACCCCGTCCAGAGCGGCGTGCATGGCCTGCGCCGGCAGCGGCGCGAGCCACTGCAGGTCGACCACGCGGGTCTCGGCGCCCTCGGCGGCGAGCGTCGCGGCGACCCGCAGGCTCATCGGCACGCCGTTGCCGAAGGTGACGATCGCCAGGTCGCCGCCGTCGCGGACGGTACGGACCGCGCCGAGCGGGGCCTCGGGCCACGCCGACGGCGCCGCGTAGGGGGCGAGCCAGCCGCCGTCGCCCTCGGCGTGCAGGTCGCGCGTGTGGTACAGGGCGATCGGCTCCAGCAGGACGCACACCCGGCCCTCCTGCTCGGCCAGGGCCAGGCACTGGCGCAGCAGGGCCGGGGCGGTCGCCGGGTGCGACGCGACCGCGAGGGCCAGGCCGGGGATGTCGCGCAGCACCGCGACCGAGTTGTCGTTGTGGAAGTGGCCGCCGAAGCCCTTCTGGTACGCCAGGCCGGCGATCCGCACGACCATCCCGTTCTGGTACTGCCCGGCCGAGAAGAACCGCAGCGACGCGGCCTCGCCGCGCAGCTGGTCCTCGGCGTTGTGCAGGTACGCGAGGTACTGGATCTCGGGGATGGGCAGGGTCCCGGCCAGGGCGCCGCCGAGCGCCAGCCCGAGGATCGACTGCTCGTCCAGCAGCGTGTCGAAGACCCGGCCGCCGCCGAACGCCTTGCGCAGCCCCCGGGTCACGCCGTAGACGCCGCCCTTGCGGGCCACGTCCTCGCCGAACACCTGCGCGCCGGGCCGGGCCAGCAGCGCGTCGTGCAGCGCCGCGTTGATCGACTGGGCGAGGGTGAGCGGGCCGCGCGCCTCCGGGAGCCGGTCGCCGAAGACGGCCTCGCGGCCCGCTCCCGCGCGCGCGGCGGCCGCACTGACCGCCTCCGGCCGGCGGGCGGTGAGCGGCGCGGTCACCGCCGCCGGGTCGGCCAGCCGCTCGACCCGGCCGACCAGCAGGCGTGCCTCGTCCATGACGAGCTTGCGGGCGTGCTCGTAGCGGGCGAGGCTCTCGGCCGGGCTCAGGATGCCGCGCCGGGCCAGTTCCGCCGCCGTGGCCAGGATCGGGTCGCGGGCGTAGTCGGCGAGGATCTCCGACCGGCCGCGGTAGGCCAGCTCCGCGTCGGAGCCGGCGTGGCCCATGAACCGCACGGTACCCAGGTGCAGCACGACCGGCCGGCGCTCCTCGCGGACCCGCCGCGCGGCGGCGGCGGCGACCGCGAGCAGGCGGGCCGGGTCGGTGCCGTCGGCGTGGACGTACTCGATGCCGGGCAGCGACCCCAGCGCCCGGCGCACCCAGCCGTGCGGCGAGCGGGTGCTGATCCCGATGCCGTTGTCCTCGCAGACGAGCAGCAGCGGTATCGGCAGGCCCTGGTGGGCGCTGTAGCCGACGGCGTTGAGCGCGCCGGCCGCGGTGGAGTGGTTCAGCGAGGCGTCGCCGAAGCTGCACACCACGACCGCGTCGTGCGGGTACGGCCCGGTGCCGGCCGTCCGGCCCAGGTTGAAGGCCAGACCCATCGCGCGCGGCAGGTGCGACGCGATCGTCGAGGTCTGCGGGATGATGTTCAGGGCACGGTGCCCGAAGACCTTGTGCCGGCCGCCGGAGATCGGGTCGCGCCGGGACGCCGCCGCCGAGTGCAGCACGTCGGCGATCGGGGTGGCGCCGGGCACCTGGCCGGCCCGGGCGGCGTAGAACCCGCCCGAGCGGTAGTGCAGCAGCGCCGGGTCGCTCGGGCGCAGCGCCAGCGCGACGGCGGCGTTGCTCTCGTGGCCGCTGGAGCCGATGGTGTAGAACCCCTCCTTCTGGGCCTGCAGCCAGCGCAGCGCCAGGTCCAGGTGGCGGGCCTGGACCTGGGCCTCCCAGTAGTCCAGCAGGACTGCCCGGTCGACCTCGGTCTCCTCGGCGGTGCCGGTGGGCGCTTCGGACGACCATTCGGTGAGCCGGCGGACGACGTGCTCGTCGATGGATTCCACGACGGAGGGCTCCAGTTCAGCGGTTCGAGCGGCCGCGCAGCCGCGGGTCGAGGACGTCGCGCAGGGTGTCGCCGAGCAGGTTGAACCCGAGCACCGCGATCATGATGCAGACGCCCGGCACCACCGACGGCCAGATCGACAGCTCCATGAAGGCCTTGCCGTTGGACAGCATCGAGCCCCAGGACGGCTGCGGCGGCTGGACGCCCAGGCCGAGATAGCCCAGCGACGCCTCGATGAGGATGGCGTAGGCGATGCTCGTGGTGAACTGCACCGCGATCGGCGCGATCGAGTTGGGCAGGATGTACTTGAAGATGAGGCGGGCGTTGCTCAGCCCGACCGCCTGCCCGGACTCGACGAACGGCTCGCGCCGCACCGACATCGCCGTGCCCCGCACGACGCGGGCGAAGCTGGGGATGAAGACGAGCACCAGGGCGAGGATCAGGTTCTCCGTGCCCGGCCCGCGGGCGGCCACGACGGCGAGGGCCAGCAGCAGGGTCGGGAAGGCGAACATGACGTCGGTGACCGGGGTGATGATCGCGTCGAGGACGCCGCGGTAGAAGCCGGCGAGCAGGCCCAGCAGCACGCCGACGGTGGCGGCGGCGCCGACCACGACCAGGCTCACGGCGAGCGAGGTGCGCGCCCCGTAGAGGGCCCGGCTGAGCAGGTCGCGGCCGGCCTCGTCGGCGCCGAGCAGGAAGGTGCCACCGGGCTGGGCCAGGCGCTGGTTGGACATCGCGGTCGGGTCGTAGGGCGCGATGACCGGCGCGAGCGCCGCGGCCGCGGCCAGGAGCACGACGATGCTCAGCCCCACGGCGCCGACCTTGTCCCGCATCAGCTGCCGCACCAGCGCGCCGCCGCCGCCGAGCCGGCGCGCCCGAACCTTTGTGACGGTGTCGACGTCAGTGACCACTGCGCAGCCTCGGATCCAGGTAGGTGTAGACGAGGTCGACCAGGTAGTTGACCAGGACGTAGAAGAACGCGAGGAAGAGCAGGGTGCCCTGCACGACCGGGTAGTCGCGCTGGCTGATCCCGCGGATGACCATCGTGCCGAGGCCGGGCCAGGCGAAGACCTGCTCGACGATGACGGTGCCGCCGAGCAGCGCGCCGAGCTCGATGCCGAGCACGGTCACGACCGGGATGAGCGAGTTGCGCAGGGCGTGGCGGACCATGATGACCCGCTCGGCCAGTCCCTTGGCGCGGGCGGTGCGCACGTAGTCCTGGTTGAGCACCTCCAGCATGCTGGAGCGGGTCATCCGCATGTTGATCGCGGCGAGGCTGGCGCCCAGGGTGACGGCCGGGAGCACCAGGTACCGCAGGTTGTCGAGCAGGCCGCCGCCCTCGCTGGCGCCCTGGGAGGGCAGCCAGCCGAGAGAGACGGAGAAGACGTAGACGAGCAGGATGCCCAGCCAGAAGTTGGGCACCGACAGGCCGATGAGCGACACGACCCGGGCGACGGCGTCGAGCGGGCCGTTGCGCCGCGTGGCGCTGAGGATCCCCAGCGGGATCGAGAGCAGGACGGCCACCAGCAGTGCGGAGAGGGCCAGCAGCAGCGTGGACGGGAGCCGCTGCAGGATCTCGTCGAGCACCGGCTGGCCGGTGCGCATCGAGGTGCCGAGGTCACCGCGCAGGAGGTCGCCGAACCAGGTGAAGAACTGCTCGTGCACGGGCATGTCGAGCCCGAAGTAGCGGCGCATCTCCGCCTCGACCGCGGGGTCGCCGAAGTCCTGTCCCATGATGGAGCTGATCACGTCGCCCGGGATCATCCGGATGACCAGGAACGAGATCACCGAGATCCCGAGCAGGACGGGGACGACGGTCAGCGAGCGGATCAGCGTGATGCGCAGCATGGTGGGCCCCTCTGCCGGTCAGTGCTCGTTGCCGGATAACCCGGATTCGGCGCCGGCGTCCCAGCCCGGCTCCTCCTCCTCGTCGTCGGCGCCGGCGAGGTCGCGCGCCCACTCGTGCGCCCGCTTGGCCACCCGCAGCACCATCACCGACCTGCTCTCCATGACGCCCTCCAGGTGCCCCAGGCGCTCGGTCCAGAACCGGCGCATGGTGTTGGTGGAGGCGAAGTAGCCGACGGCGATGATGTCGAACTGGCCGGTCACGTGGTAGACGTAGGCCATCTCGGGCATGCCGGCGAGCTTGTCGATGAGCTGCTCGGTGGCGCCGGGTGCGCTCTGGATCTCGAAGAGCGTGTGCACCGGGCGGCCCATGAAGGCGGCGCTGGGGATCGCGGAGAACTGCAGCTTGCCCTCGGCGAGCAGCCGGTCGATCCGGCGCCGCACCGAACCCTCGGAGAGGCCGACCTTGGCCGCCAGCGCGACGTTGGTCTGTCTCGGGTCCTGCACGAGCTCCCGGATGATGTTGCGATCCTTCACGATCGAGCTCTTGGATGTCATCTGGCTCCAACTCTCAATCGACGTAATTCGTCGCTCGCCGGAGCCTAGACGACGAAGATCGGCTGTGCAACACTCCCCGTTGACGAATGGCGACGTTCGGGCCCGGAGTTTTGGGGAGATTCGATGGCCTTGTTGGAGGTGCGCGACCTGCGCACGCAGTTCCGTGCGGCGCGGGGCTCCGTGACCGCCGTGGACGGCGTCTCGTTCACGGTCGACGCCGGCGAGATGGTCGCACTTGTGGGCGAGTCCGGCTGCGGCAAGTCGGCGACCGCCCAGTCCATCATGGGCCTGATCGTTCCGCCGGCCGGGCAGGTCACCGGCGGGCAGGTGCTCTTCGAGGGCCGCGACCTGCTCCGGCTGCGCCCCCGCGAGCTGCGGGCCGTGCGCGGCAAGGGCATCGCGATGATCTTCCAGGACCCGATGACCTCGCTGAACCCGGTGCTCACCATCGGCCGGCAGATCACCGAGACCCTGCGGGCACACCTCGGCCTGAGCCGCCGGGCCGCCCGGACCCGGGCCGTCGAGCTGCTGGAGATGGTGCGCATCCCGGCCGCGGAGAGCCGGCTCGGCGCCTACCCGCACCAGCTCTCCGGTGGCATGCGGCAGCGCGTCATGATCGCGATGGCGCTGTCCTGCAACCCCCGGCTCATCCTCGCCGACGAGATCACCACCGCGCTCGACGTCACGATCCAGGCGCAGATCCTCGATCTGCTGCGGGACCTGGCCCGGGAGACCGCCACCGCCGTGCTGTTCATCACCCACGACCTCGGCGTCGTGGCCGGCATGGCCGAGCGGGTCAACGTCATGTACGCGGGCCAGATCGTCGAGCGGGCCGAGACCGCCGACCTCTTCCACCGCCCGCAGATGCCCTACACCTGGGGCCTGCTCGGCTCGGTGCCCCGCCTGGACCTGGTCCGCGGCGGACGGCTGCGGCCGATCGCGGGCCGGCCGCCCGAGCTCACGGCGATGCCGCCCGGCTGCCGGTTCGCGCCCCGCTGCGGGCACGCCCGGGAGACCTGCGCCGACGGCGTGCCCGACCTCACCCTCACCCACCAGGTCCCGGACCGGGGCCAGCTGAACCGCTGCTGGGGCATGCGCCCGGCGGACGAGGGCGGCTGGCTGTCGAACGAGGACCGCTTCGCCGCGCACTCCCCGGAGGAACGATGACGCCGCTGCTGCAGGTGCGCGACCTCGCGGTCGACTTCAAGGTCCCCCGCCGCGGCTCGCTGCTGCCGGCCCGCCTGCGCGCGGTGTCCGGCGTCGACCTCGACATCCGCCGCGGCGAGATCATCGGCGTGGTCGGCGAGTCCGGCTGCGGCAAGTCCACCACCGGCCGGGCCATCCTGCAGCTGCTGCGGCCCAGCCGCGGCAGCGTGACGTTCGACGGCACCGAGCTGACCACGCTGCCTGGCCGCCGGATGCGGGCGATGCGCCGGCGGATGCAGATGATCTTCCAGGACCCGTACGCGTCGCTGAACCCGCGCATGAGCATCGGCGAGCTCATCGAGGAGCCCCTGCTCGTGCACGCCGACCTGTCGGCGGCCGGGCGGCGGGCCAAGGCACAGGAGACCATGCGGCTGGTCGGACTCAGCGACCGCTGGCACGACCGCTACCCGCACGAGTTCTCCGGCGGCCAGCGCCAGCGGGTCGGCATCGCTCGGGCCCTGGTCAGCGGCCCCGACTTCGTCGTCGCCGACGAGCCGGTGTCCGCCCTCGACGTCTCCGTCCAGGCGCAGATCGTGAACCTCCTCGAGCAGCTGCAGGAGGAGCTGGGCCTGACGATGATGTTCATCGCGCACGACCTCGCCGTGGTGCGCCACCTCTGCGACCGGATCGCGGTGATGTACCTCGGCGCCGTGGTCGAGGTCGGCGAGTGCGATGAGCTGTACCAGTCGCCGCGGCACCCCTACACGAAGGCGCTGCTGTCCGCGGTACCGATCCCGGACCCGCTCGTCGAGACCAAGCGCCGCCGCGTCATCCTCACCGGCGACGTGCCGAGCCCGCTCGACCCGCCCAGCGGCTGCCGCTTCCGCACCCGGTGCTGGAAGGCGCAGGAGGTGTGCGCGACGACGGCGCCGGCGCTGACCGGCACGGCGGACGGGCACCGGGTCGCGTGCCACTTCCCCGAGCCCGCCCCCGTCGCGGCCGCGGGGGTGTGACGGTGCTGCACCGCAACCTCGTCGGCGGCGAGTGGGTCGACGGCGAGCGCCACGCGAACGTGAACCCGGCCCGGCCCGGCGAGGTCGTCAGCGAGTACGCCGAGGCCGGCCCGGACACCGCACGCGCCGCCGTCGAGGCCGCGCGGGCCGCCCAGCCCGGCTGGGCCCGCACGCCCGTCGCCGAGCGCATGGCGATCCTCGAGCGGATCGGCGCGACGATCCTCGACCGCGCCGAGGAGCTCGCCGTCCTGCTCGCCCGCGAGGAGGGCAAGCTGCTCGCCGAGGCTCGCGGCGAGGTCGCGCGGGCCGGGCAGACCTTCCGCTACTACGCCCACCAGCTGCTGCAGCCCCAGGGCGAGGTCTACGCGTCGACCCGCGACAACGTCCACGCCGAGGTGCGCCGCCGGCCGCTCGGCGTGGTCGCGGTCATCACGCCGTGGAACTACCCGCTCGCGATCCCGGCCTGGAAGGTGGCGCCCGCGCTCGCCTACGGCAACGCCGTCGTGCTCAAGCCGGCCGAGCTGGTGCCGGCCTCGGCCGGGGAGCTCGCCGGAATCATCGCGGGCGCGGGCCTGCCGCCGGGGGTGTTCAACCTCGTCCTCGGCGCCGGGCGGGTGGCCGGCGAGGCGCTGCTCACCGCGCCCGGCGTCGACGGCGTGTCGTTCACCGGCAGCACCGCCACCGGCGCCCACGTCGCCCGCCAGTGCCTCGCCCACGGCAACAAGCGCTTCCAGCTGGAGATGGGCGGCAAGAACCCGCTGGTCGTCCTCGACGACGCCGACCTCGAGGTCGCGGTGCGCTGCGCCCTCGACGGAAGCTTCTTCAGTACCGGCCAGCGCTGCACCGCATCGAGCCGGCTGATCGTGCAGGCGGGCGTTCACGACCGGTTCGTGGCCGCGCTCGCCGACGCCGCCGACGCGCTGCGGGTCGGCGACCCGCTCGACCCGCGCAGCCAGGTCGGCCCGGTGGTCAGCCCGCAGCAGCTCGCCCAGAACCTCGGCTACGTCGCGATCGGCGCCGCCGAGGGCGCGACCCTGGCGGCCGGCGGCACCAGCGACGGGCAGTTCATGCGGCCCACGCTGCTCACCGGCGCGGACAACGGCATGCGGGTGGCTCGCGAGGAGATCTTCGGCCCGGTCTCCTGCGTCATCAAGGTCGGCGACCTCGACGAGGCGATCGCCGTCGCCGCCGACACGCGCTACGGGCTCTCCGCCGGCATCGTCACCACCTCCCTCGCCGCCGCCGAGCGGTTCAAGCGCGACGCCCGCGCCGGCATCGTCACCGTCAACCTGCCCACCGCCGGCACCGAGCTGCACCTGCCGTTCGGCGGCACCGGCGACTCCAACCACGGCCCGCGGGAGCAGGGCGGCTACGCCCGGGACTTCTACTCGGTGCCGGTGACCTGCTACACGGGCTGGTGAGCCCGGTGCGCCTCGTGACCCCACGGATCCTGCTGACCGAGCCGATCGCCGCCGCCGGGATGGACCTGCTGCGCGCCGCCGGCGAGGTGCACGTCGCCGGCGTCACCGACCCGGCCGTGCTCGCCGCCGGCCCGCTCGCCACCGCCGACGCCCTCGTGGTGCGGTCCTCCCCCGTCACCGCCGCCATGCTGGAGGCGGCCCCGCGGCTGCGGGTCGTCGGGCGCCACGGCGCCGGCCTCGACGGCATCGACCTGGCCGCGGCGGAGCGGCTGGGCATCCCCGTGGTCAGCACGCCGGGCGCCAACGCCGAGTCCGTCGCCGAGTTCGTCCTGCTCGCCGCGCTGACCCTCGCCCGGCAGCTGCCGCCGGCCGTGGCGACCCTCGCCGGCGGCGGGTTCCCGGCCGGCCGCTCCCTGCCGTCGTCGGTCGTCGCCGCCGGGCTGACCGGGACCATGCTCGCCGGGCGGACCCTGGGGCTGGTCGGCCTCGGCGCGATCGGCCGCGGCGTGGCCGCCCGCGCCCTCGGCCTGGGCATGACGGTCCTCGCCTTCGACGTCGCGGCGGTGGTGCCGCCACCCGGCGTGCGGCTGGTCACGCTGGACGAGCTGCTGCGCTCGTCCGACGTCGTCAGCCTGCACGTGCCGCAGACCCCGCAGACCGCCGGCCTCATCGGCGCCGACGCGCTGGCGGCGATGCGGCCGGGCGCCCTGCTCGTCAACACCGCCCGCGCCGGGGTCGTCGACCGCTCCGCCGTGCTCGCCGCGCTCGACACCGGGCGGCTGCGCGGCTACGCCGTCGACGTGTTCGCTCCGGAGCCACCCGCCCCCGGCGATCCGCTGCTGCACCACCCGCGTGTCCTGGCGACGCCGCACATGGCGGCGATGACGCACGACGCGCTCGACGCGATGGCCGTCGCCGTCGCCCAGGGCGTCCTAGGTGTACTCGAGAAGGGACGATCGCTGTGACGCTGCCCGTGCTGGACTACTTCGGCGTCGACAGCCGCATCGACGAGGAGAGCCGCGACCTGCGCGACGCCGTGCGCGCCTTCGTCGACCGGCGGGTCCGGCCGCACGTCGCCGGCTGGTTCGAGCAGGGTCGCCTGCCGGTCCGCGACCTCGCCCGCGAGCTCGGCGAGCTGGGGGTGCTCGGCATGCACCTGCGGGGCTACGGCTGCGCCGGCACCTCCGCCCTCGCCTACGGGCTGGCCTGCTTCGAGCTGGAGGCCGGCGACTCCGGACTGCGCTCGCTCGTGTCGGTGCAGGGCTCGCTCGCGATGTACGCCATCCACCGGTACGGCTCCGATGCGCAGCGGCAGCACTGGCTGCCCACGCTCGCCCGCGGGGAGGCGATCGGCTGCTTCGGCCTCACCGAGCCCGACTTCGGCTCCGACCCGTCGGGCATGCGCACCCGGGCCCGCCGCGACGGTGCCGACTGGGTACTCGACGGCACCAAGATGTGGATCACCAACGGCTCGATCGCCGACGTCGCCGTCGTGTGGGCCCGCACCGACGAGGGCGTCCGCGGCTTCCTCGTCCCCGCCGGCACGCCCGGCTTCGCCGCCGCGGAGATCACCCGCAAGCTCTCGCTGCGTGCCTCGGTGACCGCCGAACTGGTCCTCGACGGCGTGCGGCTGCCGGCCGACGCGATGCTCCCGTCGGCGGCGGGCCTGTCCGCCCCGCTGTCCTGCCTCAACGAGGCCCGCTTCGGCATCGTCTTCGGGGCGCTCGGCGCCGCGCACGACTGCCTGTCGACGGCCATCGCCTATGCGGGAACCCGCGAGATCTTCGCCCGGCCGCTCGCCGCCTACCAGGCCACCCAGCTCAAGCTGGCCGACATGACCCTGGAGCTGGGCAAGGGCTTCCTGCTGGCGCTGCAGCTGGCGGAGCTGAAGGACGCCGGCACCCTCGACCACCGCCAGATCAGCCTGGGCAAGCTCAACAGCACCCGCGAGGCGATCGCCATCGCCCGCGAGTGCCGCACCATCCTCGGCGCGGCGGGCATCACCCTGGACTACCCGGTCCTGCGCCACGCCACGAACCTGGAGTCGGTACTGACCTACGAGGGCACCTCGGAGGTCCACCAGCTGATCATCGGCCAGGCGGTCACCGGCCATGCCGCCTTCCGCTGACCCGCCACCCGCACGGCGGCCGGTCGGGGTCACGGGTCGAGCGGGGTGAGCGGCGGATCGTGGTGTGCTTCCCGCGCGGCCAGGATGGCCATGTCCCGCCGGTACTCCTCAGCCGACAGGTAGCCGGCGAGCAGCCACGCGGTGAGCACGGCCTCGGCCCGCTCGCCCTGCAGCGACCCGGGCGGCTCGCGGCTGCGGCGCCTGGCGATCCATGCGCTACCGGACGACAGGATCGCCACCACCAGCAGCACGATCAAGAAGGCGACGAGCTCCACCACGACCACCCCCGCCGGCACCAGGGCTCATATCCAACCCTTGCGCAGCCGGTTCCCAGCAGCAACACCCGGCCCCGTCGCGGCGGATCCCCGGCGGCGCTCAGCCGTGCAGCCCCTGCAGCACGTCCCGGCACATCTGCGCGCACCGCGACGTCGCCTGCGAGCACAGCCGGCAGTGGTCGTGGTGGTGCGCGTGCGCGGCACACAGCCTGGCACTGTGCTCGCAGGCCGTCACGCACGCCTCCAGCAGCGGACCCAGCAACGCGACGTCGCCGCCGCGGCTGACCACCCGGCGGGCCGCCGCCACGACGTCCGCACAGTCGAGATCCCGGTTGATCGCGTCCTGCAGCACCTGGACGTCGTCCTCGGCGACCATCGCGGCGGCGCACGCGGTGACGGCCTCCTCGCACGCCGCCATCGCGTCGATCACGGCAGCCAGCCGCTCGCTGCTCACCTGCGGACGGATACTCACGGCGACGGTGTCGAGCAGTTCCCGGGTCTGCGACATGGCGATTCTCCTGACGTCAGCAACGGCGACCCGCACGCACCTACCACAGCGGCGACGCCTCAAACCCGTTGCGGACGGCTGTGCCGTGCTCGCGGGGTTCGGAGCAGGTCGCCGTGGCGGGCACCGTGCAGCGTCCGGATGGCGACGGTGCTCCAGGCCACGACGAGCAGCAGGTAGAGGGTCACGGCCAGGACGGTGAGGCCGGCGGCGTGGCTGCGGGTGGCGAGGCCGGCCGTGCCGGTGACGAGCGTGCCGACGGGGAACACGAAGCTCCACCAGGCCAGCGTGAACGGCAGCCCCTCGTCCGAGCGCGCGGCGCGGACCGTGATCGCGGCGGCCAGGGCCAGCCACAGCACGGCGAACCCGAACGCGGGAACGCCGTAGAACACCGCGAAGACCTGCGCGCCGGTGCTGTACGGGGCCGGCAGTACCGCCGTGGCCGCGACGCCGAGCAGGTGGGCGGCGGTGATCGACTGGCCGATCGGGCCGAGGACGATCCAGAGCGTCGGCACCAGGCGGGCCGGGCCGGCGTGGTGGCGCACGAGCCGGGCCCACAGCTGGGGCAGGATGATCAGTGTGGCGACGAGGCTCATGCCGAACAGGGCGTAGCCGGCGAGCAGCAGGTCGAGGCGGAGCTGCCCGGCCGGCAGGTGCGGCACCAGCAGCGCGCCGTTGGCGGCCGACACCATGGGCGGCACGACCGGCATGAGCCAGCCGCCGAACGCGGCGTCCGGGCCGCTGCGGTGCCGGGTCATCATGAGATACGGGATCGCGACCGCCGTGACCAGGCCACCGGCCGTGCCGGCCACCCACAGCACGGCGTCGACGACGACGGCGGTGTGCAGACCGAGCCAGTCCTGCCCCAGCAGCAGGGTGCCGCCGCCGACCGTCATCGCGGCCATCGGCGGCGCACCCCAGAACTGGGCCATCACCGGGTCGGCGGCGTGCCCGAGCGCGGTCGCGCGGTGCCGGCGCAGGTGGACCGCCCACGCCACCGTGAGCAGCACCAGCAGCCCGGCCGCCAGCGCCCACACGAGGGTGGCGGCCGGTCGCAGGCCGGGCAGGCGCAGCGGCAGTACCCCGGCGGCGTTGGCGACGATCCCGGTCCCCATGACGGTGGCGAACCAGTTCGGCCCGAGATGCGCGAACACGTCACGGCGGTGCGGCGCGCGGGCGGCGTCGGGGGCGAGCACAGCGGTCATGGGTTCGACGGTCCACCGGCCGCGGCGGACCCGGTAGGCGGCGATCACGTCTGACGTCATAACCTGTCGTTATGCCCTTGCCGCCGCTCGTGACGGACCTGAGCAGCTTCGACCTGCTGCTGTCCGTGGTCCGGCTCGGCAGCGTCGGCCGTGCCGCCGCGGCCCACCGCATCTCGCAGCCCGCGGCCAGCGCCCGCCTGCGGCAGCTGGAGCGGCAGCTCGGGGTCACCCTGCTCGACCGCACCCCGCGCGGGTCCACGCTCACGGAGACCGGCGTGCTCGTGGCCGACTGGGCCCGGGCCGCCGTCGACGCCGCCGCGGCCCTGGCCGTCGCGGCCGCCGCGCTGCGCAGCAGCGTGGACAGCCGGCTCGCCGTCGCCGCCAGCCAGACCGTCGCCGAGTACCTCCTGCCCGGCTGGCTCGTGGCGCTGCGCCGCGACCACCCCGACCTGACCGTCGCGCTGCGGGCCGGCAACTCCGCGCAGGTGGCCACCGCGGTCCTGGGCGGCGAGGCCGGGCTCGGGTTCGTCGAGGGGCCGGACCTGCCGGCCGGCTTGCACGCCGAGACCGTCGCGGAGGACCGGCTCGTCGTGCTCGTCGCCCCGGGGCATCCGTGGAGCCGCCGCCGGCGCGGCATCACCCCGGCCGAACTGGCCGCCACACCGCTGGTCGCCCGGGAGGCCGAGTCCGGCACCCGCCGCGCGCTGGAGGCGGCGCTGCGCGCGCACGGATGCGGCCCGGCCACGGCGCCCATGCTCGAGCTGTCGTCGACCACCGCGATCAAGCACGCCGTCGCCGCCGGCAGCGGCCCCGCGGTGCTCAGCTCCCTCGCCGTCGCCGGCGAGCTCGCCGCCGGCGCCCTGGTCGCCGTTGCCGTCACCGGCCTGCCGCTGCGGCGCAGCCTACGGGTGGTGTGGCCCGCCGGGCGGCAGCTCACCGGGCCGGCCCGGGACCTGTACGCCGTCACCCGGCGCGGCGCATGACGCACCACGCGACTCCGTAGGCCGCCGGCTGCGACGGGCCCGGTCTATTAGGCGGTGGAGCAGGTCAGGGCCGGCGTCGACGCCGTGCCGGTCGCGAGGAAGCCGAACGTGGTCGAGGCCGCGGCGGCCAGCGCGCCGTTGTAGCTCTCGTTGGTCACGGTCGCCGCCGTGCCGCTCGTGACCAGGCGGCCGTTCCACACCTGGCTGACCGTCTGGCCGCCGGCGAGCATCCAGCGCACCGTCCAGCCGCCGATGGCCGAGCTGCCGGCCTGCACCGTCACCTCGGCCTGGAAGCCGCCGGACCAGCTGTTGACAGTCCGGTAGCTCGCGCTGCACGCGCCGCCGCCGGCCGGCGACGACGTGGGATTGGTCGGGCTCGGCTGGCCGCCCTGGCCGCCCTGGGCGGCGTGGTCGAGGTACTCCTCGATGTTGCGGTAGCCGTCGCCGTCCGCGTCGCCGTTGTGATCGTCGGCGTTCGGGTTGAGCCCGTTGGCCCTCTCCCAGGCGTTGGGCATGCCGTCGCGGTCGGTGTCCCACCCGCCGGGGCTGTTCACCTGGGCGGCGTTCCACAGGTTGTTCCACTCGGTGGCGTTCGGCGCGTTGATCAGCGTCCCGGTGGTCGTGCGGGTCTCGCCGACGATCCGCGTGTCGACGGCGTCGCGGGCCCACCAGAACGCGCCGGCGTTGTCCAGGACCTTGGGCAGCGCCGTGGACGCCGGCTCGGTGGTGATGTTGGGGACGTTGAACCGCGTCGAGCGGTGCGTCGGGACGTCGGTGTACTGCTCCCAGGTGGCCTCCTTGCCGTTGGTCAGGTTCGAGTCCCCGTCGTAGTCGACCCGGTTGCCTCCGGCGGCGCCCGGGAACGCTGCCACGGTCGCCGCGCTGGCCGGGCCGCCGGTGGCGACCAGGGCGGCCAGGACGAGCGCGCCGGCCGTGGCGACGGCGAGGGTGAGGCGGGCGGCGCTGCGGGGCGCCCGCGACTTCCGTGATCGTGACGTTGACATGCTGGCCTCTCTGCTGGGTGCGTCGGACTCGATGCACAGGTGCGCGGGAGGCCACTCGCATAACAGTTTTTCGATCGGCCGACGCGAAGCGATCAACGCCGCTGTTCGTCAGCGACGTTGATCGCACGCCCACTCACTGCACGCCGCCGCCCCCGGTCAGCTCGGCCTTGCGGCGCAGCAGCGCCGCCCTTGCCCGGCGCGCGGCCCTCAGGTTCACGGCAGCCAGCACACCCAGGGCGAGCACGATGCCCAGCAGCGACGGCTCGAGCTTGTGCCGCAGGGTGGTGATGATCAACGCCCCGAGGGTGAACGCCAGCCAGGCGCCGACGCCGAGCCAGCCGGCGACCACCCGGTCCCGGGCGAGCAGCGGCATCCGGCGGGTCACGGCCCAGCCGCCGAACGCCGCCCAGCACAGACCGATCGTCACCAGGACCGCGAAGGCCACCTTCGTGCGCGGCGGCAACCCGGGCTCCGTCGCCCAGAGCAGGCCGATCAGGGCGCTCCCGGTGAGACCGGCCAGGGCCAGGACCAGGTAGCCGATCCGCTTGCGCAGCGACAACGGCGCCTCGAGCCGCGCCAGCACCTCTTCCGGAGTCATGCCTCGTATCCCTTCCGCATCAGTTCCCGGCGTAGCAGCCCGCGGGCCCGGTTGAGCCGCGACTTGACCGTGCCGACGGGCACGGCGCAGATCTGCGCGCACGTCTCCAGCGGCAGGTCCTCGAGGTAGAACAGCAGGAGCGCCTCCCGTTCCCGGGCCGGAAGCGCCGCCAGGGCGCCGGCGAGCGTCTCCCGGTTGACGACACCTTCCGCCTCGTCCTCGCCCCGCACGTCGTCGATCGGTTCGGGTTCCGGGCGCGTGTACGCCTCCCGCAACCGGTTCATCACCGCCCGGCGCGCGACGGTGAACAGCCACGGCGTGAACCGGTCCGGCCGCCGCAGCCGTGGCAGCCCTTTGACGACGGCCAGCCAGATCTCCTGCACCACGTCGTCGTCGGGCCCGCCGAGCATCCGTCCGACGTACCGTTCGACCGCCGGGTGCCAGCCCCGCACCAGCTCCGCGAAGGCTTCCCGTTCACCCAACTGGCAGCGGACCACCAGCAACTCATCGCTCATCGACCCTCCCTTCGCCTATTCAGTCGGCGGGCGGGCCCGGCAGGTTCAGATCTGGCTCGACGGCCTGGGCGCTTCGCTGGACGCGCTACTGAACGGCGCCGAGGCCGTCCAGCGCCGCCGCGACGGTGACCTGCGTGACCCGCCGGGGCGGTTCGCCGGCGTCCAGCGCGGTCACCGCGGTGTTGATCAGCCCTTGGAGGAGCGCCGCGGCGAGGCCTGGGTGGGGGTGGCCGAGGGCGGCGAGCAGCGGCACGGCGCTCGGCACGAGCTCGTGGTGCATCGCGACGATGCGCTGCCGGGTCGGCTCCGACAGCGAGGCGCTGGCCAGCGCGTGAGCGATGCGGTATCGGCGCTGCTGGGCAGCGCGCAGCTGGGCCCGGACGAACGCGGCGAGCTGCTCGCGGGGGCCCTCGGCGCGCTCGACCGCGCGGGTGATGTCCACCGCGACCAGGGGCAGCTCAGCCTCGCACAACGCGAGCACGATGTCGTCCTTGGTCGTGAAGTACGAGTACACGGTGGGGCGTGCCAGCCCGGTGCGGCTGGCGAGGGTGGCGAAGCTCAGCCCGGCGTAGCCCTCCTCGAGGAGCACGTCGCGAGCAGCGCCCAGCAACGCGCTGCGCTGCTGGGCGCGGTGCTCGGCGACCGTCGCCGCGTTGATCCTCGGCATGGCGCCTATGCTATCGGGGCTTCCACGGCCCTCTCGGGCTCGTGCCGGCGGGCCGGTCGCCCCGGCCACCAGCGGAGCGCGGCGCCCGGGACGGTCGTCATGCGGGTTGTCCCATCTCGACGGTGGTCGGGGACGCCTCGGTGCTGCCGGAGCGCAGCAGCAGTACGGCGGCCAGGCCGCAGAGGGCGGCGCCGAGGTAGTACGGCAGTCCCGGCCGCAGGTCGAAGGCGACACCGGCGGCGAGCGGCCCGAGGGCCCGGGCCGCCGCGCCGGCCGCCTGCCCGATGCCGAGCACCCCGCCCAGTGCCCGGCCGCCCGTCTCGGCGATGAGCGCGGCCGCGGTCGTGCCGAGCAGGCCCTGCCCGGCGGCGAGCAGTGCCAGGGCGGGATAGCCCAGCCAGGCCGGTGCGAGCGGCAGCACCGCCAGGCCCGCACCGAGCAGCGCCGCCCCCGCCACGGCGACCCGGCGGTTGCCGAAGCGGTCCGCCGCCCTGCCCGCCACGCCGCCCTGCACGACCGCCATCACCACGCCGACGCCGGTGAAGACCAGACCGAGGCCCACCGGACCCAGCCCGTACCGGCGCGCGCCGAGCAGCGCATACGTCGCCTCCATGGCAGCGAACGCGCACATGGAGACGAAGATCGCGGCGACCACCGGCCGGAGCGCGGGAAGCCGCAGCGCGACGGCGAGTGCGGCATGGGCGCCGGGCGTTCGCCGCGGCGGCACCGCGTCGCCCGGCCCCGGCCGGCGGGGCAGCAGCACCGCACCGGCGAGCAGGTTGGCCAGCGCGATGCCGGCGGCGGCCAGGCTCACCCCGGTGAAGCCCAGCCCGGACAGTGCCGCGCCGAGCGCGGGGCCGACCACGAAGCCCATGCCGATCGAGGCGCCGACCATGCCCAGCGCGCGGGTGCGTGCCTCCGGAGGGCTCAGGTCCACCGCGTACGCCTGGCCGACGGCGATCGCGCCGCCGCACAGGCCGGCCACCACCCGAGCGGCGAGCAGCATGAGCAGCGAGTCGGCGACGCCGACCAGGGCGAGTGAGACCGCCGAACCGGCGAGGCTGGCCAGCAGCAGCGGCCGGCGGCCGTAGCGGTCCGACAGCGCGCCGAGCACCGGTGCCATCACGAACTGGGCGAGCGCGTAGGCGGTCAGTACCGCACCGACCCACGCTCCCGTGCCGCCGAGCTGCTCGATCCGAAACGGCAGCAGCGGCAGGATGACACCGAAGCCGAGCATGTCCACGAACAACGCCAGGTACACGACCGGCAGGGCCTTGCGTTGCATCCGAGCTCCAAGGATCACCGACGCCCGCGGCACAGTTACCGACGCAGCGTTGATATCTTAGCGACACGATGTCGGCAACATTCAAGGGCTCGTGGTGGACCGACCCAGCGCCGATCGGCTCCCTACGCCCATCGGGCCCCCGCCACCGCAGGGTTCGCCGCCCCCGAACCGGCAGCGAAGGAACTCATCAACGCCTGACGGCCGGGTCGTCGACGAAGCCCGGCGCACACCGCCGCCTGCGGCGCGTCGTCTGCTACGGCCGCGACCTCGCCCTGGCAGATTGCCCAACTCGACTACCTCGTCACAGCTCGGGGTCTTGATTCGCCCGAGCTACCCCCATGGTGGGGACGATGATCCTGGAGGGTGAGCCTGGGGCCGCCGGCACCACCTCGCCGCCGTCGCGGTCGATGGTGTTCGTGCGACGCGGCGGGCACGCCGTCACCGCCCTCAGGCCGACGGCCCGCACGACGGCGGTCGGGAGCCGGAGCAGCCGTTCGAGCGGCAGGCCGGCCAGGTCGGCGCGGTCGGCATGATGTGCGGCGCCCTGTCAGGCGCTCGTCTCGTCGAGCGGCCGCCCCCTCCTGCGGCCGATCGTCACGCCGGCGATCGCCCAGGCGAGCAAGGTGCCCATGGCCAGGCCAGGCGGCAGGTACCAGAACGTGAGGAAGCCCGCCAGCGGCGTCAGTGGTAGAGCGGCGATGAGTGCCCAGGCGACGCTGCGTGGTAGCAGACCGCGTCGGAGGGCCTGCAGCCCGCACCAGACCGTGCCGATGAGCGCTGCCAGCAGGGCTGCGAGGTCGAATATCCAGCCGTACCCGCCTGGGCTGTTGTACTCAATCCCGATCGCGGCGGCCGCCACGAGCAGTCCGCCTCTCGTGAGTAGCCGAGGCGACGCCGAAGCGGCGTGGTTCGTCACCGCCCATACGAGGGGCACCGTGAGCAACACCGCGACGAAGAAGGGTCCACGCCATATCCATACCGGCTCGCCGCCATCCAGCAACGGGAGGTTCTCGGCCATCCAACGAGCAGGGGCGGGAAGGGACGAGACCGCTCGACCGCCGCCGACCTCCCACTGCACGGCCATGGCGGCGCCCAGCAGCGTCGCGGTCAACGGCGCGATGATCGCGAGGACTCGGGTCCAACTGCTGACCACATGTGAGCTCTCGACAGTGGCAGGACGGGTTGGCGTTGACATCGGCAGCGCCTTCAACACACGGGAGCGTCTGATCGCATCGCATGATCGTCGCCGAACCGTTGGGTAACTTCTTCGGTGAAACGGTCGAGAAGCGCCACCCGTCTGGGCTGCCTCACCAGCGGAGCCAGCAGCGGCTGCCCGATCGCGAATTGGTCCCCGTCGGGTGCGCGGCCGGGTGGCGGACCTGCTTGTCAAGCGGCGTTGAGCGACCAGGCGTTCATGTCGTCGCCGCCCGGTGGCGCAGGATGCGGCGTACGCCGAGCAGCGCGACGCCGAGACCGGCGCCGGCGACCAGGAACCCGAGGAAGAGGAACAGGAAGATCGGGCTCATGCTTGCTCAGGGGCCGCCCGTGACCGGGACCAGGGTCCAGAGCACGACGCCCCACTGGTCGGCCCACGTGCGCGTGCTCGGCGTGCCGCCGTCGCCGGCATGGGCGGTCCGTACGGCGTCGGCGGCGCCGTTCGCGGAGATCAGCAGGTACCGCACCTGGCTGGCGCGCGGGTCGGCGAGCTTCGACGCGAAGTCGCGGTCCGACGTGATGACGAACTGCCGCGGGTTCCGGCTGGCCATGATGACCGCGAAGGCGTAGGCGGAGTCGGTGATCACCGCCCCGTCGGGCAGGCCCATGGCGTCGAGGTCCCGGGCGACGTGAGCGTTCAGCCGGGCCAGGCCGGCCGTGCGGGCCGCGCCGGCCTCGGTGAGCCACTCCGACTCCTCGCGGGCGAGCCGCGGGGCCCGCAGGGTGGCGATCGTCGCCGGTAGCGCGAGTGCGGCGGCGAGCACCGCGGCCACGGCCACGACCCGCTGCCGGCGCGGCCCGGACTGCCGTCCCGGCCCGTTGCCGACGGTGGCGAGCGCTCCGCCGCGGCGCGTGTCGCGCAGCGCCCCGATGAGCAGGCCCGCCAACGGGGCCAGGGTCAGCCGGGAACGCCTGCCGCGGCCGGCCGGCGCGCCGGCGAGCACCGCGGGCGCGGGCGTGGGCGCGGGATCGCGGACCGGGCCGGCGAGCAGGAGCGCGGTGAGCAGGTACGCCAGCGGTACCGCCGCGATCTGGAAGCGCAGCCAGCCGAACGAGTTGCCGGACACGAAGGCGAGGTCGCCGAAGGCGAGCACCGCGCCGAAGACGGCGATCGGCGCGAGGATCCGCGGGTCGCGCCGGCGCAGGGCGACCAGTGCGGCCAGCGCCAGCAGGACCGGCAGCAGCGGCTGGAGGCCGAGCACCTGGTTGAGCGCGTACGCCGTCCGGCTGCCGAGGTCCTCGCCGGTGATCGAGTGGATCCCGCGTTCGTTCGCGCTGACCTGGGCGGCGTTGCCGTACGCCGAGGAGAACGTGGCGAACCACTGACCAACGATGATCTTGCTGGCGAGCGCCCAGCCCGCCACGGACATGGCGACCGGCAGCGCCGTGAGGACGGCGTCGGCCTGTGCGGTCGCGTATCGCCACCGAGCCCGGCCCCGGCCGCGCCACCAGCTCACCGCGAAGACCACGACCGGCGCGGCGAGCCCCGGGGCGAGCGCCTCGTAGCGGGCACCGTACGCGAGCCCGAGGCTCAGGCCGAGCGGGACGAGGGACTGCGGCCGCCCGTCGGACAGCCACCGCAGCAGGGCGCGCGCCGACAGGACCAGGAAGAACATGAAGCAGGCCTCGCTCATGCCGTTGCCCGCGTAGATGAGGAACATCGGGTGCGCCGCCAGCAGGAGGGTCAGCACCCGGCGGGACAGCCGGGAGACCCGCAGCCGGCGCAGCGTGTCGTTGCCGGCGGCGACGGTGCCGGCCATGAACAGCGCCGACGTCGCCGCGGCGAGCAGGCCTTCGCTGGTCAGCGCCGGCACGAGGGCTTTCAGCGGCAGTGCGGGCAGCAGCAGCAGGGAGGGCAGCGGGTTCCAGACGAACCCGACCGCGGCCAGGTGCGGGTCGCGGCTGAACAGGATGTAGTAGCCGTTGGCGACCCGGCTGGTCGAGTCGCCGGGAATCAGTGCCTGGTGCCAGAACCACCAGGCGGCGGCGAGGTAGCACAGCAGCGCCGCGACGAAGACGACCCGGCCCTCGGTGACACGGATCCGCCCGCGCCTGGTCTCAGTCGGCATGAACCTGCTCCCCGGGACGGCGGGCGGCCGGCAGGTGCAGGCCGTGGGTCGTCTTCTCCCAGTACGACGGGTTGAACACCAGCTGCAGGGCCGCCTTCGCCCCGGCGATGCTGGCCATCATCCAGTACACCGGCGACAACAACGCGGTCATGAGCAGGTCGGGCCGGCTCATCTGATGGACCGCCAGCACGTTGAGGTAGATCACCACGGCGTTGCCGAAGACCAGGCAGACGAGCCCGACGTAATAGAACGGCGTGTCGAACAGGGTCTGCACGAAGGGCGGGCGGGCCACGAACCACAGCGCCGTCATGGCCCAGAACACCGTGTTGAGCAGCGCGGTGAGCGGCGTGCCGGCGACGAAGAGGTTGAGGCACAGCAGCCCGCGCCAGGTCAGCTGCCGCGCCGAGCGCCACGGCGAGCGCATGTGGATCAGCCAGGTCAGCAGGTACCCCTTGTACCAGCGGCTGCGTTGCTTGACCCAGTTGATGAAGTCGGAGTTCGCCTCCTCCAGGGTCACCGAGTCGAGCACGCCGACCCGGTACCCCAGGCGCGCCAGGCGGATGCCGAGGTCGGCGTCCTCGGTGACGTTGAACGGATCCCAGGCGCCCAGGCGGCGCAGCGTCGCCATGCGCAGGTGGTTGCTCGTGCCGCCGAGCGGGATCGGCATGCCGAGCGCGACGAGCCCGGGCAGCAGCGAACGGAACCAGGTCGCGTAGTCGAGCGTGAACCACCGCGTGATGCGGTTCTGGTCGGAGTTGAAGTACCCCAGCTCGGCCTGCAGGCACACGTAGTCGGGGCCGAGCCGGTCGAAGGCGACGGCGGCGCGGCGCAGCTGCAACGGGTCCGGCCGGTCCTCGGCGTCGTAGATGGTGACCAGGTCACCCCGGGCGAGCTGGAGGCCGTAGTTGCAGGCCTTCGGCTTGGTCCGCGGGTGCGCCGGCGGCACCACCACGAGCCGCACGTGCGGGCCGGGCAGCGCGGCCCGGGCCGCGGCGATCGTCTCCTGGTCGTCGGCCTCCAGCAGCAGTTGCACGTCGAGCTTCGCCGCCGGGTACTCCAGCGCCGCCAGGTGCTCCATGAGCAGGCCGATCACCTGCGGCTCGCGGTAGGCCGGCACGAGCACCGTGTAGACCGGCAGGTCGTCGTCGGCGACGGCGCGGGCCTCCTCCTCACTCACCCGCACCCGGTGCTCACGCCGGTTGGCCGCCCAGACCAGCGCGATCCGGAAGGTGATCGCCCCGGCGTACAGCACGGTGATGGCGGCGATGAGGACCTGCAGCGTCCCGACCGTCCACAGCACCAGCGCCAGCGCAAGCGCGAGCACGGCGACAACGAGCAGCGCCCGCTGCAGCCGGGTCAGCACGACGTGCGCGGACTGGTCCGGCCACAGTTCCCGCAGCCCGTGGATGCTGCGGGCCAGGCGGATGTCGCTGCCCGGGTCGAGCTCGTCGGGCGGCGCGGTCACGGCTGTCCTCCGGTGACGCTGAAGCGGGCCATGGCTCCGCCGCCGTTCTCGTAGTACTCGACGACGATCGTGTGCTGGCCGGCGGCGATCGGGACGTCGGCGGTGTAGGTGGTCGGCGAGTGGTCGCTCCAGCCGTCGATGACGACGTTGCCGTCGAGCCTGACCCGGATGCCGTCGTCACCCGTGGCGCTGAGGTGGTACGTGCCGGCGTCCAGCTGCACGGTCCTGGTCCAGCGCGCCGAGAAGCCGTCGACCGGGACCGCGGGGTCCGGCGAGCCGGCACCCCAGTCGGCGGCGATCTCGTCCTCGTTGCGGGTCAGCACGGCCGGTCCGGTGAGCGTGGTGTTGGCGAAGTACTCGGCGACGTACGGCACTGCGGGCGGCGGCGGCTGGTCGGTCCTGGAGAAGTCCAGCCGCGCGACGGCACCGCCGCCGTGCTCGTAGTACTCCAGCACGATCGTGTGCGCGCCGTCGGTGAGCGCACGGGTCACCGTGTACGGTGTCGGCCCCTGATCCACCCACTTGTCGAGCACCTTCACGCCGTCGACGAACAGCCGCACGCCGTCGTCCGCGGTGACGGTGAAGGCGTAGTAGCCCGCGGTCAGCTGCACCGACCTCGTCCACCGCGCGGAGAAGCCGTCGGCCGGGATGGCGGGGTCGGGCGACCCGTCGCCCCAGTCGAAGCTGACGGTGTCGTCCTGGCGGGTCACGGCGGGAGTGCCGGCGAGGGTCTGGTTGGCGAAGTACTCGCCGGTGTACCCGTCCTGCACCGTGACGTCGCCGATCCGCTCGTAGTCGAACCCGACCAGCGCCCCGCCGCCGTTCTCGTAGTACTCGACCCTGATCGTGTGGTTGCCGCCGAGCAGGACCTTGTCGACGCTGTAGGGCGCGTTCTGGTTCTGCCACCGGTCGACGACCGGCACGTTGTCGACGTACACCCGGATGCCGTCGTCACTGGCACCGCTGAAGCGGTAGAGGCCCGCGGGCAGGACGTCGGTGCGGGTCCAGCGCGCGACGAACTTGTCGGCCGCGATGGCCGGGTCGGGCGACCCGCCACCCCAGTCGAAGTTGACCGAGGTGTCCTGGCGCGTCAGGTCGGGCGCGCGGGTGGGGATCGGCGGCGAGTCCCCCGCGGTCGGGGTGTTCCAGAACTCGGCGGTGTACGCCGAGGACACCTGGACGTCGCCCACCTTGAGATAGCGCAGCCGGGCCACGGCGTCGCCGCCGTTCTCGTAGTAGTCCATCACGATGTTGTGCGGCCCGCTGTCCAGCAGCACGCGTGCGGTGTGGCTCGTCGCGCCCTGGTCGATCCACTTGTCGACGACCCGCACGCCGTCGACGCTGAGCCGCACGCCGTCGTCAGCGGTGACGGTGAACTCGTACTCGCCCTGGATGAGCACCACGGTCCCGGTCCAGCGGGCGACGAAGTGGTCCGCCGTGATCCCGGCGGCCGGCGAGCCGGCACCCCAGTCGTGGTCGATCTCCGGCTCCTGCCGGCTCAGTGTGGGTGTGCCGGTCGGCACGGCCGGCGCCGATCCCGCGCCCGGTGTGTTCCAGTACTTGGCCTGGAACGACTGGGAGGGCTGGTCGGTGGTGGTGTCCCAGTCGAGCTTCGCGAGCGCGTCGCCGCCCTCGTCGTAGTACTCCATCACGACGGTGTGGTCACCGGCGCCGAGGTCGCCGATGTAGGTGTAGGCGGTGCCGGACTGGCCGTGCCACTGGTCGATGACCCGCTTGCCGTCGATGAACAGGCGCACCCCGTCGTCGCTGACGGTGGTGAACCGGTAGCGACCCGCCGCGAAGTACTGCGTCTTCGTCCAGCGGACCGAGAACTGGTCGACCGGCACGGCGGGGGCCGGCGAGCCTTCCTCCCACACGAAGTTGACCTGCGGGTCCGGCCGGGTGAGCACCGGCGTGCCGGAGAGGTTCTTGTTGGCGAAGTACGCGCCGGTGAACGGTTGCGAGGGCGCGTACGTCGCGGTGTAGGTGGTGTCGGTCTCCGGTGTGCTGATCATGTGCCGGATGGCCTTGCCGTCCGACCAGCCGGTGAAGTGGTAGACGGTGCCGTCCGCGGCGACGGCGGTCGGCGGCGCCGCCAGCTCGCGCTGGAAGCCGATCACACCCTCGACGGTGAGCGGCGTCGCCACCGGGACGCCGTCGAGCATCGTGCCGAGGCCGGCCGGCTCGGTGCGCAGCGTGATGTGCGACTTCCGTGGATAGATGTTGATCGACTTCGAGGTGGACAGGCCGTTCGTGTCGGTGGCCGTGACGATGATCTCGTACCACGTGTCGGCCGAGGCCTCGCCGGTCGTCGGGATGGTGAACGACCCGGCCCGGCCGGTGAGCGGCCCGACGAACGGATGGAAGTGGGTGTGGTGATGCAGCCGTACCTCGGTCTTGATCGCGGCGTCGTTGAGGTCGAAGCCGGCGCCGTCGGTCGCGAAGGCGTTGTAGGTGATGGTGTCGCCGGCCCGGTACAGCGCGCCGTCCGACGGCACCGCGATGGTCACCTTCGGCGGCACCCCGACCTGGACCACGATGGGCTTGGCCGGCACCGCGTCGTGCCCGTCGGAGACGGTCAGCTGGACCGTGTAGACGCCGACGTTCGCGTACTGCTTGGTGGGGTTCGCCGCGGTGCTCGTGGTGCCGTCGCCGAAGTCCCAGCTGTAGGTGAGCGGGTCGCCGTCCGGGTCGCTGCTGCCCGCGCTGGAGAAGTGCACGTCCAGTGGCTGGACGCCCTTGGTGACGTCGGCGGTGGCGTTGGCCACCGGCAGATGGGTCGTGGTGTTGTACGTGATGCGGCGCAGCTCGCCCGGGTAGTAGTTGAGGTAGTACAGCGAGCCGTCGGGGGCCACCTTCAGATCCACGACGCTGCCGGCGTTGGTGTCGAAGTCGTGCACGGCGGTGACGTTGCCGCTCCCGTCGAGCTCCGCACGCCGGATGAAGCCCTTCGCGTAGTCGCCGAAGAACAGGTTGCCGCGGTACTGCTCCGGGAACATGGTGGCGTGGTAGACCGGCCCGCCGGTGACCGCCGCACTCTCACCGTCGTGGTTGTACGTATAGATGGGGTCGACGAACCCGGCGCAGTCAGCGGTGCACTTGCCTTCCTTGAGCGGCCATCCGTAGTTGCCGCCCTTCACGATGCGGTTGAGCTCCTCCCAGGTGAAGTCGCCGACGTCGCCGCCGTAGAGCAGCCCGGTCGCGCTGTCGAACTGGAACCGCCACGGGTTGCGGAAGCCGTACGCCCAGATCGCGCCGAGCTTGCCCGGCTGCCCGTAGAACGGGTTGTCGGCCGGGATCGAACCGTCCTTGTTGATGCGCAGGATCTTGCCGTGCGGGTTGCTCAGGTCCTGGGCGTTGCTCCCGTAGCCGTTGTCCCCGACCGCGAAGTACAGCTTGCCGTCCGGCCCGAAGCGAATGCTCCCGCCGACGTGCAGGTGCTGGGAGAGCGACTGCGTCTGGAAGATCGTGAACGGCCCGTCCGTGCCGACGTCTCCGGAGGCGTCGAAGCGGACCAGCCGGTTCAGCAGGTCCAGTCCCGTGTAGTAGAAGTACACGTAGTGGTTGGCGATGCCGAAGTCCGGGTCGAACGCGATGCCGATGAGACCCCGGTCCCCCGTCGCCTCGGACGGGAGCTCGGCGAACGGCTGGGCCAGCAGGTGCCCGTCCTTGAAGATCTTGATCTTCCCGGTGCGTTCCAGGATGAAGATGCGGCCGTCCGGCGCGATCTCGAAGCCGGACGGGCCGTCCAGGCCCGAGCCGACGACGAGCGACGTCTGGAAGCCGTCCGGTGGCGCGGCCTTCGCCGGTGCGGCGACGAGCAGGCTCGCCACGACGCACACCGTCAGTGCCAATGCTCGAATGTTCATGGTTTCCCCAGATCGGAGTTTCACGGATGCGACGGCGGCGGTCCGGTCAGTGCGGCGTGCCGTGGTCGATGATCATGGAAATGACGGGCGCCAGTGCCGAGCCGCCGAGGCCGGCGGCGACCAGCGCCAGTGCGGCCGCGGCAAGGCGGCCCCGCGGCAGGTAGTGGCGCCCGCCGGCCGGTGGTGCCGTGGCCGGCCGCGACCACCGCCACGCGAAGATCGCGATCGTGGCGGCCAGCAGGACGTCGGGCGCGCCCGTCGCCGTGGCCGCCCGGAAGGCGGCCGGGCCGAACAGCCGCCCGACGAGCAGAGCGCAGACGAGGCCGAGGACCGCCGTGGCGATCACCACGGCCCAGGCCACCAGCGTGCGGGTCAGGAGGCGACGCGTCGCGCCGGAGCAGCAGAGCGCGGCGAGCAGGACGCTCAGCAGCGCACCCGGCAGGACGGTCGCCGGGGTCGCCGCTTCCGACAGGACGAGCGGTTGCCCGCCGTAGCGGACCCACAGCGCACCCGTGTCCAGCCGGTCGGCGAACGGCGCGCTGACGACTGCCGCGCCGTTGACCAGCACCCACTCGCCGGTGTCCCGCATCGCCGGGGTGGGCGTGAGCGACGCCACCAGCGGCAGCGCCAGCACCCAGCGCAGCCGGGCCGCCGTTCTCGTGCCGAGCAGCAGCACGGTGGCACCGGCGAGGAAGGCGATCGCGCCGAGCAGCTGCCAGGCTGAAGGGGCCGCGTGGTCGCGTCCGATCACGGTCAGTGCGGCGGCCGTGCCGAGCAGCCCCGCCGCGATCAGACCGTCCACCTGACGGTCGTGGACCTCCGGCTCGGTGGCGGGCGGCCGGAGCCGGCCCACCAGCAGGGCGGCGGCCACCACCAAGGGGATCACCAGCGACGCCGCCGGCTGCCTGGAGCGCAGGTCCGCCCACACCTGCCCGGCGACGCCGGGGAACGCCGCCATGGTGAACAGGCACGCGAGCACGATCCGGACCCGGGCCGACCGGCGGACGGCGAGGACCATGCGGCCGGCGCCCGAGGCCAGCGCCGAGCCGGGGCCACCGTAGATCCACCGGCTCACGGCCACGTACCGCACGACGAACACGGCCACGATCGCCGCCACGTTGGCCGTGAGGTAGTGCAGGTGCAGGCCCTGGACCAGACCCGCGAGCACGGCGAGGTGCAGTGGGAGCAGCGCGTTGTTCAGCAGCCAGAAGCGCCCGAACCTCCCACGTGCGTGATGCTCGGCGCTCGGCATGACGAGGCGGTCGATCACGGCGAAGTTCCACACGATGGCCGCCTGGGTGGACGCGACCGCGGCAGCGAGGTACGGCATCGCGAGCACGTGGGTGAACAGCCACAGCAGCGCCGAGTTCACGGCGATGCCGGACGCTCCGGCGGCCGCGAATCCGAGCATCCGGGCGAGGCGTGAGGACGGCCGGACTGCCGAATGTGCGCGCAGCCGGGCCAGGTGGAGGGCGAAGCGGACACCCTCACGCACTGAGGCCTTGCTCTCGCCGGCCAGCCGCGGCTGGAAGGTGTACGGCACCTCCGCGATCCGCCGGATCCGGCTGCGGACGATGATCTCCAGCAGGATCTTGAACCCGTCGGGGCGCAGTTCGGGGTCGACGGCCTCCCGCCGTACCGCGAAGAAGCCGCTCATGGGATCGGACACGGACCGCAGGCGCAGCGGGAAGGCCGCCTTCGTGAGGTGGCCCGACAGCCGCGACACGAGACGCCGGACGGGGCCGTCGAGGCCGCCGGCGTCGCCGGATCCGCGGTAGCGGCTGGCCACGACGACGTCCGCCCCGGTGCTCGCGCTCTCCACGACGGCCGGCAGCGCCTCGGGCGGATGCTGCAGATCACCGTCCATCACGATCACCCAGGGGGTGCGCGCGGTGCGGATGCCGGCCGCCACCGCGCCGCCCAGGCCGCCGCGGCGCTCGCCGTGCGGGCGATGCAGGACCCGGATCCGGTCCGGGTCATCCACGGCGGCGGCCCGGATCGTCTCCGCGGTGCCGTCGTCGCTGTCATCGACGAAGAGGATGTCGGCCGGGACCGCGGCGTCGGTCAGGACGGCGTGCAGGCGGCTCAGCACCGGTTCCACGTTGTCGGACTCGTTGCGGGTCGGAATGACGATGGTGAACCGCGGCAGCGGCTCCAGCAGCACCTCCAGGGTGCTGTCCGGTCCGCCCGCCGGGACGTTCTCGTCCGCCGGCAGGTCGACGTGCGGCGACCCGCTCATCGGGCCGGCTTCGGATCGTGACGGGACGTATCAACGCCGAGGTCGGTCAGGGCAGCCAAGAAACAGTCTCCGAAACGTAAGAAAGCAGCCCGATTCATCGCCGCCAATATGCTGGCGCACGCTGAAACTCACGGATTTCAGTGGCAATGGGACGAAGATCGAGGTGCGCGACACGATTTGCGCCGCTTTCGCCCCGAATGGTCCGGCGCGCGGTGCATCGATCGTCGAGCGGATGGCGCAGGCGATCGCCTCGCTGAACAATATGTAGACCAGCCCGTCGGCCCGGCTTGAGTCAACATTGGATGTGTGGTCCACATCACAATTTGGCAGTCATCCCAGCTCACCAACATCGGGTGAGCCGCCGCCCGGACCCCGATGGTCTGCTGTGGAGGATGACGTCCGCGCAGCACTGTCCACAGTGGACGTTTGGAGTCCGCGTGCAGAAGGAGACCGATGGCCGAGACAGCCCCGTTGCGCGATGCCCGGAATGGGCGCGACGAGAACCTTGGGCCGATTTCGGCGACGCGCAGCGGCTACGTCACGGGGAACCGCACGCCCGGCATCGCGTTCGCCTCGGCCGCGGCGGTAACGCCGTCTACCGGTGGCGCTCGCAGTACTCGACGTGCAGCTCTGCCAGGGGGTAGCGGCGATCCGGATGGCCCAACTTCATCCGGCCGAGGTTGATCTCGGCGCAGCAATGGGTGTCCGGGTTGGTTGCGAAATGGGCAGTACCGGTCGCGAGCCACAACCTGACGCCCGACGGCGCCGTGACGCGAGCGATCACCGGGTCGGCGGGCGCTCCCCCGAGCCGCGCACGACGAGCTCCACGCCGACGGTGACGGTCTGCACGGGCCGCGCGTGGTCGGCGGCCCGCTGGCGCAGCAGCTCGATCGCGGTACGCCCGATGGTCTCGCTGTCCTGGGCGATCACCGTGAGGGCCGGCTGGAGCAGGTCGGCCAGGGGGAAGTCGTCGAAGCCGACGATGGCCACCGTCGCCGCCGCGGGGCCGAGGTGGCGCAGCACCTCGAACGTCGTGGAGGCGTTGCCGGTGATGAGCGCCGTGGCCGGATCCGGGCCGTGCAGCACCGCGTCGAGCGCGCCGAGAATCCGGGCCGGCTCGACGGCGCCCGGGTGGGTCAGGCCGGTGACCGGCTCGCCGGTCGCGGCCATGCAGGCCCGGAACGCCGCGGCCCGCTCGTGGCCGGTGAAGATGCGCTCATGGTCGCCGATGTAGGCGATGCGGCGGTGCCCGTGGGCGCGCAGGTGCCGGAACGCGGTGCCGATGCCGGCGGCGTTGTCGGAGACGACCGTGTCGACCGTGATGCCGCCGGCCGGGCGGTCGAACGCGACGACCGGCGTGCCCGCCTCGAGCTCGGGGCCGAGGTACTGGTGGTTGTCCCCGACCGGCTCCAGGACGATCCCGTCGAGGTGCCGGCCGCACATCGAGATGACCACCTCGCGCTCCCGGTCGACCTCGTCGGCGGTCGCGGTGGCGTGCACGGTGAAGCCGTGCGCGCGGGCGGCGGCGTCGAGCGAGCCGAGCACCGGGTGCCCGGCCGAGAGGTTGCGCACCGCCGCGCCGATCAGCCCGCTCCGGCCGCCGCGCAGCTGCCGGGCCCGCTCGTCCGGGGTGTAGCCGAGCACCGAGATGGCCGCCCGGACCCGGTTGGCGAACTCGGCGCCGACCGTCGGGTCCTCGTTCACCACCCGGGAGACCGTGCGCAGCGCGACGCCGGCGTGCTGGGCGACGTCGTTCATGGTCGGCCGCTTGCGACGGGGCATTCGACTCCCTTCGAAGTGGAGAGCAGCGTAGCGCGCTGGATTCATCCCATGTGTCAACGCTGAGGCACTCAAGATAACGTTATCTCGGGTTTTGTAAACCATTGACATCCGATGTTTGGCGGTCGTATGGTCCCCCCACCACCCCACCGGCCCCAGTCTGGCCTCAGGCCGGGCCGACGTTATCTCGCCCAGGAGGCATCCGTGCACCGTCGCGAGTTCCTGATCTCCGCCCTGTCCACCGCCGCGCTCGCCGCCACCGCCGGCTGCTCTCCCGGCGAGTCCGGCGGGTCGCAGGGCGGCACCACCCTCACCTTCCTCACGTTCGAGACCCCGGCGCTGACCGCCAAGTTCTGGGACGACTCGATCACCGACGCCACCAAGAACCTCACCGGCGTCTCGGTCAAGAAGATCGTCGCGCCGACCAGCGACCGCAACGCCTACGCCAAGCAGCTGCAGGCCTCCGGCCAGTTCCCCGACGTCCTCGCCTCGATCAACCCGAAGGACTTCCTCGAGGCCGGCCTGCTGCAGCCGTTCGACCAGGCCTGGCTCGACGCCAACTTCCTGCAGCCCAACGGCAACGCGATCAACGGCAAGACCTACATCCCGCCGACCAACTCGCAGATCCTGCCGATGGTCTTCTACAACCGGGACCTCTTCGCGAAGCACAACCTGCAGGTGCCGACCACCTGGGCCCAGTTCGCCGACGTCGCGAACAAGCTCAAGACCGCAGGCGTCACCCCGATCCAGCTCGCCGGCGCCGAGCCCTGGTCGGCCAGCATGCCGCTCGTCGGCCTGGTCAGCGCGCACGTCCTCGGCAAGAACCCCAACTGGGTCAAGGACCGCTACGCGAACACGGTGAAGTTCACCGACGCCGACATGGTCGCCGCCGTCACCCGGCAGCGCGACCTGGTCAAGGCCGGCGCGTTCGGCAACGGCGCGCTCGGCGTGAACTACGTCGACGCCAACAAGCAGTTCCTGGACGGCAAGTCCGGCATGTACCTCATGGGCAGCTGGTTCATCGGCCAGATCAGCGCCGCGCAGGCCGCGAGTTTCGGTGCGTTCCTGCTGCCGACCGAGGACGGCAAGCCGGTCGTGCCGTTCAACGTCGGGGGCACCACGAGCGTCCACGCCAAGTCGCCCAACGCCGCCAAGGCCGCCGAGTTCGCCAAGGCCTGGTCGCTCTCGCCGAACAACCTGAAGACCCTCATCGAGACCGACGGGGCGTTCCCCATGCTCAAGACCGTCAAGCTGGAGGACTTCGGCGCGAAGGTCACCCCGGTGTTCACCGACTGCTACAAGTACGTGCAGGAGAGCAACACGAAGGTGAGCTCGATCGGCTGGGTCAACAACGACGACGCCCTGCCGCCCGGGGTCTCCGACCTGTTCTACGCGCTGTCCCAGCAGCTGTTCACCAACGACGACGTCAAGGCCCAGCTCGCCGCCCTCGACACGGCGTGGGACAAGGCCGTCAAGCAGTGAAGCGGCGGCAAGGCCGAGGCCTCGCCCCCATCGCCTGGCTCGCGGTCCTCCTCTACGTGCTGTTCCTGCTGTACCCCCTGGGCCGCAGCCTGTTCCTCAGCTTCACCGACCGCAACCCGCTCAAGGCGGACAGCGCGTTCGTCGGCCTGCGCAACTACGCGGACCTCTTCGACGACGACCGGCTGCTCGCGACACTGCAGTTCACGCTGCTGGTCGTCGTCGTGGTGACCGCCGTCGCCAACGTGTTCGGGCTGGCGTTCGCGCTGCTGCTCAACCGCGACACCCGCAACTACCGGGTGATGCGGACGCTGGTGTTCGTCCCGCAGGTGCTCTCCGGCGTCATCGTCGCGTTCATCTGGCGCAGCATCCTCACCCAGAACGGCCTGCTCAACGCCGCCCTCGCCCAGGTCGGCGTGACGAGCGGCACCGCGTGGCTGGGCAGCACGAACCTCGCCACGCTGTCGATCTGCGCGGTGGTGAGCTGGATGACGATCGCGTTCGCCACCGTCGTGTACTCGGCGGCGCTGCGCACGGTGCCGCCGGAGCTGTACGAGGCCGCGCGGGTCGACGGCGCCGGCGCGTTCGAGCGCTTCCGCACGGTCACGCTGCCGATGATCGCGCCCGGCATGACGATCAACGTGGTCCTGTGCCTCATCACTACGTTCAAGCTGTACGACGTGATCGCCGTGCTGACCGGCGGCGGCCCGGCGAACACCACCCAGTCGACGGCGTACTACCTGCTCGAGGTCGCGTTCACCCAGAACCTCTTCGGCTACTCCTCCGCGGTCGCGATGCTGCTGCTCGCGCTGACCGCCGGGGTCGCCTACACCGTCACGTTCCTGCTGCGCAGACGGGAGGTCCGGCTGTGACCCGCCGGCGGTTCCACACGGGCTTCGCCTGGCTGGCGACGCTGCTGTTCTGCCTGCCGATCTACCTGGCCCTCGTCAACGCGTTCAAGGACCAGCGGCAGATCCTCGCCAACCCGGCCGCGCCGCCGGCCCCGTTCACGTTGGGCAACCTCGCCCGGGCGCTGCAGCGCCCGGACCTGCTGGTGCAGGCCGGCCTCATCAACTCGGTGGTCGTCACCGCCGCGTCGGTGATCGTCCTGATCCCGCTGTCCAGCGCCGTGAGCTTCTACATCTCGGAGCGCTCGCCCCGGATCAGGGCGGCGCTGCTGGCGATGTTCGCGCTCGGCCTGATGGTGCCGCCCCAGGTGGTGCTCCTGCCGATCGTCGGGCTGCTGCAGTCGGTCGGTCTCCAGCACACGTACACCGGGCTCGTGCTGTCCAACGTGGGCGGCGGCTACCTGTCCTTCGCCGTGTTCGTCTACGTCGGCTTCCTGCGCGGCGTGCCCCGCGAGGTGATCGAGGCGGCCCGCGTCGACGGCGCCTCCGACCTGCGGGTCTGGTGGCGGGTGGTGTTCCCGATGGTGCGCCCGGCCACCGCGACCGTGGCCATCTTCCTCGGCCTGTGGGTGTGGAACGACTTCCTCAACCCGCTGTTCATCCTCGGCCCGCTCAAGGGCCAGACCATCACGACCGGTGTCTACCTCTCCGTCGGCACCTACTCGACCGACTACGGCCAGCTGTTCGGCATCATGTTCCTCGCCGCGATCATCCCGGTGGTCGGCTACCTGGTCAGTCAGCGCGAGTTCATCCACGGCCTGATGTCAGGAGCCTCGAAGTGATCCGGAAATGATCCCCCCGCTGGACGACCTCGCCGGCGACTGGCTCGGCCGCGGCGACCTCGCGCACCTGCCGTCGCTGCGCAACCAGTGGGGCCAGGCCCACGTCAACGAGGACCTCACGTCCCTGTCCTGGCTCGCGATGCCACCGTACAGCGGGGGCTACCACACCGGCGTCCTGCGGGTCGACGGCCGCACGGTCCGCGCCGACCGGCTCCGCTGGGCCCCGTGGGGCGTGCGGCGGGCCGGTGCCGCCGGCGACCTGGCCGTGGAGACCGACACCCGGCTCGGCTATGAACAGCACGCCGCCTACTGGCGCACGAGGCTCGTCAACCGCGGCGCCGAGCCGGTCGCCGTCACCGTCGAGCAGGAGCTGTTCGCGCCGATCGCGCACAGCGAGGTCGACTGGGGCTGGCTCTACGGCACCCCGTGGAGCGCCGGGCACCACCACGACTACTACACCACCGAACGCGTCCGGGCCGAGGTCCTCGCCGACGCCCCGCGCCACGCGCACCTGCTCGCCGCCGACCCGCGCCGGCTGCGCCTCGGCAGCCCGCGCATCCCCGGCATTCAGCGCGACGAGGACACCGCGCCGATGCTCCTGGAGACCGAGCTGCCGGACCACTCCACCCCGGACAGCGGCCGCACCCGGGCCCCGTCGGTCCTCGCGTCGGTGCGGGCGATCACGGTGCTGCCGGAGACCGGCCGCCCGACGATCGTCCCCGGCGTCTTCGAGCTGGCCGAGCGCACCGCCGAGCGGCGCCTCGAACCGGTCGCGCTCGGGCCCGGCGCGGTGCTGCGGTTCGAGGTGCGCCCGGCCGCCGACGGCGAGACCGGCGTCATCCTGACCCACGGCAACCACCCCGACTCGGCCCAGTTCGGTCTGGCCGGCGGCCGGCCGTGGCTGCGGGCCGGCGGGGAGCTCGTGGTCGCCGACCGGCCGTTGCGGGCCGGGCAGTGGCACCGGCTCGCCGCCCGGATCACCGGCGACGGGGCCGAGCTCAGCGTCGACGGCGTCCCCGTCGCGTGGACCCAGCCGTGGTGGGGCGCCCAGCGCTGGACGTCCACCGTGGACGACGGCGTCGTGGTCGTCCACGACCGGCGCAGCCCCGCCGTGTCCGCCTACGCGTTCGCCGCCGCACCCGACGAGCTCGTGCTGCACGGCGGCGGGGCGGTGGCCCGGTGGTTCGTCACCATGGAGCCCGACGCCGCCGTGGAGGTGGGCGTCGTACTGGCGGTGTCGCGCGACCGTGCGCGCTCGGTCACGGCGGCGACCGCCGCCGCGGCACGGTTCGACGGCGCCGTCGCGGGCGTCGCCGACCGGTGGCGGGCGACGTGGGCCAGCGCCTTCACACCCGGCAACGCCGAGTTCTCCGGCCACCTGCCGACCCTCACCGGCGCGCCCGCCGGGCTGGCCCGCACCTACTACCTCGGCGCGCTGCTGGCCGTCTACCTGCGCAACACCGGCGTGAGCCCGATCGGGCCGGTGTTCCTCACCGGCGGGCCGCGGCTCGGCCCGACGACGACGTTCTTCTGGGACCAGTCGGAGTGGGCGCACACCGCGGCGCTGCTGGAGCCGGCCGGGCTGCGCGCGTGGATCCTCGCCGCGCTCGCCCAGCCGTACGACCACTGCCACTCGTTCGACACCCGCAACCTGCTGCCCGTCGGCAACCACTACGCGGCCAACGACCACGCGCTGTTCCGCACGGTCCAGGCCTACGTCGGCGTCACCGGCGACGTCGAACTCCTGGCCGAGAAGGCGGGCGACGCAACGGTCCTCGACCATCTGCGCGCGATGGCGTACCGCCCCCGGACGCGCCGCGCCGCGTTCGGCGCCCGAGTCCTGGTCGACCTGGGCCGCGACGCCTGGGAACTGCTCGAGTGCGTGCCGAACTACCGCGACGCGGTGGTGTCGTTCAACGCCGGCTACGCGGGCATGCTCCGCGCCCTCGCGGTGCTGCTGCGCCACCTCGACCCGGGCCTCGCCGAGGAGGCCGCCCGGGCCGACGCCGACGCGGACGAGCTGGCGGCGGCGGTCCTCGGGCAGTACGCGGGCGGCGGCCGCTGGAACATCGCCCACCCCGAGGGCGACGAGACGATCGGGCACGTGCTCGACTTCGTGTTCGTCGCCGCCGAACTGGCCGAGGACCTCACCCCGGCGATGCGTGACGAGATGGTCCGCTTCGTTGCCGACCACCTGCTCGACGGCGACTGGATGCGGGCCCTGTCCCCCGACGACCCGGTCGCGCCGCGCTCCGACCGGCCCGACCACGGCGCCGCCGGCGCGTTCGGCGCGTGGCCCGGCGCCACCGCCTACGGCCTGACCCGGCTCGGCCGGCCGGACCTCGCCATCGGGCTGCTGTCGCGCCTGCACGCCGCCGCGTCCGGCGCGGTGTGGGGCCAGGCGATGGAGGCCGTCGGCGGCGGCCGGTTCCGGGTCGCCGAGCGCGGCGTCGCCAACCGGGACAGCAACGCCGGCGTCGCCGCCACCGAGGCGGTCCTGGTCGGCCTGTTCGGCCTGCACGCCGGCTTCGCCGGGCCGTCCCACCGGCCCCCGGCGCCGGGCGCCGGCACCCTCCACAACGTCCGGACAGCCCTCTGAACCACCGCACATCCTGCACCACCGCACATCGGCAGCACATCCGATCGTCCCGCCAGATGAAAGGAGCGATGCACATGGTCAGGACCCGAAGGCGGGTCACCGCCGCAGCGACCGGCCTGCTGGCCGCGGGGGTCGCCGCGATCGTCGTCGTCGCGGCCCCCGACGCGCGGGCCGCGACGCCCACCCCGGCCCAGCAGTGGACCGACGTGCAGAACCTGGTCGGCCCCATCCGGGGCGTGTGGACCAACCAGAGCTACGCCGGAGCGATCAGCCGGTCGATGCCGGACACGGCGCTGCTCGGCAACGGTGACATCGGTGTCACGTCCGGCGGCGGCACCGGGTACAAGACGTTCTACGTGTCGAAGGGCAACTTCTGGGCCGGCAACCCGAACCCCTCGTTCGTCGCCCTCGGCGGCGTCACGATCGCGCCGGTCGCCACCGCCCCGGCGGGGAACCTGGCGCTCGGCGCGACCGCCACCGCCTCCAGCTCCCACCCGAGCTTCCCGCCGCCGCGGGCCGTCAACGGCCAGTGGACCAGCGGCTACGAGGGCTGGGTGTCGGAGGTCGGCAAGCCGCAGACGCTCACGCTCGACCTCGGCAGCGCCAAGACCTTCAACCGGTACCTCATTCGCCACGACGGCGCGGCCCGCCCGGCGGAGACGGCCAACAACACGAAGAACTGGACGCTGCAGGTGTCCGCCGACGGCGCGTCCTGGTCCACCGTGGACACCGTCACCAACAACACCGCGTCCACGACCGACCGCACGATCGCCACGCAGAGCATGCGGTACCTCCGGCTGAACATCACCGAACCCACCCAGGGCACCACGGCCGACTCGCAGGCCAACCCCCGGGGCCGCATCGGCCAGCTGGAGCTCTACGGGCCGGGGTCCGGCCCGACCACGCCCCCGGCGGGCGCGTTCCGCGAGGAGCAGAACATCCTGCAGGGCGACGTCGACACCACGATGACCCTCGGCGGGCAGCCGGTGACGATGAAGACCTGGACCGCCGCGAACGACAACCTCGTGGTCACCCAGATCCGCTCCACCGGCACCGCCACCGTCCAGCTGAAGGCCGAGACGTTCGCGGGCTCGGCCGACGCGCGGTCCGGGTTCACCAACACCGCCGGGGTCAGCGGCCAGACCACGTGGGCGACCCGGCGCACCCCGTCCGGCACGAACTGGGTGTCGGAGGCGTCGCTGGCCACCCGGCTCATCGGCGGCACCGGCGCCGCGTCCGCCTCCGGCGCGACCGCCCGGATCACCTTCGACCTCGCGCCCGGCCAGACCGTCCGGCTGGTCACCGCGGTCGCCGGCGGCGGGCAGAACCCGACGGGGACGGCCGCCTCGGCCCAGTCGCTCGTGGGCGCGCAGAGCGGCGGCTCGCTCGACACGCAGTACACCACCCACCTCGAATGGTGGAAGCAGTACTGGCTCAAGTCGTACCTCAACGTCGGCGACGACGTGCTGCACCGGTACTACTACGGCGCCCTGTACCTGCTCGGCTCCTCGATCCGCGCGGGCCGGATGTCACCGGGCCTCTACGGCATCTGGGCGACCAGCGACTCGCCCCAGTTCAGCGGCGACATGCACCTCAACTACAACTACATGGCCAACTTCTACGGCGTGTACTCGGCGAACCGCACCGACCTGGCCCTGCCGTACTTCGACCTGATCGGCGCCTACGTGCCCGAGGCGCGGCGGCGGGCCCGGCAGGACCTGAACCGGGTCAAGCCCGACTACGTCTCGCGCCGCTTCCCGAGCGGCGGCGTGCCGGCCGGGCTGCTGTTCCCCGTCGGCATCGCACCCTACGGCTCGACCGCCGACAACAACTACCACCAGCAGGTCGGCAACGCGCTGTTCGCGGCGACGCAGTACGTCGCCTACTACGACTACACCCGCGACCGGGCGTTCCTGCAGAACACGGCGTACCCGTTCCTGAAGGAGGTGGCGGCGTTCTTCCAGAGCTGGCTGGAGTTCGACGGCCAGCGCTACCACCTGTGGTCGGGCCCGCACGAGGGCACCTGGGGCCGCAACTCCAGCCCCGACCTGGGCCTGCTGCGGTACGTCCTGGCCTCGCTGGTCTCGGCGTCGACCGAGCTCAACGTCGACGCCGCGCTGCGCACGACCTGGCAGGACATCCTCAACCGGCTGGCGCCCACCCCGACGACGACGTACAACGGGCAGACGGTGTTCGCGCTGGCCGACGCCGGCACCATCCAGGGCTCCGACACCCGGCTGATCCACCCGGGCGACAACACGGTGAACCTGGAGTTCATCCACCCCGGCGAGGTCCTCGGCCTGGCCTCGTCGTCCGCCGACCGGCAGATCGCGGTCAACACCCTCAACGCGATGAACTCGTGGGGCCAGGACAACAGCTTCCCGAAGGTGTTCACGCAGGCGGCCCGCGTCGGCTACCCGGCCGCGTCGCTGATCGACCAGCTGAAGGGCCAGATCAACCAGAAGCTCGGCCCCAACCTGCGCATCGTCGACCCGTTCCACGGCCTGGAGAAGACCGGCGCGGTGGAGGCCGTCGACAACCTGCTCCTGCAGAGCGACAACGGCGTGATCCGCGTCTTCCCGGTCTGGCCGGCGTCGCGCAACGCCCGCTTCGTGAACCTCCGCGAGAAGGACGCGTTCCTGGTGTCGAGCGAGCTCACGGGCGGCCAGGTGGTGTACGTGGACATCGTGAGCCAGGCGGGACGGCCGGCCGCGCTGCTGAGTCCGTGGGGCACCCGCCCGGTGACGGTCACCCGAGCCGGCGGCGGCACGGTGGCCCACACGGTGACCAACGGCACCATCACCTTCCCGACCCAGGCAGGCGCGACCTACCAGATCGTGCCCGCCTGACCGGGAGCCCGGCGGGCCGGCGCAGCGTCCTGCGCCGGCCCGCCGGCGTGCTACTCGGCCCGCACGTAGTCCACGTCGTGGACGCCGTTGCCGTCGAACCAGAGGTACACGGCCCGCACGTCGGCCAGTGCCGCGGCGTCGCAGGACATCGCGGTCGCCAGGTCGACGTCGACCGTCATGGTCGTGCCCGCGTTGACATAGCCCCACGTCGACTGGCACCAGGTGTACGCGTCGCCGGTCTGCACGGCGATGCTGTACGACGTGCCGGTGCCACCGGTGCGCACCTCGTACCGCAGCGCCGACCGCCCGGACAGGTCCACCGGCTCCGGCAGGCCGGCCGTGCCGAACCAGCCGCCGTCCGCCGTGGTCACCCGCAGGCCGAAGCCGCCCTGCGGATGGAAGTCCGCGGTCCGGGCGACCGTGCCCGCGCCGGACTGCCAGCTCGCCGGCGCCCAGCCGTCGATGCCGGTCTCGAACGACGCGAGCGTCAGCGGGTCGCCCGGGCGGTTCTTCACCGTCACCCGCAGCTCGGCGACGTTCGACGTCCGGCCCGCCTCATCCCGCACGGTGTACCGGCCGGTCGCGCGGCCGACGAAGCCCGCGGCCGGCGTGAACGTCACGACCCCGGCGGCGCCGAGCGTGAACGTGCCACCGGCGACAGCGGCGCTCGTCTGCCGCCCCGCCGCGGCGGGATCGAGGTCGATCGTCGCCGGGTTGACCCTCGTGCGGTACGCGACGTCGTTCGCGGCCGGGCTGAGCGTCACCGGCTCGTCCCGCAGCGTCTGCGCCGCGTCGTGGTCGGCGACCGGGGGACGCGAGCGCTGCCCGTGCCGCAGTTCGTCGCCCGCGTTGCCGACCGTGGTGCACACGGGGCTCGGGCAGTACACCGTGAAGCCGTCGTAGTCGGGGTAGTCGGTGCCGTCGTCCTGGACGCCGGAGAGGATCCAGTAGAGGAACCCGTCGATGCGGGCCCGTACCGCGGCGTCCGTCCACTCCTTGTACACGACGTTGCGGGTCGCCTTGTCCAGCAGCCCGAACTCGCCCAGCATCACCGGCTTGCGCAGCCGCCGCGCGAGGTCCACGTGCGTCTCGATCCAGCGGGTGCCCCAGGCGGCGTCCTTGCCCCAGTGGTCCGGATAGAGGTGGAACGACGCCAGATCGATCGCCGGCAGCGCGGCGAGGGCGGCCGAGTTCACCCCGTCGGCGCAGTTGAGCGTCCAGTCGCCGCCGGACCGGTCGGTGCACAGGAAGCCCTCGTCGCCGGCGCTGACGAGGTGCCGGCGGTCGACGCCCCGGATGTACCGGCTCATCTCGTCGGCCCAGCCGGTGACGGTGGCGTCGGTGCACGACGACGAGCGCGGGTACGCGCCGGAGCCGCCGCAGCGCGGCTCGTTGGCCAGCTCCCACGCCATGACCGTCGGGTCGTCCTTGTACTTGACGCCGGTCAGGCTGTTGGTGCGGTTGAGCACGTGGGCGATCCAGTCCTGGTACCAGCCGCGGATGACCGGGTCGGTGTAGAACTCGTCGTGGTGGGCGCCGCCGCGCCAGCGGACGTACTGGTCCATGCCGCCGAACGCGCTCCAGTTGTTGGTCAGCGGCACGACCAGCCGGATGCCGTGGTCACGGGCCGACTTGAGCACGTAGTCGAGGTGCTGCAGGCCGTCGGCGCCGTCGTTGTAGGCCGGCCGGGTGCCGTCCCAGTACTGGAAGTAGACGCCGTTCTCCTTGTGGTGCACCGAGTTCGAGTCGTCCTGGTTGCCGATGTCCAGGAATCCCCACGTCCGCAGCACGGTGAACCCCGCCCCGGCGGCGTCGGCGAACACGTCGTCGACCATGGCCGCCGAGCGGTACATGAGATAGTAGTTGTTCGATCCGGCGAACCGGAACGCCCGGCCGTCGAGGGTCAGGTCTGCGCCCTGTCGGGTGACGAAGCCGTCGTGGCGCACCCCGGCGGAGGCCGCGCCTGCGCTCGCGACGATCGTCAGCCCGGCCAGCGCGGCGATCAACCTGCTGATCATCGGTCGTCTCCTCATACCGCGGCGCACGCGGTGCCGTTGAGGGTGAAGGACGCCGGCACGCCGTTGGTACCGGCGACCGAGGTGGCGCTGAAGCCGAAGTTGAGGCTGCCACCCGCCGGGATGGAGGTGTTGTAGGTGGGCGGGTTGGTCGCGGTGACCTGCTTGCCGCTCTGTGTGGGAACGGCGTTCCACATGTTGGTGATGACCTGGTTGCCCGGGAAGCTCCACCGCAGCGCCCACCCGTTGATCGCCGTGGAGCTGGTGTTGGTGATGGTCACGTCACCGTTGAAGCTGCTGCCCCAGTCCGAGAGCCGGTAGCGCACCGTGCACGCACCCGCCGGCGTCGACGGGCTGGGGCTCTTCGACGGGCTCGCCGACACGGACGGGCTCGCGCTCGTACTCCCGGACGGGCTCGCCGTTACCGAGACGCTCGGGAGCACGCCGCCGCTCTTGGCGATCATGTTCGTCGAGTGCGCCCGGAACGCGGCCAGCTCCGGCGCGCCCTTCATGACGCCGAACTTGCCGTCCACATTGGTCGCCGCGTACCACCAGAAGGCGCTGCCGTCGCCGCCCGCCGCCTCGAAGTCGGCGAACAACGCCGCGAACCACGCGGAGCGGTCGACGTTGTGGACGTTGAACTCGCCCATGAAGAACGGCTTGCCGACGACGTTGTGCGAGTCGTTGATCCAGGCGCGGATCAGCGTCTTGGTCTGCTCGATGCTCAGGTTGGCCCACGCCTCGGTGGGGTACGGGTGGGCGGAGGTGAAGTCGACGTACGGCGACTGGTGGATGAGAACGAACGGGTTGCCCTCGTCACCGCCGAAGCCGTACCGCGACTCGTGCCCTTCGAGCCCCGTGCCGAGCAGGTGGTTGGGGTCGATGCCCTTGACGAACGCGCCCATCTCGTCGACCCAGGCCCGCAGGGTGGTGCCGGAGGTGTTCTCGTTGGGCGTCTGGTTCTCGTAGCGCGGCTCGTTCATGAGCTCCCACGCCATGATCGTGGGGTCGTCCTTGTACATGACGCCGCTGTAGTGGTTGGTGCGGTTCAGCGCGTACGAGACGTAGTTCTTGTACGAGGTGAAGCATCCCGGGCACTTCTGCTTGTTGAAGAACTGCCCGCGGGCCGGCTGCCCGCCGGACAGTCCCTCCCACTGCAGCCGTGTGTCGATCCCGCCGTAGGCCTCCCAGTAGTTCTCGAAGACCGGGATCAGCCGGATGTTGTGCGCCCGCGCCGACTCGATGATGTAGTCGAACTGCGCGAACTGCTGCTCGTTGTAGATCCCCTTCGCGGTCTCGAAGCCGTGCCAGCTCTCGTGGCTGAACATCCACAGCCGCAGCACGGTGACGTTGTCGGCGGCGAGGTTCGCCAGATGCGCGTCGATCTTGGCCTTGTCCATGTACTGCGTCTCGGTGTCGCCCGAGCCGGACCCGTACGTGAACACGTCGTAGGTGTTGGTGCCGGCGAAGTAGAACGGCTTGCCGTTGAGGCAGAAGCGGATGCCGCAGCGCTGCACGAAGGCGGTCGCGGCGCCGGCCGGTTGCGGCCCGGCCAGCACGACGACCGCCCCGGCCGCGGCCGCGAGCACGGCCACGAGCACGGCAAACCATCGGCGGGGTGTCTTGCCCATCGGTGTCCTTCGCTTTCCTGATCGAGCGGGCGGGGTGTGGCCCGCCGTCCCGTCGGCGCCCACGGGACAGCGGAACGATCGCGATCAACTCAAGCGATTAAGTAGCGGTCACGTTACGAGCCCGCCTGGTCGCAGTCAAGTTGACTTATCCGCTTCACAGAAACTGGGAGCGATCCCGACCGGGACCGGGATGGGCGCCTACGGCGGCGGCGGGGAACCGGGGACGACCAGGCCCGACTCGTAGGCCAGGACGACGGCCTGCGCGCGGTCGCGTAACGCGAGCTTCTGCAGCAGGTGGCGCACGTGGGTCTTCACTGTCGCCATCGAGATCACCAGCTCGGCCGCGATGTCGGTGTTGGACCGGCCGCGGCCGATGAGCCCGAGGATCTCGCGCTCGCGGGCGGTGAGGCCCGGCAAGCCGGCCGACGCCGCCGGGAGGGCCGGGCGGGCGACGTAGTGGTCGACCAGGCGGCGCAGCACCGACGGGGCGAACAGGGCCTCGCCGGCCGCCACCGTGCGCACGGCCTCGACCAGCTGGTGGCGGCCGACGTCCTTGAGCAGGAACCCGCTGGCGCCGGCCCGCAGCGCGGCGAAGACGTGCTCGTCGAGGTCGAACGTGGTGAGGATGAGCACCCGCGTGTCGAGGCCGGCCCCTACGATCCGCCGGGTCGCCGCGATGCCGTCGGTGCCGGGCATGCGCACGTCCATGAGCGCGACGTCCGGACGCAGCCGCTCCGCGACGGCCACGGCCTGCGCCCCGTCCTCGGCCTCGGCGACGACGTCGAGGCCCGCGACCTCGAGGATGAGCCGCAGCCCCGAGCGGACGACGTCCTGGTCGTCCGCGACGAGCACGGTGGTCATGCGGCCCCGATCGGCAGCCGGGCCCGGACCGCGAATCCTCCGGCGGCCTCGTTGCCGGCCCGCAGCTCGCCGCCGTGGATCCGCACCCGCTCACGCATCCCGACGAGGCCGTGCGCGTCCGGCGAGGGCACACCGTGGGCACCCGGCCCGCGGTCGCACACGTCGATCTCCAGCGCATCGGGACACCACCGCAGCCCCACCGTCACCGGCGCGCCGGGCGCGTGCTTGACCGCGTTGGTCAGCGCCTCCTGCACGATGCGATAGGCCGACAGGTCAAGACTCGGCGGCAGCGCCACCGGTGTGCCGTCCACCGCCAGCTCGACCGCCTGACCGCCGTCGCGGGCCCGGTCCAGCAGCGCGGGCAGGCGGACCAGCCCCGGCAGCGGCTCGAGGCCGGCGTCGGCCTCGTCGGCGCGCAGCACGCCGAGCAGCCGGCGCATCTCGGTGAGCGCCTGCCCGGCGCTGTCCCGGATCGTGGCGAGGGGCCGGCGGGCGAGGTCCGGATCGCGCTCGAGGGCGGCCTCGCCGGCGTCGGCCTGCAGGGCGATGACGCTGATCGCGTGGGCGACGAGGTCGTGCAGCTCGCGGGCGATGCGGACCCGCTCGTCGGCCACCGCGGCCCGCTCCCGGCGGTCCCGCTCGCGCTCCAGATGCGCCGCGAGCTCCTCCAGCCGCCGTTGCCGGCGCCGCTGCCGGCGCACGACGACGCCGACCGCGGCCGGCGCCAGCACGCCCACCACCGCGCCGACGAAGTCGCCGGCGTGGGCGGGCTGCTCCGCGGTGCCGATGATGGAGAACACCGTGCCGATGAGCACGATCGCGGCGGCCAGCTGCGGGTCCGGCACCTCGGCGGTGACCGCGGAGAACAGCAGGAACGCCGCGATGTAGCCGACGAGGACGAAGCCGTCGGTCGGCACCAGCCACACGGCCGAGCCGACCAGCGCGGCCGCCACGGGCTGGCTGCGGCGCCAGGCGATCGGCGCGGTGGCGCACACGGCGACCAGCGCGCCGATGAGCGGCGGGGCGATCGGCAGGAACACGAGCACCTGCGCGAGCGCGACGACGACGAGGACGGCGGCGGCGACCCGGTCCACCGTCGCGGACCGCGGCCGCCGGGAGACGGCGGTGGGCACGTCGTCACGGTAGGGCGGGGCGGGCCCGGTTGTCGTCAGCCCCAGGGCTGAGCCGTGGTTTCCGCCCTCGGGTCGACGCGCCCGACCGGCCGCGCACCGCACGATCGTCGGCGTCGAACATCACGTCTTCCCGGAGGTACCCGATGACCATCACCGAAACCGTCGCGCCCGTCACCACCCGCCGGCGCGTCCCGATCACGGTCCGCCTGGCCCAGCTGTTGCTGCTGGTCCCGCTGGGCGCGTTCCAGCTCGTCGCGTCGATCGCCTTCTCCCTCACCATGCCGATGTCGGGCAGGGACTATGCCGTCGCCGCCTGGGCGGTGCTGATGTCGCTGGCCTGCGTCGGCACCGCCCTGCGGCTCGGCCGCGGCGGCCGTGCGCTGCGGGTCGCGCTGGCCCTGCTCGGCGCGCAGACGGCGTTCAGCCTGGTGAAGCTGATCGTGTTCGGCGAGTCGGCGTCGCTGGTGTTCCTCGCGGTCGTCGCCGCCGGCGCCGGGCTGCTCGCCCTGCCGGCGAGCCGGCGGCACTTCAGCGCCTGACGCGCCGCTCAGCGTCGCCACAGCCGCCATCGGCGACATTGGGTGGGTGGCGAAGGCGGCAAGCGTTCCCGCGCGGTGGATCGTCCGGTCGGCCTGGCGAATCCACCGCGCCATCCACCGGTGCAGCGGCGGCCGGCTTGGGCTGTGGCGGCCGCGGCCCGGCCGCTGGGGCGCCCTGCGCCTGACCGCGTCCGGCCGCCGCAGCGGCAAGCCGCGCAGCGTGATCCTCGCCTACCTCGAGGACGGCCCGAACCTGCACATGCTGGCCATGAACGGCTGGGGCGCCGGCGAGCCGGTCTGGTGGCTCAACCTCCAGGCCCAGCCGGACGCCACCGTCCAGCTCAGCGGCCGGGCACCCCGCCCGGTCCGCGCCCGGGCCGCCGTGGGAGACGAGCGCACCGAGCTGTGGCAACGCTGGCGCGAGGTCGACGCGAAGCTCGACGCGTACGCGGCCCTGCGCCCGGCAGCGACCGCGATCGTGGTGCTCGAGCCCCGCTGAGGCGTCCCGGCCTCGACGAGCGCCGCCGCCACGTCAGGCAGGAGCCACGTGCGAGGGTCCACCGCACGCGCCGCAGCGCCGCGCGGCGGAGCCGCGGAAGTCGAAGCACCGCAGCCCGTCCACGACCGCGCCGGAGCGGATCTCGGCCAGCGTCCACGGGTGGTCGCATCCCGCCGTCTCGTCCGCACGGCTACATCCACACCATGCCCTGGCCGTGGCCGCGGGTCCAGGCCAGCGGGCGGCCGTCGAGGGCGAGGACGTTGTGCAGCGCGCCGTCCGGCGGCGCCGGCAGGTCGCCCAGCGGCAGGACGTCGGGCGCCTCGACCGAGATCCAGTGGCCCGGCAGCGACCGCACCAGGCCGGCGAACGCCGCGCGGCGGGCGGGCGGCACCTGGTACAGCACCGACGTGTGGAACACGACCAGCGTCGCGCCGGCCGGGGCCCGCGCGGCCAGGGCCGCCAGGTCGTCGACGAGATCGCCGCGGACGAGCAGCGGCGGGTCCGCGGCCACGATCGCCGCCGCGGCGCGCAGGCGGTCGCGGCGGTGCTGGTGCTCCGGCCAGATCAGCGCCTCCAGCCAGGCGAGGTCGGCGGGGTCGGTGACGTCGAGCGGGTTGAGGTCCAGGCCGGCCCGCCACGCGACCTCCGGCCGGCGGGCGGGCGGTTCGGCGCCGGTGAGGTCGCAGTCGAGGACCGGCTCGCCGGTGCCGACGCGGCGGCCACGGTACCGGTACGCGTACCGGTCCGGGTACAGCCCCAGCCCGGCGGCGCAGCCGACCTCGAGCAGCGCCAGCGGCTGCGGCAGCCCGGCGAGCACGGGCAGCAGCAGCGCGCACCGCCCGGCCTCGTTGGTCTGCGTGGCGCGGCCGCGCAGCCCCGCCTCGACCGCCGGCCAGTTCGCGACCGTGAAGTCATGAAATGCCTCGGGACTCTCGACGGTACCGCCGAGCAGCCGCACGACACCCAGGAGCAGGTTCGGCTGGCGCTTCTGCGCCGGCACGGTCGCCAGCAGCGCCAGGATCTCCGCGTCGCGGGCGATCGCCAGGCACAGCCGCTCGTAGACCGGCGACACCCCGCGCGCCTCGCGCACCGCGAAGTCGGCGTACTCCTCCCCCGTCACAGCCCACATCTCATCAGCTCCCGACGCGGGCCACCACCCCCTTCACCGGGCCGGTCGAGTCGCGGATGACGAGGTCCGCCGGGAGCTCGATCCTCGGCGGTACCCCGGGTGCGCCGCCGAGCAGGTCCAGCAGCACCGTCGCCGCGCGGTGGCCGAGGTCGGCCCACCGGTGCCGCACGACGGTGAGCTCCGGCCGGGTGAACGCGCCCAGGCCCGCGGTGTCGAACCCGGCGACGGACAGGTCCTTCGGCACCCGCAGCCCGCGCTCGTGCGCGGCGCGCAGGACACCGGCTGCCAGCCGGTCGTCGCCGCAGACGACCGCGGTGGGCGGCTCGGCCCCGCCGAGCAACTCGTGCGCCGCCCGCCACCCCGCCGC